>JAITMR010000019.1 GCA_031277215.1 Burkholderiales bacterium
GATGAGCCTCACTCAGAGAGTCTCCGTTCTTTGCCCTTGCCCTTGTTCAGCGCGTCCACAGCACTAAGCAAACGTTTGGCGTTCTCCGGGCTACGCAGCAGGTAGGCGGTTTCCTCAAGAGCCTTGTAGTCGTCCAGCGACATCATAACCACGGACTGTTGGCCGTTGCGCGTAATGATCAACGCCTCGTGATCCTGGCAAACTCGGGTCATCGTGGTCGCAAGATTGGCTCTAGCTGCGGTGTAGGTGATGGCGTCCATGATAAAAACTCCTGCTCTAGTTATTATGTACTTTTTATTGTACATGTACATAGAGGCTCTGACAAACGTAGGGGGTATTCTTTGCGGGTCGTGCGTTCGGTTGAGCTTGCGTTCGGTTTCGCCAGGCGTCCTGACAACTTGCTCAACTTTGCTTGCTGGACATCCTGAGGCTATGCTTTGGTTTGCCGAGAAACATAAACGTTAATCATCTGAAACCGCATGAATACACGCATTAACCTTCAAGATTTGCTCGACGCTTTTGAGTGGGTCAGCTCAGGCGAAGTTACAGGCGTTGATTGTGCGGCATACGTGAGCAGGGCTACGGGAAGCATCCACTGGTCGGGCGAAGGGATCGACGAAGAACTCCCGGATGACATTGACGACGGGAGCCAATACGTTGCAGTACCGGGCAAACACGAGTTGGGGCTTGGCCGCTCGCTTGCGCTGCGCTTCGTTACAGAAAACATTCCCGATTTATATGAGCGCGTTCGTCAGTACTTCCGCAAGAAAGGAGCGTACTCTCATTTCAAGGCGGAACTCGACCGCGCTGGTCAGCTTGAAGCATGGCGTGAATACGAACAGCGGGTGATTCAGGAAACTCTGCACGAATGGAGTGAAGAGCATGGTTTTTTACTCGAATGTCGGCCAGACTCCGAAATTGCCTGATATTGCGCTCAACCTGGGCGGCTTCGTCGCCGGTTCATTCAGGTGTTGGTCGCCACAGTCAAGCCAGCAAGCCGTCACATACTCAAAAGTCGTTTGAGCAGGTGCGTTCTGAAGTCTCGTTTTTCGTGAATAAACATGTGAACCAACACCTCTCTCTCGTCAAACGCATAAACAATTTTTGTTTGTCGAACGAGTCGTGTTTTGAAGTTGTCTTGCCCCAGTTCTCCGAGTTCTTCAATCCTCTGGCCCGCTTCAGCATTCAATCCAATGTTCCTGATTGTGTTCTGGAACTCTTGATTGACTTCTTTCCAAACACTTTCACCAAACTGAGTTCTGACATAGCTCTTGATTTCTCTGAAATCTGATTTGGCGACATTCAGAATGAGGACTTTTCTGTTCATCCTTCCTTGTCCATTTCTTCAAAGAAAGTTTCAGCTTCAGTATAGTTGCCAGCCTGATATTCCTTACGGCCAAGAGCAATCAAGCGAAGAAGCGCGAGTTGTTCTTGTTGCTTCTCATACTGATTGATTTCAACGACGACCATTTTTGCTTCACCGTTTTGCGTAATGATGAGCGATTCAGGGTTGACGGCAAAATTCCTCACAATGTCAGCAGCGTTGGACTTGAGGTAAGAGATGGGTTTGATTTGGGTGGCAAGGCTCATGGTTTTCTCCGTGGTATGCGATACGGCCAAATATAGCCGAAATTTGGGCGCGCATCAACGGCACCCCGTTGACCTTGCGCTGCACCCGGCCAGTGTTCGGCCTCGCGGCTGCATCCCACTCCGGCAAGCGAAGGCGGTATACTTTGCGGATCGTGTGTTCGATTGAGCGTGTGTCCGGTTTCGCCAAGCGTCCTAACAACATGCTCAACCACGCTCGCTCCGCTCGCTGGACACCCCAAGGCTGCGCCTTGTGATGCCGGTTAACATCAACGTTAGGTTGCATACTCGTCAGCGTGTGGTAATGGCAGATGGTGCTATGAAGAATCTCAACACAAAAGCATGGCTCAGCCTCACAGCTCTTCCGATCGTCATGGGTCTGCTGCTATTTGTCCCCGCCTGGACCGTTCACTACTGGCAGGCATGGGTCTATCTGTCAATCTTCACTGGCGCATCGATCCTCACCACCCTCTATCTCATGAGACACGACCCGATGCTTCTTGCACGCCGCATAAAGGCTGGGCCGACGGCGGAAAGGCAACCAGTGCAGAGGCTCATCATGCTGTGCACGTCAATCGGATTCACCGCCCTGCTTGTCGTGCCAGGGCTCGACTTCCGCTTCGGATGGTCCGCCGTGCCACTGGGCGGCGTTGTGATCGGTGATGTGCTTGTCGTGATTGGGTTCTATTGCACATACCTGGTGTATCGAGAGAACACCTTTGCGTCCGCAACCATCGAAGTCGCCGAAGATCAGAAGGTCATTTCTACCGGGCCGTATGCCATCGTCCGCCACCCAATGTATGCGAGCGCGTCACTGTACCTTCTTGGCACGCCGCTGGCACTTGGCTCGTACTGGGGACTCGTCGTGCTCGGGGCGATGATACCGTCTCTGCTCTGGCGGCTCTTTGATGAAGAACGTTTCCTTGTGAAGACCCTGCCCGGATACACGGAATACCAAAAGCGGGTCAGGTATCGTTTTGTGCCATTCATTTGGTAGGACGATCATTGGCTTCGAGGAATGCAACCTGACATTGCGCTCAACCCAGACGACTTCGCCGCCGGTTAGCTTGGGCGTTAGAAAGCGCGGACATCAGGGTGAAAGATGGCTGTTGCACGAAGGGTCGGCGGAAATTCGTTGTTGCTGGTCGGACGTATCTCTGAGGGCTGGAGCTTCGCGCTCAGACACATGTCGCTTTCAGTCCCCTACCCTGCATCCAGCCAGTATTCAGCTTCGCGGTCTCATCCCGCTCCGGCAAGCGAAGGTGCTACACTTTGCGGATCGTGCGCTCGGTTGGGCTTGCGTTCGGTTTCGCCAAGCCCCCTAACAACATGCTCAGTCGCGCTAAGCTCGCTTCGCGCGCCGGGCAGCCCAAAGTTACGCCTCGGGATTAAACCGAAGGCTGTCAAGAAGTTCAATGTCGCCTATAGTCGGTCAGGTCATTTTTAGAAAGGTCTCCGAATGCTGCGAAATGATTGCCCACTCAAAGGTCTTGCCAATATCGGCACTACGATTGCTGATCGGTTCAGCGAGGTTGGCATTTCGACTGTTGGTGATCTTCGTCGCGTTGGTGTAGTCCAGGCATATCAGATGGTTCGGTCCAACAATCCTGACAAGCACATTCCGGTTTGCTACTACCTCTATTCGCTGGAGGGCGCCTTGCGGGGTGTTCACTGGAATGCTTTGCCGGAGCAAACCAAGCTTAAGCTTAAAGTTGAGGCAGGTTTATGATGTTTTATACGACATTGTACGATTCTCCTTTGGGAGAGATCACTTTGGGCGGGGATGGCGACAACCTCGTGGGGCTCTGGATGAGCAAGCAAAAATATTTCGCGGAAACGCTGAAAGGCAGTATTGAGGAAAAATCTGACTTGCTGATTTTTACTAAAACAAAAAAATGGTTGGACACCTATTTCGCAGGCGGAAGGCCGCCTATTTCTGATGTGCCATTAGCCCCCATAGGTAGCGAATTCAGAAAAAGTGTTTGGGATATTCTCTGCGAAATTCCTTACGGTCAATGCACGACTTATGGAGAAATTGCCAAAAAAATGGCCTCCCGGATGAATAAAAAAAGCATGTCCAGTCAGGCAGTGGGCGGAGCTGTGGCTCATAATGGCATTTCCATCATCATTCCATGTCACCGGGTGGTTGGCTCCAACGGCAGTTTGACGGGATTTGCCGGGGGTATCGACAAAAAGATAAAGCTGCTTGAACTGGAAGGCGTGGACATGTCCAGCTTCTTTGTGCCAAACAAAGGAACCGCTTTGTGACAATCGAACAATCGGGGGCAGACCACCAAACCCCCGTCGGTTTCGTTTTTTTCCTGAAGTCCCCGGAATTCCGCGAAGAATCTTAAATTTGAATCCATTATTTCTCTTTTGCACGACCGCTAATGGAAAATCTGGGTTAAACAAAAGCCGCCAGTGCACGTTAAAGCCGAAGCCGTTCCAAGCAGTGTTGAGTATAATTTTAAGATACCCGAGCATCTTGGAAAGAGAAAGGAAGCATCATGTTAGCCGTTATAAACCCCTTCCACATTTTGCGGACTTTTCTCATCGGAGTGCTAGCGCTGTTATCCATTTTCAGCGTGTCCGCATTTGCGGCAACGCCGCAACCCATTCCAACTGACGGAAACATCATCGCCATCGGTGTGTACGATATGACCGGCTACACAGGCGCACAACCCGTCAATGTCACGGTAAACGGTGTGGCGCTCACCGGCATCCATAATGATCTCGCCGTTGTCATCGACACGGGCGTCACGCTGACGCTGAGAGATGCAAGCATCACCAACGCCGGAAGCGCCAGCCCCATCAGCGCGGGCGGCTTGGGCTGCGGTCTCGTGGTTGTCGGCGACAACAGCGCCATCGCTACGGGTTCTGCCTTTGCGGGCGTGAACGTACCGGACACCGCCGAACTTACCATTGAAGGCCCCGGCAAATTGACCGCCATCGGCGGCAGCAACGGGGCTTACGGCGGCGCAGGGATAGGCACACCTTCAGGCATCACAGGTGGTGCCAATGGGCCGATCACGATTCAGCACACCACGGTTGTTGCGACCGGCGGCACCAGTTCTGCGGGCATCGGCAGCGGCAATGCGTTGTCCGTAGTCTCCCATGGCCGCAATATCACGATCATCAACGCTTCGGTCACCGCGACCGGTGGCGCAGGTTATGACCGTGGGGGCACTCCGGGCGTGGGCGGCGGCGCGGGCGCGGGTATTGGCGGCGGCTTCAGTGGTGAAGGCAGCGATATCACGATCACCGGCTCTTCGGTGATCGCAACGGGCGGCGCTGGCATCGGCGATTTCGGCGGCGGCGGCGCGGGCATTGGTGGCGGAGGTTCCTTCTACCTAAGTGTTGATCTTGGCGGCGGCTTTATCATGACCGCCGAAGGGTCAGCGGGCGGAGGCCACAATATCGTCATCGACGGCACATCGCTGGTTCAGGCGGTTGGAGGTAACGGCGCCGCCAATTCTGGCGGCGGCGCGGGCGTTGGTGGTGGCGGTAGTAACAGTACCCTCGGTAGCGGCGGCGCCACAAACATTACCCTTGCCAACAACACGCTGGCCTTGGGCAGCGCAGGGGGCGGTGGCGGTGACGGTGACGGCGCACTTTGCGGCGATGGCGGTGGTAGCGGCGTGAACGGAGCCGAGTTTGATTTGGGCGGCGGCGTGAACGCCAGCGTCGGAACCGTGCCGGTCAACCTCGCCGACCATCCCGATCCGGCGCATGGGGACTATCCGGTACTTCCGCCAGCCACCAGCCCATCAGATCAATCCATTGCGCTTGGCGACAATACCAGTTTCTCGGTGGCGCTTCTCCCGGGTCACGCAGCGCCCCGGGAATACCAATGGCAGGTTTCCTCAAACAACGGCACTACATGGACGGATATCGTTGATGACGCCACATACTCCGGTGCCACAACCGATACGTTGACGCTGACAGGCGTTACGAGCGGGATGAATGGGCGGCTGTTCCGTTGCGTTGTGGCCGATTCGGTCTGGCGCGATGCCCCCACAAGCACGGCGAGTCTGAGCATTACCGGGATACCAGGCACGACAACCGCTCCGATTCCTGTGCTCAATCCAGCGACACTGGCGCTGCTGGCATTGGCGCTGGGAGGGCTGGCGCTCCGGCAGAGACGGCGCGGCGCGTAGCATTACAAAACAAGGTGGGCAAAGGCCGTCAGGCCATGCCCACCGTTCGGGGATCAGGCGCCAGAAATCAGGCATTGCCTCACATCCCGGTAGTAAGAGTCATTTCTTATTCTTCATTTACCGGTTGTCCGCCGCCGGATGGTGTTTTTTACTCGCACGAGTGGAGCCGCCAATCTCTGTCATGTCCATTCGCCAGAGAGCGAAGCACTAATTCAGATGGGCGGGCGCTGATGATAATAAAAGAAAGCGGCTTTCCGCTCACGTTCACATCGTGCCCAACCACGAACCCTCCCTCGAATGTGAGAACGTTGTCTTTTATAGAAACCTTATGTTGGCCCAAGAAATCGCCAAAATAATGATCGTTCTTGATAACAAATTCCGCCGCCGGATTTTTGCAATCCGACCACCAGACGCCTTGTACATCTGCCAAAGAGTAGCGCCGTGATGATTCTGCGACGCAACCGCCGCAATTTATAACGAGCATTGCGCCCAAAGAGACAGCTAGCGCAGCATTCTTCATATCTTGGCCTTTCCTCGTTTTTTCGCCTTCCATCCTGTTTGAATCATGCGGCCTTCTCTTGCTCAAGCTGACGCTTACTCCAATTCTCCATGAATTTCATAGGGGAAGTGTATCCAAGCGCAGAGTGGCTGCGTTTGCGATTGTAGAACGGGTCAATGCAGTCGAACAAGTCGGCTTTTGCTTCTTCTATCGTGTGGTAACGAGTGCCATGCACCCTTTCATTCTTCAGGCTGTTAAAGAAGCGCTGAACAATTCGCGAAGCGCCGTCATTCCCGCCAAAGGCATGCGGGGATGACGGAATGACTTATTCAGAGGTTCCTTAGATGTCTACGTGCATCTTCAACCGGACATTTTCCGCACGCAAGCGCGGCATCTTCATTTCTCTTCTCCTTCCATGTCGGTTAGATTGTCTCGCCCCGGCATGGAAGGCGAAATTTCGGGGGAGGGTCGCCTGCAGGCGAGACACCCGCACTCCCTGTTGCGGCGGATTAAGGGTTTCGCCCTTATCCGCCCGACGAGATTTGCAGAACCCTGATAAAATCATGTCGCTGCGTTAAACTGTCACTCTTTCGGATGGAGAAAAACTGTGTGGGCAATTATTCAGGCTGCCGGGTGGCCGATCTGGTTTTTGATTCTGGCTTCGGTTATTGCGTTGCCGATTATCATTGAGCGTTTTTGGACGCTGCGCCGATCTAACATCATTCCCAACGATTTGGTGAATCAGGTGCTCGCTGAGTATCGGCAAAAAGGAATGAGTACTCAGTTGTTGACGCAGACGGCACAACGCGGTCCGCTCGGACAAATCATTGCTGCCGGATTGGCGAATGCTCAGGCGCCGCGGATTGTGATGAAGGAGGCGATCGAAGAAGTGGGGCGCGTGGTCACGCACCGTCTTGATCGCTTTCTGACAACGCTGGGAACGATTGCCGCGATGGCGCCGCTGATGGGGCTGTTCGGTACGGTGGTCGGAATGATCGAGATTTTCGGTTCGACTGATGCTGCCGGTAATACCAATCCGGCACAATTGGCGCACGGCATCTCGATTGCGCTTTACAACACGGCGTTTGGGCTGATGATTGCGATTCCCTGCATGATTTTTTACCGGCATTTTCGGGCGCTGGTCGAGTCTTACATTGTCGAGATGGAACGCGAAGCGATCCGGCTGGTCGATGCGATTCATACCAGTTCTTCTCGCTAGGAAAGCAGGAGCAGCTTCATGAATTTACGTGGCTACCGGGTGCGCGATGAACCTGAGATCAACTTCATTCCGTTGATTGATGTATTGCTGGTGATTCTGATTTTTCTGATGGTCAGTACTACGTATCAGCGCATTCGGGAATTGCAGATCATGCTGCCCGAAGCCAACGCCGCGAAGCCGGAGGTGAAGCCGACCGAAATCAATATCGGCGTTGATGCGCAGGGCAATTACGTGGTCAACAAACAAGTGTTTCGTTTTTCGACGGTCGAGGATTTTGCTGCGTTGCTGCAATCGGCAGCGCAGGACGGCAAAGACCCTGTGGTGATTATTAATGCCGATGGTAGCGCTTCGCACCAATCGGTCATTCGGGTGATGGAGGCGGCGCGACTTGCCAACATGCCGAGGGTTACGTTTGCCACCCGAATTCCCAGCTCTTGATCCGCGCTATATACTGCGATCAAGGGCTGCTGATGAATAACCTGTCGCAAACATTGTTGAAGACCTGGTACGCGCCACGGGTGACGTGGCTGGCGTGGTTGTTGTTGCCGTTGTCGCTGGTGTTTGGCGCGGTGGTCGCCCTTCGCGCTTCACTGTACCGGCATGGGCTGATTCGGAGTGTTACGCTGCCGGTGCCGGTGATTGTCGTTGGAAATATCACCGTTGGCGGCACCGGCAAAACGCCGTTCGTGATCGCGCTGGCGCAAGCGTTGTCGGAGCGCGGGTTTCGTCCCGGGGTGATTAGCCGTGGTTATGGCGGTGACGCCAGCGCCAGAGGTGATGTTGTTTGCGTCGACGCCGACAGCGATGTTCGGGAAGTCGGTGACGAAGCGGTGCAGGTAGCGCGTGCTGGTGTACCGATGGCGGTAGGTCGTGATCGCGTTGCTGCCGGAAGAGCGTTGTTGGAGACGCATCCCGATATCGACGTTCTTATTTCCGATGATGGGCTGCAACATTACCGATTGGCGCGGACGCTGGAAATCGCCTTGCTCGACGGAACCCGACAACTCGGCAACAGGCTTTTGTTGCCTGCCGGGCCGTTGCGCGAACCGCCGCAGCGGTTGACGCGGGTCAATGCGGTGGTGCTCACGTCGATGGAAGACGAGAAAGAGCAGGCGCTTTGTGATGCCCTGAGTGTTTCAGCGTTTGCTCCTGTATTCCGGCAGACGTTAAAGGCGGAAGCGTGGCGTGGTGTCTTAAAACCCGACGAGCGGAGCGACATCGATTTTTTTGCGCAGGAAGAGGGCGTTCACGCAGTCGCTGGCATCGGTCACCCCGAACGTTTTTTTGCGACGTTGCAGCGGCTCGGTATTCACGCGATAACGCATGCGTTTGCCGACCATCACCGTTTTTCGGCGGCTGACTTGGCGCTGTCGGCGGCGCGTTGGATTTTGATGACCGAGAAAGACGCGGTTAAGTGCGCGATGATTGCCGACGAACGTTGCTGGTATTTGCCGGTTACCGGCGCGATAGCGCCGACGTTGTTGCATCTTATTGAAGAAACATTGCACGGTGGCGACAAACCGCCACCGCAAAATTTTGGAGAAACGCCATGAATGAAAACACCGCTTCGCCAACACTCGATCCCAAATTGCTGGAGGTTCTGGTTTGTCCGGTGACTCGCGGGGCGTTGGTCTATAACGCCGAGCGCAAGGAATTGATCTCAAAGAGCGCCAAGCTCGCGTATCCGATCCGCGGCGGCATTCCGGTGATGCTCGAAGATGAAGCGCGTAAACTTGAGCAGGCTGAAATCGACGCATTGCGTTAATTAGCCATAGCAATAAGCTAAAATATCTCCCACCATGTCATTCACCATCATCATTCCCGCCCGCTTCGCTTCGACTCGCTTGCCGGGCAAACCGCTGGCCGATCTTGGCGGCGCGCCGATGGTGGTGCGTGTTGCCCAACAGGCGTCGCGGATTCGCAGTGCGCGGGTGATTGTGGCGACCGACGACGCACGCATTGCGAAGGCCGTGAGCGAGGCCGGAATTGAAACGCTGATGACACGCTCCGATCATCCGACCGGCACCGACCGGCTTTCCGAAGCAGTGGATGCACTGGGATTGTCCGATCACAGCATCGTTGTCAACGTTCAGGGCGACGAGCCTTTTCTGGCGCCGATGCTGATCGAGCGCGTTGCCGAAAAACTGATTCTGCACGAAGATGCGGCCATGGCGACCGCTTGCCATCCTCTGAGATCGCTTGCCGAAGCGCGCAATCCGAACGTTGTCAAAGCGGTGCTTGACCATCTTGGGTACGCGCTGTATTTCAGTCGGGCGCTGGTGCCGTTTGCGCGTGATGCGATGGCATCGCTTCCGGAAGAAGCCATTTTGTCGGCGTACCCGGCGGAACATCCGCTCTACCGTCATTATGGGTTGTACGCCTACCGCGCGTCGTTCTTGCGCTTGTTCCCGACTTTGCCGATGGCGCCGATCGAAGCCATTGAAAAACTGGAGCAACTGCGGGCGCTGTGGCACGGCTACCGGATTGTCGTCGAGATCGTCGGCGAAGCGCCCATGCCGGGGATTGATACCGAGGAAGACTTGGCGGTTGCCCGTCAACTGTGGGCGCAAACATACGGGGCTTGAAGAGCGACTCCTCAAAATCGCGGCAATGGTTGACCTGCCGCGGCGCAACATAGAAAATCGGAGAAGCGGCGCCGTACGTCAAAAAACGGCGGCGCGGAGGTTTTGCGGAAACTTTTTGGAAGGATCAAATGCGGCTCATTTTGTTAGGACCGCCCGGCGCGGGCAAAGGAACTCAGGCAGGATTCATCAAGGAAGCGTTCGGCATTCCGCAAATTTCCACCGGCGACATGCTGCGTGCGGCGGTCAAGGCGCAAACGCCGCTGGGATTGGCGGCGAAAGAAGTAATGGACAGCGGCGGACTGGTGTCTGACGAAATCATCATCGGACTGGTGCGCGAACGGTTGAAAGCGCCGGATTGCGTTAACGGGTATCTTTTCGATGGTTTTCCGCGCACGATTGTGCAGGCCGAGGCGATGAAAAATGCTGGAGTCGCCATTGATTACGTTCTGGAAATATCGGTGCCCGACACGGAAATCATTGAGCGAATGAGCGGTCGGCGCATCCATGAGGCGTCGGGACGCACCTACCACGTCAAATTCAACCCGCCGAAAAACGCCGATAAGGACGACGAAACCGGCGAGCCGCTGATTCAACGCGACGATGACCGCGAAGAAACCGTCAAAAAGCGTCTGGAGGTTTACCATGCGCAGACCGCGCCGCTGGTGGCGTATTACGGCGACTGGGCAGAAAGCGGGGACGCACGGGCGCCGCGCTACCGGAAAGTGGCGGGTGTCGGTAGCGTTGACGCCATCCGCGATGCTTGTTTGGACGTGCTGAAATCATGAGGTTATGAAAATGAATCAACCCCGCGTTTCCGTTATCGTTCGCAGCATGGCGCGGGAAAGTCTCGCCACAGCGCTGGCGTCGTTGGCCGCGCAAACCTGGCCGAACCTGGAAATTCTGGTCGTGGCTGCTTGTGGCGCTTCTCACCCGCCGCTGGAAGACCACGCCGGACAGCATCCGTTGCAGTTGGTGGCTTCTAACACGCGGTTGTCACGACCGCTGGCAGCCAATGCAGGTTTGCAAGCGGCCACCGGCGACTGGATTACCTTTCTTGACGACGACGATGAATTTCTGCCGGAACACATCGCCCAACTGGTCGATGCGACGACACGCGCCAACGGTGCCGGAATCGTTCATACGCTGGCGCAGGCAGTGTTCAACGATGGTCGCCGCGACCCGTTCGGGCAGCCGTTCGCGTTGGTAGAACTGTATTCGCGCAACTTCATCCATTTGTCGGCAACATTGATTTCCAGATCGCTGATCGAGTCCGGTTGCCGTTTCGATCCGTCGCTCGACATTCACGAAGATTGGGACTTCTTCTTGCAATGTGCGCAATGCACGAAATTTTATTTCGAGCCGATGCAAAGTTATCTATGGTACGTCGATGCCGGTTCATCAGGAACAGCGGGTGGTCGCAATCACGATCCCGAACGGTTTGTTCGTTTTCGTGATCGGATTTACGAGAAATGGCAGACGAAACACGAAGCATTGATCGCGCAGGCCGAACCGTTGTTGCAGGAAGCGGCGGCAGCGGCGCAGAAAGAATATTGGAGCGAGGCGCTCGCCAAAATCGAGGAAGTGTTGGCGTTGAGTTTCAACGACCCGTGGGCGTTGAATCTGCGGGCGATGGTCGAGCGGATGCAAGGATATACGGCGGAAGCACTGGCAACGCAGGCATTGGCGACGCAGGTACGGTCTTACGATCCGGCCTTCCTTTGCAATCTGGGACAGTTGTATCTGGAGCAGGGCGACCGGCAGCAAGCGCGTGCTTGCGCCGAACAGGCGCTGGCGTTGCAATCGGACTATGCGCCGGGGCGGCGCTTGCTGGGGCAAGTCAATCGGGCGTCGTTGCAGGATACGGCGGTGTAGTCAGGGATCAGATGTCAGGTACAGCGCCTTCCCCTTCTGTTTACTTTCTCTCTCCCGCTTGCGGGAGAGAGAGGGCGAAGGCCGGGAAAGGGGATAAGGATTTTCCCATTTTAAATTTTTAACCACGAAAGACACGAAGGTTGCGGAAAAATTTGTGTTTTTCGTGCCTTTCGTGGTTAAAAAGGAAGTTGCTTTTCATTCGGATAATTTATGAAAAAGACCACAAAACGCAATGCGTTCTACGCACAGTCCGGCGGCGTAACCGCCGTCATCAACGCCAGCGCAGCGGGTGTTATCGAAACGGCGCGTGCGCACAAAGACAAAATTGGCAACGTCTACGCCGGTCGCAATGGCATCCTCGGCGCGTTGACCGAAGACCTGATCGACACCTCGCGCGAAAGCGCAAAAAGCATCGCGGCGTTGAAGCATACGCCATCGGGCGCTTTTGGTTCGTGTCGTTACAAGTTAAAAGGAATCGACGAATCGCGTGCGCAATACGAGCGGCTGATTGAAGTATTTCGCGCTCACGACATCGGTTATTTTTTCTACAACGGCGGCAACGATTCGGCAGACACCTGTCTCAAAGTCTCGCAAATCGCCGACAAGTTGGGCTATCCGTTGCAAGCGATTCATGTACCGAAAACGGTGGACAACGATCTTGTGCTAACCGACAACTGCCCCGGTTTTGGATCGGTTGCCAAGTATGTTGCGACATCGATGCGCGAAGCGGCGTTCGATGTGGCGTCGATGTCCAAAACCTCGACACAAGTCTTTGTGTTGGAAGTGATGGGGCGTCACGCCGGTTGGATCACGGCGGCTGTTGGCCTTGCGGACGACAAAGAGACGCCGATTCCGTTACTGCTTCTCTTTCCGGAAATTGCGTTCGACGAAGCAAAATTCCTCGCGGCGGTGCGCAACAAAGTCGATGCGTTCGGTTATTGCTGCATCGGTGTTTCGGAAGGATTGCGCGACGCCTCCGGCAAATTGATGGCCGATGCCGGAACCCGCGATGCGTTCGGCCATGTGCAACTGGGCGGCATCGGCCCGCAGATCGCGCAGCTTACCAGAGCGAAACTGGGCTACAAATACCACTGGGCGGTTGCCGATTATTTACAACGAGCGGCGCGTCATCTGGCCTCGAAAACCGACCTCGAACAATCCTACGCCGTTGGTCGCGCTGCCGTGCAGTTGGCGCTGGCCGGACACAACGCAGTGATGCCTGCGATTGTGCGCGCCTCAGAGAAACCGTACCGCTGGAAAATTGAGCCGATGCCGCTGTCGAAAATCGCCAACCATGAAAAAATGCTGCCGAAAAACTTCATCACCCGCGACGGTTACGGGATCACCGACAAAGCACGCGCTTATTTGACGCCGCTGATTCGCGGCGAAGCGCCGCCGCCATTCAAAGATGGCGTGCCGCAATACGTACGGCTGAAAAATGTCGCGGCGCCGAAGAAACTGAAAACCGGTTTTGTGCCGTAGCGGTGTTCATTCACTTTCCTTCAAGAGATTGCCGGAAAGGGAAGAGATGAGCGGGTTTGATCGGCATCGAAAAATTGTACGCAGAACATGGCCGATTTTGTTTCTGCCGTTTTTATTTGCCTTTGTGTCTGTTCAGACTTACGCCATGAGCGAAGAAGAGAAAATCACAGCGCTCATCGAGTCAGTCAAAGACACACCGGAAGGCACGCAATTCATACGAAACGGCAAGGCGCACAGCATTGCCGAGGCGATCTCTCATCTCAACCTCAAATACTCAAAGGCAAAATCAAGAATAAAAACCGCTGAAGATTTTATCAAACACATCGCCTCCGGTTCTTCTATAACCGGAGAAGCGTATTTGATACGTTACCCCGACGGGGCTACCGTTACTGCGTCGGCGTTCTTTACGGAGCGGCTGCGAAAAATGTAGGGGCGGGATCAAATCCGCCCTGTTTTTTTGAGAAGGCGCATTGCCTGCGTGACTTGGTGTCATTCTGCGCGAAGCGAAGTCGCAGAATCTATAAAAGCATCTCACAAATATATCTCACGCGAAGCCGCGGTGTGTGAATTCACGACTCCGTTGAAAAAGGTACGATGCATCGTCATTCCCGCGTGCATTTGGCGGGAATCCAGCGTCGTTTATTATTCACGCGAAAGCGTGGTGTTCGAATTCACGACTACCATTGTAAAAGGCACGAAGCATCGTCATTCCCGCGTGCTTCCCCGCCCAAAATCGCTGCGGGGACAAGCCTGGCGGGAATCCAGTGTCTTTTTGCCGAGTTTCGGTATGATCTACCCAGTCAACCCAGCCACACACACCACCAACTTTCGGATATGTCGACAAGAGACGAAAAACAACCTGCTGTTTACATCATTTTAAGCAAACGCAACGGCACGTTATACATCGGAGTAACCAGTAATCTTGTGCAACGCGTATGGCAGCACCGTAATGACGCGGTTGAAGGGTTCAGTAAAAAGTACCAGACGCACATCTTGGCGTATTATGAACTTCACGACAACATGGAATCAGCGATTCTGCGGGAAAAACAACTCAAAAAATGGGAGCGGCAATGGAAAATTCGGCTAATCGAAAAATCAAATCCGTATTGGCGTGACTTGTATTCCGAAATAGTTGGCTAATAAGGGAAAAAAGACACTGGATTCCCGCCAAAAACACGCGGGAATGACGGAGTACCTTCTCCCCAGTTCTCTCACACACCAATCGCAGGGGCACGGCATGCTGTGCCCCTACTTTACGCGAAGGCGCGGTGTATGAATTCACGACTACCATTGTAAAAGGCACCGTCAAGCTCCCCTCGCCCGCTTGCGGGAGAGGGGTGGGGGAGAGGGTGGTTCAAATTGGTGCGGTGTATGGATTCACGACTTCCGTAGAAAATGGCACGATGCATCGTCATTCCCGCATGCTTCTGGCGGGAATCCAGTGTCGTTTATTATTCACGCGAAGCCGCGGTGTGCGAATTCACGACTCCATTGAAAAAGGCACGGAGAAAGCTCATTTGTCCGCGCATCCGAAGCCCCCTTTTCAAAGGGGTGGACGCCGAAGGCGGACGGGGGTTTGTCTCTCCCGTCCAATCGCACAGCGATTTTGGGCGGGGAGGCACGCGCAGAATGACGGAGTACCTTCTCCCCAGTTCTCTCTCACACCCACACTGATTTCTGATAACCACCCTCTCCCCCAGCCTTTCTCCCGCAAGCGGGCGAGGGGAGCTTGACTTACCAATGCACGAAAAATGATCAATTCAACCGTTTGAAAATAAGCGACGTGTTGATGCCGCCGAACGCAAAGTTATTGCTCATGGTGTATTCGCAATCAAGAACGTGCCCATCGCCTTGAATGTAGTCGAGCGGCATGCAGCGAGGGTCGACTTGATCCAGATTCAGCGTCGGTGCAAACCAGCCGGTTCGCATCATTTCGATCGTCATCCACGCCTCGATAGCGCCGGCAGCGCCCAGAGTGTGTCCGATATAACTCTTCAGTGATGAAAAGGGCATATTCTCGCCGAAAACAGTATGGGTAGCGATGCTTTCCGCAATGTCGCCCAGTTCGGTGGCGGTACCGTGCCCGTTGACGTAGCTGATCGCACTGGGCGGAAGACCCGCATCGTCCAGCGCCAGCCGGATGGCAGTGGTCATGGTCTCAGCCTGCGGCTGAGTGACGTGGGCGCCATCGCAGTTGGTGGCAAAGCCAACGATTTCGGCAATTATCCGGGCGCCACGAGCGCGGGCATGTTCAAGCTCTTCGAGAATGAGCGTGCCGGCACCTTCACCGATCACCAATCCGTCGCGGTCGCGGTCGTAAGGGCGTGGCGTCGTAGCGGGGGCATCGTTTCGGGTGCTGGTGGCAAACAGAGCGTCGAAAACCCCCGCTTCCGACGCACACAGTTCATCAGATCCCCCCGCGATCATTACGTCGGCGTAATGGTGACGGATGGCTTCGTACGCGTAGCCGATACCCTGGCTGCCGGAAGTACAGGCGCTCGATGTGGTGATGACCCGGCCGGTCAGTCCGAAAAAGACAGCAATATTGACCGGTGCGGTGTGCGACATCACCCGCAGGTAACTGTTGGCGGTAAGACTATTGAGCGAGCGCCCTTCGATGAGCTGCGCGAAATCGGTGAGTGCGCCGGGTTCACCGAGCGAGGAGCCGTAGGATACGCCGGTGCGTCCCGATTTCAGCACTGGATGGTTGAGCAAACCAGCATCGGCAAGCGCCCATTCGCTGGCCAGGCATGCTATCAGGGCAACGCGCCCCATGCTGCGGGTGCGCTTACGGGAATAGTGCTCCGGCAGTTCGAACGAAGCGGCGGGTGCGCCGAGACGGGTGTTGAGTCCGGCGATGTCGGCCCATTCGTCCATATAGCGGACAGCGTTCTGCCGGGCGCGCAAGGCACGTTCGACATCCGTCCAGTGGTGACCGATCGGGCTGATACCGGCCATGCCGGTGACGACAACACGGCGATGGCTCACAGCATGCCTCCATCGACAGCAATGACCTGCCGCGTGATGTAGGCGGCGTCATCGCGCATCAAAAAGGCGACGGCCGCTGCAACCTCCTCAGGTTGACCGGCTCGCCGCACAGGAATGGCGGGTAGGGCGTGTTCGAACACTTCCGGCGACATCATGTCGGTCTCGATCAGGCCGGGCGCTACGCAATTGACAGTGATTTTCCGTTTTGCCAGTTCCAGCGCCAGCGCTTTGGTGGCGCCGATGATGCCGGCTTTGGCAGCGCTGTAATTGACCTGTCCGCGGTTGCCGGAGATGCCCGAAACCGATGACAGCGTGACGATGCGGCCGGGACGGCGTGTCTGCACCATCGGCATGATCAGCGGATGAAGGACGTTATAAAAGCCGTCGAGATTGGTCTCGAGTACCCGATCCCAGTCGGTGGCGGGCATGGCCGGAAAGGCGTTGTCGGCGGATACGCCGGCGTTGCATACCACACCATAGTAAACGCCGTGGGCCGCAATATCGGCTTCCAGCGCGTGTCGTGTCGCTTCGCGGTCGGCGATGTCGAACATCAGTAACCGGGCTTGCCGTCCCTGCTGGGTGACGGCATCCATGACGGTTTCAGCTTGGGTGCGCTGGTTGCGGCAGTGGACGGCGATATCGAACCCGTCTTGTGCCAGGCGTAGAGCAATGGCGCGACCAATGCCCCGGCTGGCGCCGGTGACAAGCACAGTTCGGGAAGAAGATGAAGTCATACTATTTATGGATTGGAGAAGGCGTCATTGTATAGTGAATCACATCAATTTTTAGACGAGGCGGCCAGACAAAGCCATGATGGCAGACAGCGCAAGTAGTGCGGCAAGGCAAAGTCAATAAAGTATAAAAAGTTGTGCGGTTCACTATAACGCCGAAGTGTTTTCGCGGACGGAAGCCGTGCGTTGCAGATAGGCCTCCAAATTGTTAGGCTGGAACACCAACAACGAGGCTTCGGCGAGCAAGGCGCCGTCAAGATGGCGGATCGTGCAGGACATGGCGATCAAGCCATCGTCAGCCATGAGGTCTTCATCTGACTCGCTGAGGCTCGCTGTGTTCACCACCAATTACGCTCATCACGACATACGCACTGTCGGAAGCAAATGTTTCAAAAACGTCATAGCGAAAAAATTACCGGCATTTTTTATCATACTCCTTCTTTTCCGCGATAATACCGACTTGCAAATTCATCCAGAGCGGGGCTGTTGCCACCGTTTCGCCTATGAAACTGAATGTGGGACTTGTCGGGGGAACCGGCTATACGGGCGTCGAATTGTTGCGATTGCTGGCGCAGCATCCGAATGCCGCGCTGCATTGCATCACGTCGCGCAAGGATGCGGGAGCGCCTGTCACCGATTTTTTTCCGAGTCTGCGCGGTCATCCTGCGCTCGATAAGCTGGTGTTTTGCACGCCCGATGAGGCGCGTCTGACAGAATGCGATGTGGTTTTCTTCGCCACGCCGCACGGTGTGGCGATGGGTCAGGCCGAAACGCTGCTCGCCGCCGGTGTCAAGATCATTGATCTTGCCGCCGATTTCCGTCTCCAGGATGCCGCCGAATTCGAGCGCTGGTACAAGATGCCGCACGCTTGCCCACACTTGCTGAAGGAAGCGGTGTACGGTTTGCCCGAAGTCAATCGCGAAGCCATTCGGAAAGCGCGCATTGTCGGCAATCCGGGGTGTTATCCGACTGCTGTGCAGCTAGGTTTTCTGCCCTTGCTCGAAGCGGGTATCGTCGCCACTAACACGCTGATTGCCGACTGCAAATCCGGCGTTTCGGGCGCCGGTCGCGTTGCTGAGTTGTCGAAAATCTTTCCGGAGGTGACAGACAATTTTATCGCTTACGGCGTCGCCGGGCATCGTCACCACCCTGAAACGGAACAAGGGCTGCGCCGCATCGCCGGACAGCCGGTGCAGTTGACGTTCACGCCGCATCTGGTGCCGATGATTCGCGGCATTTTTGCGACGCTGTACGCGACATTGACCGACGATTCCGTCGATGTGCAAGCGCTGTTCGAGCAACGCTACGCCAACGAGCCGTTCGTTGATGTGCTGCCTGCCGGACGCTTGCCGGAGACTCGCTCGGTGCGCACGTCCAATATGGTGCGCATTGCCGTTGTGCGGCGTCCAAGCGGCGTAACCGTGCTAGTGGTCGAGGACAATCTGGTCAAGGGCGCGGCAGGGCAGGCGGTGCAGAACATGAATCTGATGTTCGGGCTGCCGGAAACTGTCGGGCTCACGGCGTTGCCTGTATCGCCATGAATGTACCTTTGTTCACACGATGCTTTTTCTCGTGCGAGAGTTACCCTCTCCTCTACCCCTCTCCCGCCAGCGGGAGAGGGGGTAATGGCGTTTTATGAGAAAAACTTTCCGCCGCCGCCTGTCTTCGCCTTTCGCCGTCAGCGCTCGCCACAGCATCGCGATTCGTCGAGCCAGACCGCGCTGGTTGTCGTGCTTGCTCATGGCGGTTGTTTTTTTCGGCGCGATGGCGGCTACCTGGTGGACGGCGCGTTATCTCTTCTCACCGCCGCTTCCGCCGCTGACCGCCGAGCAAATCAACGCGCAGGAGCGCGAAGATTCCCTCAAGAAAGAACTGGCCGATTTGCAGCGTCGCAGTGCTTCGCTCGAAAGTGAGCTGTCAATGCGCGAAGGCTCGCAGGCGACGTTGATCCAGCATGCCGAAGCGCTCGAACAAGAAAACACGCAGTTGAAGGAAGAATTGACCTACCTGCAAAAACTGGTGGCCGATGTGACCCGCGAGGCTGGCGCCAAAATTCAGGACGTGCGCCTTGAGTCGCTGGCCAACAACACGTACCGTTACCGGATTTTGTTGGTGCAGGGCGGTAATCCAAAAAATGATTTTGAAGGGACGGTCAAATTACAGGCCAGTACCGGCGCCACGTCGAACGGTGTGTCGCAAGCGGTGTCGCTTGAGTCGGTTTCCGGCAGGAATGCCGACGGCGACGACAAGCCCCAAGGTATGCCCGACCTCGCTATGCCGCTGCCGGTAAAATTCAAGTATTATCAACGTTTGGAAGGTGTATTCCGGGTGCCCGACGGCATGAAGATTCAGCAGTTCACCGTGCAGGTACTCAAAAAGGGCGGCGGCACTTCGGCCATTACCCGTTCGATCAACGTCAAGTAACCATTGTGCGAAACTTTTTTAATATTATGTTTTCAAAGAAAAAAAATACCCCTCATCCGCATATCGACTGTTTGATCAACGCCGATACCGTGATCAATGGAGACGTCATATTTACAGGTGGTTTGCGCGTCGATGGAACCGTCAACGGCAACATCATCACCCATGAAGGCAAAAGCGGGACGCTTATCATCAGCCAGCAGGCCAAAGTGGAAGGGCGGGTGGCGGTGACTCATGCCGTCATCAACGGCGAAATTCAGGGCGACATTATTACGCAAGAGTTTTTGGAGCTTGAAGCGCATGCCCGGGTGTCCGGTAACATTACCTATCACACGCTCGAAATGCACCACGGCGCCATTGTCAGCGGCAAGCTGACCCACGCGATCCGCGTTGAACAGAGCGAACCGAAAGAGATCATCTTTCCGTTCCAAGGCGTGCTCCAGGAAGAAACTCAGAAAAACGCCCCGGAAATCCCTCTGGAGATTCCCACGGAAACCCTTTCGGAAAATCCTCAGGAAGAGCCTCGAAAAAAAATTCGCGTAAAGGCTTCTGGCAGCCTATAGCGAAATGCGTAAATTTTTAGGCGAGGCGGCACAGATTTGGTTACAAACGGCTGCTCGATAGAGCCGTTCCGAAAGTCGCTTCGATTTTGCTTTTACTCTACAATAATCCATCGCGTGGATATTCCGCGCCCTTCATTTCAGGAGTCCATCATGTCTGTTTCTGCGCCTGCTTCCGCTTCTTCCAGCGGCATGTCGGCTGAGCCGCTGGTCTTTACCGACGCGGCGGCGGCCAAAGTGAAATCGTTGATCGAAGAAGAAGGCAATCCCGATCTCAAACTGCGCGTGTTCGTCAGCGGCGGCGGCTGCTCCGGCTTTCAATACGGCTTCACCTTCGATGAAGAGACCAACGAAGACGACACCGCGATGGAAAAAAACGGCGTCACCCTGCTGATCGACCCAATGAGTTTTCAGTATCTGGTCGGCGCTGAGATCGATTACAAGGACGACATCTCCGGCGCTCAATTCGTCATCAAGAACCCGAACGCGGTCACGACCTGCGGTTGCGGCTCGTCGTTTTCAGCGTAACAGATAGCAGGGATCGGTTTTTTTTGAATCCTGCACCCTGATTCACCTCTGCCATGAAACGAATTTTGACCATTCAGTCCCATGTTGTTTATGGGCACGCCGGTAACAGTGCCGCCGTTTTTCCGATGCGTCGTCTGGGCGCCGAAGTGTGGCCGCTCAACACCGTGCAGTTTTCCAACCACACCCAGTATCCACAATACTTCGGCAGCGTGTTGCCGGCGGAACAAATCGTCGAGGTCGTCAAGGGTCTCGACAAAATCGGCCAGCTCAAGCGTTGCGATGCCGTGCTCTCCGGTTATCTCGGCGCACCGGCGCAAGGACAGGCGATCCTCGAGGCGCTAACCGTCATCAAAGCGGCCAACCCGAACGTGCTGTATTTTTGCGACCCGGTGATGGGACATCCTGAGAAGGGTTGTCTCGTTGCCTCCGGCGTTGCAGAATTTCTGATCGAAAAGGCACTGCCGGTCGCCGACATCATCGCTCCCAACATTCTGGAACTCGCCAGTCTCGTCGGACGCAGCTTCGACAATCCGTTGCGCAATGTCGATGACGCCCTTGCCGCCGCCCGCAGTTTGCTCGACCGCGGCCCCGGGATCGTACTCGTCAAACATTTGGCGCAGGCTGGCCGCGATCCCAACGCGTTTGAAATGCTGCTTGTCGCCCACCATGAAGCCTGGCACATCAGCCGCCCGTTCTTCGACTTTAAAAAACAGCCGGTCGGCGTCGGCGATTTGACCAGCGGATTGCTGCTCGTCAACCTGCTGCACGGCAAAACACTGCGGGACGCGCTTGAACATACCACCGCCGCAGTTTACGAAGCCTTGCGCGTGACCTACGAGCGCGATGAATACGAACTGCAACTCGTCGCCGCGCAAGACCTGATCGAGCGACCTGACGTGCACTTCACCGCGCAACGGCTGGATTGATCGGGGATCAGAAAAGCATTCTCACGCGAAGGCGGGGTTGGGGTGGCAATGGCGTGTTGCATCCCATTGAAATCAAGAAAACCGCATCGCCGCCTGTTGACCTTGCCGAGGCATTCAGGGTTTTGGAGAATGTCGGCTTGCCCTGCGACATGGGCGCCATCGTCTACACAAAACAGGAATTTTCTGCGATCGACCGCATGACCGCCATCGTTCCAGTATGGGCGTTATAAACGCTGACGACGCCTCGCTCAGCGGTTATACTTTCTTATCGTTGTATTTCTGTAATTGAGACGTTCGTTGAAAAAGCCGCACATTGCCGTTGACTTATCGGCGCACACTCCCATGATGGCGCAATATCTCGGCTTTAAGGCCGAGCACCCGGACAAGCTCGTCTTTTACCGGATGGGTGATTTTTACGAGCTTTTTTTCGAGGACGCCGAGCGGGCAGCTCGTTTGCTCGACATCACACTGACCACTCGCGGTAAATCGGCGGGTCATCCCATTCCGATGGCGGGTGTGCCGTTTCATTCGGTCGAACAATATTTGGCGCGGCTGATGCGACTCGGCGAAACGGTGGTGATTGTCGAGCAAATCGGCAATCCCGCTACTACCAGCAAAGGGCCGGTCGAACGCAAGATCATGCGCGTCGTCACGCCCGGCACGGTGACCGACGCCAGCCTGCTCGACGCACGTCGTGATCGCCCGCTGGCGGCTTGCGTGATCGACGGCCACCGCGCTGGTGTCGCCTGGCTCAATTTTGCCTCGGGACGCTTTACGCTGACCGAAGTGGCGACGCGCGAAGTGGAAACCTTGCTGGAGCGCATCGAACCGGCGGAATGGCTGATCGCCGACGACGATAACGCCGCGTCGCGTCCGGCGTATGCGTTGCCGCCGCGTTTGCTACAGCCTTGGCACTTTGATCCCGAATCGGCGCGGCGTGCGCTGCTCAAGCAACTCGATGTTGCCAGTCTCGATGTGTTCGGCGTTGCCGACATGCCGACGGCAGTGTGTGCTGCCGGTGCGCTAATCGCTTACGCGAACACGACGCAAACAACGCCGCTGGCGCACGTCACCGCGCTTTATGTCGAAGATCACCACCGTGCGCTGCAACTCGACAACGCCACGCGGCGCAGTCTCGAAATCACCGCAACACTGAGTGGCGAAGCATCCCCGACACTATTGTCGATACTCGATACTTGCCGCACCGCTGCCGGCAGTCGTTTGTTGCGCGTATGGTTGACCCAGCCATTGCGTGATCCGTATGAAGCCATCGCACGCCATGACGCCACCGCCGCGCTGATGGCACAACTGCAAGTCACCCGCGATGCGGCGTTACTGTTCAAACGCTGCTCCGATGTTGAGCGTATCGCTACCCGCATCGCGCTGAAATCTGCGCGACCCCGCGACCTTTCCGGTCTGCGCGATACGCTGGACCTGTTGCCGTCGTTTCGCCATCTCATAGCATCCTTTGAAACGCCGATGCTGGTCAACATCCATGCGACGCTCGACGTGAACCCTCAATGGCATGACTTGATCTCCAGCTCCATCATGGCCGAACCGGCGACGAATTTACGCGATGGTGGTGTGATTGCCGACGGCTTCGATGCCGAGCTTGACGAATTGCGTTCCATCGACCGCGATTGCGGTTCCTTTTTACTCGATCTCGAACGACGTGAACGCGAACGCACCGGCATCAATACGCTGAAAGTTGAATACAACCGCGTGCATGGCTTCTACATCGAAGTTACCCACGCGCACAGCCGAAAAGTTCCTGGCGATTACCGCCGTCGGCAAACGCTCAAAAACGCCGAGCGCTACATCACGCAGGAACTCAAAGCGTTTGAAGACAAAGCCCTGTCGGCGCAAGACCGTGCGCTGGCGCGTGAAAAATGCTTGTTCGAGCAATTGATCGACACCCTCGCTGCCGCCGTGCCTGCTTTGCAACAGGCGGCCGCTGCCCTTGCGCAGCTCGATGTGTTGTCAACGCTGTCGCAACGCGCCGAAGCGTTGAATCTGGTGCGCCCGCAGTTTTCCGAAACGCCCGGACTTGCGATTGAAGCCGGTCGCCATCTCGTCGTTGAGCAGCAAGTCGACCACTTCATTCCCAACGATGTTGCGCTGGATTCCGAACGTCGGTTGCTGATCGTCACCGGCCCCAACATGGGCGGCAAATCAACCTACATGCGGCAAACAGCCGTCATTGCGTTGCTCGCTTACTGCGGCGTTTTCGTTCCGGCGCAATGCGCCGTACTCGGGCCACTTGATGCGATCTTCACGCGCATCGGCGCATCCGACGATCTTGCAGGCGGACGCTCGACCTTCATGGTGGAGATGACCGAAGCGGCATTCATACTGAACCGCGCCACCGAAAAAAGTCTGGTGCTGATTGACGAAATCGGTCGCGGCACATCGACGTTCGATGGCTTGGCGCTGGCCTGGGCAATAGCGCACCGTTTGGCCGAACACAATCGCGCGTTGACCTTGTTCGCAACGCATTATTTTGAATTGACGGCACTGCCTTCCGAAATCGACGGCTGCGCCAATATCCATTTCGATGCCGTCGAACACAAAGAAGGCATCGTGTTTTTGCACAGTGTCGCCGAAGGCCCGGCAAGCCAAAGCTACGGTTTGCAAGTCGCGCGTCTTGCCGGTGTGCCGCGTGAAACATTGAAACAAGCGCGCCACTTCCTTGCACGCCTCGAAAAAATGGGCGTGCGCGATTCGCGCCAAGGCGACCTTTTCGCGCCGCGCATGATGCCGACGCACGACGCGCCCTTACTTGCTGATACGGAAACGGGTGCCGCGTTATACAAAACCGAGTTGTACAAAGCCGTTGACGCGATTGATCCCGACGCATTGACCCCACGCGAAGCGCTCGACCAGATTTATGCGTTGAAAAAAATACTGCAATGATGGCCAAGTCGGGATGACAACGCATCAAGTGCACTCCATATGGGGGGCGCCCGAATCGATCACAACAAACGCCAGCGCGGACGGCACGACAGAAAGCGGGTGGTACACAAAGCATGAAAGCCACCATTTGCTTACCATCAGAGACGACAAGGTGTCGCCAATGTCCAATCATGAGCCATTCGGAAGCAGAACGACATCAGAGCCGGAGGCAACGGCTTACAAACGAGAACCGATTATCAGAGAGTGTGAGGCGCAGGAGCGCGAAGATAAAGCCAAAAACCGACGGTATCTTAGACAGAGCGCGACAAGAGAAAAGGTGCGCAGCGATCCAAGAGAGCCAGACAACAAAAACTTCCAGATTGGCCTTGAATGCTGGAACTATTCGCCAGAGTCAAACGATAGTCAATCACGAACAACGATTTGCTTTGACAACAGCGGCAATGTTCACTCCATTGATCGTTTCGTCGAGCGGGGATGCAAAAAATGATGCGTTTTTTAACCTTCACAATCACCGTCCTGTTAATTGCTGCGCCAGCGTGGGCGGATGTTGAGCGTCAAGCCGTTGGCCTACTCTCAACAGTAACGGCCAGCGCAGGAGGTAGCCCGACGTTTGTAATCTCTGTCGGAGTTTTTCAGGGCGAGACAGTGCCAGATAAAGCACATGTCGCAACATACCTGCTTTTCGAAACAAAAAAAGCGCGTTTCGCTGAGTGTAAAGAAGCATTTTTCATCGTCGGCGAGAAAAGAAAAAAGCTCCCGATTCAAGAGCACGAGATCAAATATAAAAACGTCGAAATGCTGCACCTTGACGACGTGACGCTTGGCGACATCAAGCGCCTTTCGGCAAACATCGACACCGCCAGTGTCAAGATATGCGACGACACATTCAAGCTCGACAAGAAACATGGCGCGGACTTCCGTAAGTTTATCCGCGAAGCGAATGCAACCGCAGCGTCAAAGTGATTGGAGAAGGCAAGGCCGGAGATGTGGGAGAGGAAGTAGAAGAAAGCGCGGCAGGAAGCGACTAATCCTCAATAAGCCGCTGAGCCTTTTCTTTTATGTCCGAGCGCCCTCTTTCGTTTATTTTTCTACGTCATTTGTGACATGACGAAGGAGGTTCCTCGTCGATGATGGAGGTTGTCCATGAAATTGTTTGACTACAACGATTCGTCTTTACCTCGACACAGCGACTGTTTCTTCGGCGCATCACGCTGCGTTCATGTCAAGCCTTCACTTGACGTACGCTGTCTTCGTCGGCATTTACTGCTTTCAAAATAGTGCTCTAAAGTGAGCACGATTTGTTTCCTGTCCTGACGCAGATGGCGACCATTTCTGGCCGCCGGACGTTTTCACATGAATAGTTTAGCTGCCGCGATCCCGGCACCAACCATCGCAATGATGCCGATCAGCGGATACCAGCGCACCTCTTGGTTGATCTTCGAGGTTTCCGCGATCAGTTTTGCAATCCCGGTTTCTATTTTTTGACTGTTCAGCATTTTGTCCATTTTACGCTTCCGCGTCGCGGCTGAAAAGATAGACTTCACCGCCCGCTGCTGCCAAACCCGCCCTCACCGCGCACGCTTTCTTCGAATGTTTCAACAACAACGAATTCGGGTTGCAGCACCGGAACGATGATGAGTTGCGCCAGCCGGTCGAGCGGTTGCAGGGTGAACGCGGTATCGCTGCGGTTCCAGCAACTTACCATCAACGGCCCCTGATAATCGGCGTCGATCAGGCCGACCAGATTGCCGAGCACGATGCCGTGTTTGTGCCCCAACCCCGAGCGCGGCAGAATCATCGCTGCGTAGCGGGGATCGCCGATGTGCAACGACAGGCCGGTCGAGATCAGGTGCGTTGATCCCGGCGATAACGTTAATGGCGCGTCGAGGCAGGCGCGTAAATCGACACCGGCAGAACCGGCGGTCGCCGTTGTTGGCACATGCGCACGCATCCGCGCATCGAGAATTTTGAGTTCGACTTTTAGTTTCATTTTTCTTTAACCGAAAAGAGCACAAAAATAGCAAATATCTTCCTGGATTGCTTCGCTTCGCTCGCAATGACACATTTCCGGCGCCTGATTCCTGAGCTCTGACGTTTGAATCTTGATAACTCCATCTCTACCCCAGCCCCCGATCAAAATTTCTTCGGGGGCAGGCTCTTGAAGGAGGGGATTTTGCGCCTTCGCACCTTCGCGTGAAACAGGTTTTTCTGGATTTCCTGAGAGAGTTTCAAGCCCTCCCGATTTTCACTTCCCCCGCAATCGGAACGCGAAATACACCAGCGCGATTCCGGCGAAAATCGCCCACATGCCGAGGCACCACATGATTGCCACCGCGCCGATGATAGGCGCGGTCAGCAGCAGTGCGCCGAATACGATGTAAGCGAGACTGTTCAGATACATTCCTAGAACGTCGCGCACCGCTCGTCGCATTTTGACTCCGACGAACAACCGCAACATGCCAGCCGCGACCGCCCACACGCCGATGGTAAGGATAAGTGCTACGCTGGTGAAGGCCGGTGCAAAAAGCGCGAACCCGCCCACAAGCACACCGAGAGCGCCTTCCAGCAGCGACACCCACCAATGCGAGTTTTCGTCCTGCGTTTTCAACGCCGAAGCGATCGTGATAAAACCATCGACCATCACAAATGCGCCGAAGATCAGCACCAGCGTCGTCAGCATCGTGTTGGGGAGCAGCAGCGCCACGGCGCCAAACGCAATGGCAAGGAAACCGCGCAACAAAAACGATTGCCAGGAATTTGAAAAAACATCGAAAGGCATGATAAATCTCCGTGTTTGAAAACGAAACAGAATGCAAAGCTATAGAACATTATAGCTAAGGAAAACTGATTTATTCCCGTTTTCCCCTCTTCCACCCTCTTCCGCAAGCGGGAGAGGGGAGTTTGTAGTTAATTTTTTTGGCGCAAACGCTGCGCGATTTCTTTAATCAACCGTCGCGCCAGCAGCGACTTGTCCATACGCGGCAGCGGGTGTGCGCCGTTATCGTCAAGCAGAATCACTTCGTTGTCGTCGGCGTTGATGGCATCTTGCGCACGGTTGACGATCAACAGCGGTAAGTTTTTACGTTGGCGTTTGGCCTCGCCTAGCGTGGCGATGTCTTGTGCGAAGTTCTGTGTCTCGGCGGCGAATCCGACGCGGAAAACCTGCGGCGCTCGCTGCGCCAGTTCTGCCAGAATATCGATCGTGGGGCGCAGCGTCAGCGTCAATGTTTCGCTCGTTTCTTTTTTGATTTTTTGCTCGGCAGGCGCGGCAGGCGCATAGTCGGCCACCGCCGCAACGCCGATGAAAATATCGACGCGGGCAACGTGCGCGAACACGGCATCGGCCATTTCTTGCGCATTAACCACATCTATGCGCGTCACGCCCGATGGTGTTGGCAACGCGACCGGTCCCGCGATGAGCGTCACTTCGGCACCTGCTTGCGCCGCAGCCCGTGCCAGCGCAAATCCCATCTTGCCGGAACTGCGGTTGGTCAAACCGCGCACCGGATCAATCGCTTCGAACGTCGGCCCTGCCGTCAACATCACGCGACGACCTGCGAGCATTTTGCCGACTGCGGTGTCCTCGGCAAAATGTGCCGACACTGCCGCAACGATTTCCTCCGGCGGCAACATTCGACCTTCGCCGATTTCGCCGCAGGCCAATTCGCCAGCGTTCGGCCCCAGCACATTCACGCCGTCGGTGCGCAGACGCGCCACATTGCGCTGCGTCGCCGGATGCGTCCACATCTGCACGTTCATCGCCGGAGCGACAAACATGGGACACTCACGCGCCAAACACAGCGTTGACAACACATCATCGGCGCGACCCTGCGCGGTGCGCGCCAGAAAATCGGCGGTGGCCGGAGCCACTACAATCGCCTGTGCGCCACGCGACAGCGCGACATGCTGTATGCCGTCCTGCGCTCCCTGCCACATCTCCGTCCACACCGGCCTCCCCGACAACGCTTGCAAAGTCAGTGGCGCGATGAAGCGACACGCCGCCGCCGTCATCACCACATCCACTGTGATTCCCGCCTTTACCCACAGCCGCGCCAATTCCGCTGCCTTGTAAGCGGCCACGCTGCCGGTGATGCCGAGTACGATCCGTGGTTGTGCAACTTTATTTTGTTCAGCCATTTGTTATGGTCGTTCCTATAAATAGTGACCCTCTTCCGTCTTGTCTCTGCCTCGCCCCTTTTGAAAGGGGTGCCGCCGAAGAGCTTGTCCCCGAAATGTTTTTGGTCGGGGGCGGACGGGGTTTGCTTCCAATCAGGCTTTCCCGATTGGCATTTTCCAACGTTCCAGTTTACACTGCAAAACCGCTCTTTCAGAGAGAAACCGATGTCTGCTTCGCATTGTTCTATTTCGCACTGGCCTGAGCAGGAACGCCCCCGCGAACGCCTTGCCGCGCTGGGGGCGGAGGCGCTGTCCGACGCCGAACTGCTGGCGATTCTGCTGCGTACCGGCGTGCGCGGCAAAAATGCTGTCGATCTGGCGCGAGACATCCTCGTCAAACTCGGTGGCATTCGTGGCCTTCTCAACGCCCCCGACCAGGAGTGGCGAACCATCGTCGGACTCGGCACAGCCAAACGGGCGCAAGTGATGGCCGGTATTGAACTCGCCCGCCGACTGCTGCGCGAAACCCTTACCGAGCGCGACGCCTTCAATCGCCCCGAACAAGTCCGCGAATTCCTGATCCTGTCGCTGGCCGGACTGGCGTACGAATCCTTCCACGCCCTGTGGCTCGACAATCAGAAACGGTTGCTCGTCAGCGAAGAGTTGTTCCGAGGCACCTTGGCCGAAGCCCAGGTTTATCCACGCGAAGTTGTTAAGCGAGCGCTCACACACAACGCCGCCGCCGTGATTTTCGCGCACAACCACCCGTCCGGTCACGCCGAACCGTCAGCCGCCGACCTGGTGCTGACCCGTCGGCTGGCTGAGGCGCTGGCACTGATCGACGTTCACGTCCTCGACCATTTTGTCATCGCCGGACACGAGGCGGTTCCGGTACCGGGGATCAGAGGTTAGGGGGCAGAGGTCAGGGGCTAAGAATCAGGGGTCAGATCGCAGCTCACACGAAGGCACGAAGCCGCGAAGAAGAAAAGCTCCTTCCCCCGCTTGCGGGGAAGGAAGTTGGGATGGGGGCGTGCGTTAGAAATGCACGGCACACCCCTCGCTCGCTGCGGGAGGGGTTTGGAATCTTCGCGCTTTCGCGTGAAGATGCTTTTCCGGTTTTCGATTTCTGACTTCTGATCCCTGTAAATCACCGCTCCCCGGTTTTGTACTCCACATAGGCGCGATCGCGCGTTTGCCGCAGGAAATCTTCAAAGGCTTCGTCGCTCTTGCGTTGCCGCAGTGCCTGACGCGCTTGTTCGTGCTGGTATTCTTCGGTGACATCTTGTTGACGGCGTTCGACCACTTCAATCAGGTGCCAACCGAACGGTGTGCGGAAGGGTTCCGATTTCTGTCCCGGTTTTAGCGTGGCCATCGCCCGCTCGAAATCGGGTACGGTATCGCCGGGATTGACCCAGCCCAGATCGCCACCGCGTGAGCTGGAGGCGTCTTCGGACATTAATCGTGCGACGGTTTCGAATGGCTCACCTGCTTCGATTCGTTGTGCGGCGCGTTCGATTTTTTGTTTGGCGTCTTCTTCGGAGGCGGTTTCGGAGACACGCGCCAGAATGTGACGGGCGTGGGTTTGCTCGACGACTTTCGGTTCGTTGCGGCTGCGCGAATCGTGTAATTTCAGGATGTGAAAACCGGCCGGGCTGCGCAGGATGTCTGAGATTTGATCGTTTTTCATGGTGTGTACGGCTTCGGCGAATAGCGTCGGCAAGCGTGCCGGTGTTCGCCAGCCGAGCGAGCCACCGGTCAGGGCGTCGGAGGCGTCCGACATGGCGACGGCGGTTTGCGCGAAATCGGTGCCGTCGCGCAGTTTCTTGAGGATGTCTTCGGCACGCGCCTGGCGCTCGTTGATGAGGTCGGGGGTTGCCTGATCGGGGACGACGATGAGGATATGCGAGATCAGGTATTCGGTTTCACCGCCGACCTGGGCGTTGACCAGTTTGAGGTAAGCGCCGACTTCGACATCGGTAACGATGATGTCTCTGTCAACGTCGCGCTCGCGCAACCGTTGCAGGGTGATTTGTTTGCGCAGTTCTTCGCGGTACAGCGGGAACGGGATGTTTTCTTGCGCCAGCGCCGCCCGCAATTCTTCGAGGGTCAAATTGTTTTCCTGAGCGACGCGAGCGATCGCGCGGTCGATCATCGTGTCGTCGGTGCGAATCCCCGTTTCTTTGGCAAATTGCATCAGTGCTTTTTCGGTGATCAATCGCTCGATGATTTGGTGTTCGATTTCGCTGTCGGGGGGCGGGGTGACGTTGGCGGCTTGCATCCGTTTCAGGATGGAGCTTTTCTGTACATTGATGTCGTGCCGGGTGATGGCTTCTTCGTTGACGGTTAGCACGATGCGGTCGAGCATCACAGGTTTGGCGACGGTTGCCTGAGCGAAGGCGTGGCTACTGGGTAGCAAGGCGCCGACGGAAGCCGCGAACATGGCTATGAATGAAAGAGAAAGAATCGCGCTGTGTTGTTTCATGGGAAAACCTCAAAATTCAGGGTAAGTCGTGTAGCCGGGGGCGGTATCGCGTCGCGCCGGGTCGCCGGAGATGGTGTAACCGGGGACGCTGCGGCGCAGCACTTCAAGCGGCGATGGCCCGATGCGCCCAAGGCCGCCTAGCTCCAGTTGCAGGAAGAAAGAGGTATTGGTCTTCTCTACGGTCGTGGCCAGTCGGTGAATGGCGGCGCGGATAACCCAGCAACCGGCATTGTATTCGACCCCGCCGATGGCTTCCAATACTTTTTTTGGATCGGCGAGCGAATAATTGAAGCGGCCTACTGCGCTCCAGCGGAACGACAGCGGCCACTGCGCGGCAATATCGAATTGCTTTACTTCGGTCAGACCTTTTTCCGGGTCTTGATATTGCCGCGTGTAACGCCAGGTTCCGGACAGCGCTTTCCCCGGCGCTGGCATCCAGCGGACGCTGGCATTAAAGCGTTCGGCTCGGGAGGTGTCGAAATTGTATTGGGTGAGCATTGATGTCGACAGGGCGCGTGACAACTGCGCTTCTGCGCCCAGCAAAAAGTCGGAACTGCCTGCCGAGCGCGGCGCTTCACCGGGCAGAGTGACGCGCTGGTCGGCGAAGTAAAAACGTTGACCGGCCATCACGCGCAAAATTTCGGCGCCGTTGTCGGACAGGATGCGCGAGGTGAGCGCCGCCGTCAGTTGGTTGGCGTCGCCGAAGCGGTCGGAACCGATGTAACGGTTTTCGCTGAACAACTGGGGGAAATTGAAGTCGTCAATCGTGGTGTCGAATACCGGCAGGTTGTTTTGGTTGCGGTAGGGAACGTGAACGTAAAAGAGGCGCGGCTCCAGTGTTTGTACATAGCGAGAGCTAAAGAGCGAACTTTCGCGCTCGAAAATCAGGCCGCCATCAAGGCTCATGACCGGGATGTTGACGCCCAGCGTTTTGTCGGTCGTGGGCGCGGAAGCACTGGGATCAAGCCAGTAGTTGCGTTGCTGAATGCTGGCGCGGGCGGTGGCGAACCATCCCAATTCTTGTTTTTTCCAGGCGAGCGTCGGCTGGATCACGAAACGCTGCCCTTGCGTCAGATTGGTATGGCGGAAACGGGTGTATTCGGACGATCCTGAAAGACTGAGGTCGAAAGGGCGCAAACTCGGCGTCATCCAATCGCTCATGGTCACCAGCATTTGTGGCGAGCGGTTGTACGGTGGCTGGATGTACACTTTGTCGTCTTGCAGCGTCTGGAAATTCTGCACGCGCGTCAATACGGAAAAAGGGCCCCGCCACATTCGGAGTCCAGCCTCGCGCGGTAGCGTGGTTTGCGAAGTGACGGACAAGCGATCGGCGAGATCGGCAAAGTAATTGTTGTCGGATACTTTGGTTGCGTCAACGTAAGCATTCATCCACGGCAGCAAACCTTGCTGATGCTTCCACGACATCAGATAACGCGAACGTCCGGCTTCGCGGTCGCCCGGCAGGTATTCGCCGTCGAATTCGCCGCGCATCGCTCGTGCGCCGTCGAACAGATAACGGAACTGACTGTTCAGTTGCAGTCCACGACGAGTCATCAGGCGGGGTGCCAGCGTCGCGTCGTAATTGGGCGCAAGGTTGAGATAATAAGGCGTTGTCAGTTCGAAACCGCGGGCGTTCGACGACCCAAGCGTCGGCGTCAGAAAACCGGACTGGCGATTATTGTTCAACGGAAATTCCAGCCAGGGCGAATAAAAAAGCGGTACGTTCATGAATCGAACCGACGCATTGTAAGCGGTGCCGACCGAACGTTGAGTGTCGATTTTCATTGTGCTGGCGTATAGAAACCAGTCGTTGCGCGGAGCTTGGCAAGTAGTGAAACGGCTGTCGCTCAACGTGTAACTGTCGGGGCCGTCGAAGGTCAGCGTTCGCGCATCGCCGCGACCGCCGACTTCATCAACGTAAAACGACGGCGATTGCAACGTTCCGGTTGACGTATCGCGCGCGTAATCGATCTCCGGGCCGGTGACCCAACTGCCGTAGCGACGCACTACCACGTTGCCGCGAGCGTGCAGCGTGTCGGTATCTTGATCGTAGCGCATCCAATCGGCGAGCACGGTTTCCCGATGTGCGCGTAATTCGACATGGCCGATGGCTTCGATTTGACGGTGTGTGCCTTCGGTGCGATCGGCGCGAAGGAAAACCGCGCCTTGTTCGCCTTTTTCGTGCGAGAAGGCGCGTAAATTGAGCTGTCCCGGTTGCTGTTCTTGCTGCGTTGTGATTTCAAACGACGATAGTTCGCGCGCATCGCGCAGCTTGAGCGCGGAAGGAGAGGTCGTCTCAGCGTCGGTGGGTTGCGCCAGTACAGCGGACGCCGACAGTCCGAGCAACAACCCGGCACTTGCCGCGAGGGAAAGCGTTTGCTGGATTGTCCGTTGAACTGCCTGCTGTAATGCTTGTCGCAATGACATGAAGATCGACGCCGACACTTGGGTGAAAATGCGTTATTCTAGCCGACCGATGCTCTTATCAGGAATCAGGAATCAGGAAATAGGGATCAGACACCCCGAATCCGTCACCCTCGTGAACCGTTTTTTGATTTTTTATGCCGAAATCACCTCTTGCTACTGATTTTTCTCGCAAGGCGGCGCTGACTGCCTGGCTGGATGCGCAGTTCGGCGGCGCGACTTACATCATGGCGCCTGCTTCGGAAGACGCCAGTTTTCGCTGCTATTCCCGCGTCGTATTTCAGGCGTCGCCGCCGACGCCATATGCGGGGAAATCTTCGCTGATTGTGATGAACGCTCCGCCGGACAAAGAAGATTGCCGCCCGTTCGTCAAAGTTGCCGATTTGTTGCGCGGCTGCGGCGTCAATGCGCCGAAGGTTTACGCGCAGGATTTGGCGCAAGGATTTTTGCTGCTCGACGATTTGGGCGATACCACTTACCAGACCGCGCTGGAACGAGGCGCTGAGGCGAGGGTGCTGTATCTGGATGCGATCGCGGCGCTGGTGGCATGGCAGCGCGGCACCGAAACGCAGGCGTTGCCTGCTTACGATGAGGCGTTGCTGCGTCGTGAACTCAATCTTTTTTCCGACTGGTTTGTTGAAAAACATTGTGGCCACGAATTGCGCGATACAGAACGAGCGATGCTGGAGCGCACGTTTGCATTGCTGATCGCCGCAGCGCGGGCGCAACCGCAGGTGTTTGTGCATCGTGATTACCACGTTCGCAATTTGATGGACGTGGCGGAAAACCGTCCCGGCGTACTCGACTTTCAGGATGCGGTCGTCGGGCCGATCACCTACGATCTCGTATCGCTGTTGCGCGATGCGTATGTGGCGTGGGACGAAGAGCAGCAACTCGATTGGGCGATCCGCTATTGGGAACGCGCTCGCGCTGCCGGTTTGCCGGTGGCGGCGCGATTCGATGATTTTTGGCGCGACTTCGAATGGATGGGTGTGCAGAGGCATCTGAAAGTCGTCGGGATTTTTGCGCGTTTGTGGCATCGAGATGGTAAAGACGCCTATCTTGCCGATATACCGCGTGTACTGGGCTATTTGCGGCACGCTTGTGCGCGTTATATCGAATTAACGCCGCTGTTGCATTTTCTTGACGGGCTTGAAAGGGGGCGAGAATGAAAGCACGCGCCATGATACTGGCGGCCGGTCGCGGAGAGCGGATGCGTCCATTGACGGACCACACGCCAAAGCCGATGTTGTTGGCGGGAGGTAAACCTTTGATCGTCTGGCAGATCGAAGCGCTGGCGCGTGCTGGTTTTTGCGAAGTGGTAGTCAATGTCGCCTGGAAAAGCGCACAGATCGAGGCGGCGCTCGGGGATGGCGCGGCATGGGGGGTTCGCCTTTTTTATTCGCGGGAAAATCCGGTGTTGGAAACAGCGGGCGGCATTGCGCGTGCGCTGCCGTTGCTTGAGCCAGGGCCGGTGCTGGTCGTCAGTGCCGATGTCTGGACGGCTTACGATTATCGGGCGCTTTTGCCACGCATCGAAACCATGCGTGAAGGAAGGGACGCGGCATGTGCGCATTTGGTGATGGTGCCCAATCCGCCGTATCGCTCCCAGGGAGATTTCGCGTTGAACGAGCGCGGCATGTTGGGCGATTCTGGCGAACGGTTCACGTTCGGCAATATAGGGGTCTATCACACGCGGTTGTTTTCGGACGTTGATCCTGATGTGCCGCAGAAGTTGGCGCCGCTTTTTCTGAAATGGATGGCACAGGGAATCGTTTCCGGCGAACGTTACGACGGGCTGTGGTTCAATGTGGGCACACCGGAAGAACTGGCGGCACTGGATTCTCGTTTCCGGGAAAACGTGAAGTGAATGGCAGCGCGTAGCGAGGCCATCTTTGATTACATAAAACTATTTGTTGATGCGCCATGAACAATCCTTTACTGGTTTCATCGGGTCTTCCCTGTTTTTCCGATATTCGCCCCGAACATGTTGCGCCAGCATTGGCGCAACGCTTGCAAGAAGCGCGTGACACGGTCGAATGCGTCGTTGCTTGCAACGAGCCGCCGACCTGGGAGAATCTGGCGGCGTCGCTCTCGGAATCGCTTGACCGTCTCGAACATATGTGGGGCGTCGTGTCGCACTTGAACGCTGTTGTCAGCACGCCAGAATTGCGCGATGCCTACAATACCGGCTTGCCGTTGTTGACGGCGTTTTATAGCGACGTGTCGCAGGATGCGCGGTTGTTTGCGCGGTACCGCGCTTTGCGCGAAGAATCGTTGTTCGCAACGCTTACGGAAGCGCAACAGAAAGCAATCGACAACGCGCTGCGCGATTTTCGCTTGGGCGGGGTTGATTTGCCGGAGCCGCAACGCGCACGCTTCAAAGCGTTGCAAGAGGAGAAAGCGCAGTTGTCGGCCACTTTCGATGATCATGTGCTTGACGCCACGCAGGATTTTTCACTTCTTGTGACCGATGAAAAAGAGCTTGCAGGTCTTCCGCCGGATGTGATTTCTGAGGCGCGTGTGCAAGCGGAAAAGAACCAACAAACAGGTTGGCGGTTGACGTTGCTGGCGCCGTGCTACCGGCCTGTGATGCAATACGCTGAACACCGGCCATTGCGGGCGGCGCTGCATCGCGCTTATGCGACACGCGCCTCCGAACTGGGTGCCGATCCGGCGCACGATAACGCGGCGCTGATTCGCTGCTTGCTGGCTTTGCGGGCTGAACAAGCGGCGTTGCTTGGCTATCCGCATTATGGCGCTGTTTCTCTGGTGCCGAAAATGGCGGGCAACGTTGATGAAGTGTTAGCGTTTCTCGTCGATTTGGCAAAGCGGGTGCGGCCCTTCGCCGAGCGCGATCTGGCGACGCTGAAAACGTTCGCCGAAGAAACGCTTGGCCTGGATGAATTAAAGCCGTGGGATGTGGCGTTTGCTTCGGAGAAAATGAAGCAGCGCGATTATGCGTTTTCTGATCAGGAGGTACGCACCTATTTTCCGGAAGAAAAGGTATTGGGCGGCTTGTTTCGGGTCATTGAGGCGTTGTACGGCCTGACGGCTCACGTTACGCCAGCGCAAACATGGCATCCCGATGTCCGGCATTTCGAACTGTGCGATGAAACAAGCGGTGAGATGGTTGGGCGGTTTTATCTCGATCTTTATGCGCGTGAGAAAAAACAGGGCGGCGCTTGGATGAACAGCGCGTTGCCGTTGCGGGTAACGTGCAACGGGGTACAAAAGCCGGTCGTGTATTTGACGTGCAATTTTCCGGCGCCGGTAGATGGCAAACCGGCGACATTCACCCACGATGATGTGTTGACGCTGTTTCATGAGTTTGGTCACGGCTTGCATCAATTGCTGACGCGCGAACCGACGCCGGGTGTGTCCGGTCTTGAAGGCGTCGAATGGGACGCGGTGGAATTGCCCAGTCAGTTGATGGAAAATTTCTGCTGGGAGCGGGAAGTGGTCGAGGCGATGAGCGGGCATGTCGAAACGGGAGCGCTATTACCACGGGCGTTGTTCGACAAAATGCTGGCGGCGCGTCATTTTCAGGCAGGGTTGAAATTGCTTCGGCAGATTGAATTCGGGTTGTTCGACATGCGGCTGCACGCGATGCCGCAAGTGCCTGATGTGCGTGCTGTGTTGAACAGCGTGCGCGGCGAAATCTCGGTGATGCCTTACGCGGACTATGATCGTTTTGAGAACAGCTTCGGGCATATTTTCGCGGGGGGCTATGCGGCCGGGTATTACAGCTATTTGTGGGCGGAAGTGCTGTCATCGGACGCCTACAGCCTGTTTGAGGAGGCGGGCGTGCTTTCGGCGGAGGTTGGTCGCCGGTTGCGCGACGAAATCCTCGGGCGCGGCAGTGTGCGAAATGCGCTACAGTCGTTCATTGCGTTCCGTGGACGCTCCCCCCAAATGGACGCATTTTTGCGGCATAATGGCATCATAGAGGCTGAGGTTGCTAAGGAGGTTTGATCATGTCTGCTTTCTCTTCGTCGTTCTTCTCGTTTCTGGGTCGTGCCATTACGGCGGCCATGATGCTGGCGCTGGCGTTCAATGTGCTTGCTCAGGGAACCCTTTACCGCTATGTCGATGCTGATGGTCGCGTCGTTTATACCGACAGGCCGCCGCCGCCTTCCGCCAAAGAGTCGCAGATCAAGCGTGCCGGAGGCAACTTCGTTGAAACCGACAAGATTTCGGCGGGCACGCGGCAGGCCATGGAGCGCTTTCCGGTAACGCTGTACGCGTTTCCGTGCGGGGTGTTATGCGAAGATGCCGAAGCCTTGCTGCAAAAGCGCGGCATTCCCTATGCCTTCGTCGATACGCAGAGCGATGACGGGATTGAAAAACTGAAGAAACTGACCGGCGGACTTCAAGTGCCGGTGTTGCAGGTGGGGACGGACATCTCCAAAGGATTCAACGAAACCGCTTGGGAGCAATTGCTCGATCGGGGCGGCTATGCCAAAGATGCCGGCGTGAAAACCTCGGTGAAACACACGGCTGCGCCGCCACCGTCATCAACACCGGAGCCGGTGCCTGGCTCCGCGCCACCACCGCCTGTCCTGCCGACGTCTTCTGACATCCCGAGAACTTGAGCACGGATTTAGCAAACATCAAAGGCGGCGGCGAACCGCCTTTGTGTTTCTTAATGCCAAAGAAAATCTGGTGATCTTGTTTTCAGTGAGGTGACAACAAAAAATCATGAAGCTTGCCGCCTGGAACGTCAATTCGCTGAACGTGCGCCTGCCGCGTTTGCTGGGCTGGCTGAAAAAGCAGACGCCGGACATCGTGTGTTTGCAGGAAACCAAATGCGAGGACGTCCGTTTTCCGCAAGACGCTCTGCGTGAAGCCGGTTATCAAAGCTGTTTTTACGGGCAAAAAACCTACAACGGCGTAGCGATTCTGGCACGTCAGGGAATGCCGATGACGGAGGTTTGTTGCGGGGTTGAAGATTACAACGATCCGCAAGCGCGGGTGATTGCGGCAACCGTGGCGGGAATCAGGGTGGTTTGTGTTTACGTGCCGAACGGCCAGTCGATAGGCAGTGAAAAGTACGAATACAAAATGCAGTGGTGCCGTTATTTGAGGCGTTATTTACAAGAGACGTTGATGCAGCACCCCAAGCTCATTGTCGCTGGCGATTTCAATATCGTGCCGGAGGATCGCGATGTGTACGATCCCGACGCATGGCGCGGCCAAATCCTGTGTTCCGACGAAGAACGCGCCGCCTTTCGCTCGTTTCTTTCGTTGGGGCTTGTCGATAGCTTTCGTTTGTTTGAACAGCCGCCGAATACGTTTAGCTGGTGGGATTATCGGCAACTGGGATTTGCTAAAAACCGTGGCCTGCGCATCGACCATGTGCTGATTTCCGAAGCGCTACGATCTCAGTGTGTCGCCAGCACCATTGACCGCGATGAGCGCAAAGGGGAAAAACCGTCGGACCACGCGCCGGTGATGGCGGTGTTGTCGGGAGCGCCTTAAAAAACGGGAAGCGTTCTCAGGAGCTTGCGGGCGCTTCGTCTGCTTCGTCTTCCTCGGTCAACCATTCGCGCCAGATCGCGACCAGCAACGCCATGACCACCGGCCCGATGAACAGGCCGACCAGCCCCATTGTCTTGACGCCGCCGACCAGACCGAACAAAGTCGGCAAAAACGGCAGTTTGGCCGGGCCGCCGACAAGTCGCGGGCGAATGGTTTTATCGACAACGAACAGTTGAATCGCGCCCCATGTGAACAGCCCCAACCCGGCCAACGGATGACCGCTGCCGAGCAGATAGAGTGACACCAGCGTCATCGAAGTGGGTGCGCCGCCCGGGATCAACGCCATGAAACCTGTAAGGACGCCGAGCGTCAGCGGTGCTGGTGCGCCGAAAATCCAATAAGCGATTCCGAAAACAATGCCCTCACCGATAGCGATGATCGTCATGCCAGTGACGGTGGAGCTGACCATCGTCGGCGCAACACGCGAAACGCGGAACCAGCGTTTCGGCAAAATGCGTTCACCGACTTTGTCGAGTTGTTGCGCGAGCAGATGCCCGTCCTTGTAAACGATAAACAACGTGATTAACATAAACACCAGCGCTAGCAAAACCGAAAACAACTGACCGCCGAACGTGATGACCACTCTGGAAATATTGGCGAGCTGTCCCAGGCCGACCAACTGCGTCAAGTCGCTGATAGCGTGCGGATGGTTCAGCGTTTCGTTCCACCATTCCGTCAGAAAAGACCCGACACCGGGCAGTTGCGTCACCCAGACAGGCGCCTCGGCGCCGTGGCGGTTGACGAAGACCAGCCAGGTGACCCCATGCTGAACCTCACGGGTAATATAAATCGCCAGAGCGACCAGCGGCACGACGATAAGCAAAAACACCAGGGTCGTGGCAATGCTGGCGGATAGCCAGGTTTTTTCGCGGCAACACACCACCAGTTTTTTATACAGCGGCCAGGACGCAAAAACGATGATCAACGCTGCCAGAATCGGCACCAGAAAGCTGTGGAAGAAATACACGCCCACCGCAAGGATGATCAAAATCAGCCAGCGGGCAACCGGATGGGCGGCAATAGGGGCGTTGGTGCGCATGGGCGGCGTGAGCAATCGGAGATCGACAAAGTGTCATCATAGCAAGTTTGTGGTCTTGCTGACAGGAATCGTATCTCGTAGGGGGTAGATCGGGGGAGGGGGAGCGTAATGAACCCCGCCGGTTAGATTTCACGCGAAGGCGCGGTGTGCGAATTCACGACTCTATGCGGTCGTAGACAGAGCGCCACGGCTTTAGCCGGGGGAATCTATTGGCAGCCATTAGAAATCGTTTTCTAATGTATGGTCAAATAAAACAAGGGGCTAAAGCCCCTCGTTTTCAATGCGATAACAATTCAGGCTCAGAGAGATACGCCGATTCGCGTTGCTACTTCGCGGTAATGTTCGATAACTTCGCCGAGATCGCGGCGGAAGCGGTCTTTATCCATTTTTTCGCCGGTTTTGGCGTCCCAAAGACGGCAACCGTCGGGGGTGAATTCGTCGCCCAGAAGCAGCGGCCCTTCGGGGTCGTCGATAGCACGTCCGAATTCGAGCTTGTAGTCAACGAGGTCAATGTCGGCGCTGGCGAACAGCGGTTGCAGGATTTTGTTGACGCGGCGGGTCAGAATCCGCATCCGCTGAACGTCATCCTCGCTGGCCCAGCCCAGTACGCGGATATGATCGTCATTGATCATCGGGTCATGCAGCGCGTCACTTTTATAGAAATATTCGAAGACCGGCTCCGATAAACGGGTGCCTTCTTCAATGCCGAGGCGCTTGCTCATCGAACCAGCACAGACGTTACGCACAACGCATTCGACCGGCAGCATTTTCATCGCACGCACCAGCGATTCGCGCTCATTCAGCAGTTTGCCGAAATGGGTTTTGATACCGGCTTCTTCAAGTTTGCCCATGATGAAGGCGTTGATTTTGTTGTTGGTTTCGCCCTTCTTGTCGAGCTGCGCGAGCTTGGCGCCGTCGAAGGCGGAAACGTCATCGCGGTAGTGCATGATGACCCAGTTGGGATCGTCGGTGGCGTAAACGGTCTTGGCTTTACCGCGATAGAGTTCTTTGCCTTTCATCATGATGCGCCTCTTTCGTAAACCGGAAAATGATAATAATAGCAGGGATCAGACGTTAGTTTACGCAATTCATTACAAGCTGCGCCAACCGAATCCATCGTCCTGATCGGCAACACCGATCCAGTCGGATGCGCAACCCAGAGCTTGCGCCAGCGCGGCGCGCGCTTTATCTGGATGGTTGTTATGCTGCGATAAATGCGCCGCGATGACATGCCGGAGATGCGAATGGTCGATCGCTTTCAGTAACTCGGCGGCGGCTTCGTTATGCAAATGGCCGAGGCGACCGCTGATCCGTTGTTTGAGCGGGTATGGGTAGGAGTTGTTGTTGTACAGCAAGTCGAGGTCGTGGTTGCATTCAAGCACCAGCGCGTCGCAGCCGCTGATCTGTGCTTCGATGTGCGTGGTCGAGGAACCGATATCGGTGAGCATCGCCAGACGATGAGCGCCGTTGCTGACGATGAATTGCACCGGTTCGCGCGCATCGTGCGGCACGGGCAACACCTGCACTTGCAGTCCACCGAGATCGAGCGTCGCGTGGCTGTCGAAGGTGTGCAGATGTTCGAGTTTGTCGAGTTTGCCATTCAGCGATGTGGAGGTGCCGTAACTCATCCACACCGGAATTTGGAATTTCCCGGCGAACATGACAACGCCTCCAACGTGATCGGTATGTTCGTGGGTGATAAAAACGGCGTCAATCGTTTCTGGTTCGATGTTGAGGCGCTGCAAGCGACGCACAGTATCGCGCAAGCCGAATCCGCAATCAATCATCAGGCGCGTGCCGCCCGCTTCGACGAGCAGGGCATTGCCTTTGCTGCCGGAGCCTAACGAAGCAAAGCGCATCGCGTTGTTTGTTCCTGAAAAACGTGCGACGATTATTTCAACTGCTCCTGTAAAACTGTCAGGATTTGTTCGACATCGTTCGGCTGAACCGCGACGCCGACATCTCCGATAATGGTGACAGCGCTTTGTTCGCCGCTGGCTGCAATATGCACTTGATAATTTTCGGGACGCACGCCTTCTTTGCTGCGCCAGAACGCCAGCTTGGAAAACCAGCCGTCGGAATCGGCTTTGGCGATGAGGGCGGGGTCGGCATAGCGCACGTAATAGATGCCTTGTGCGCGGTCGCGGTCGGTGACGGTGAAGCCGGTTCGGTCGAGCGCCAGACCGACGCGCCGCCATGCCCGGTCGAAGTCATCGGCCAGCATCAGCTTCGCTTCTCCGCCCTCTTTGAGCAGGTGGGCGCGTTGCGGATCGTCGCCGCCTTGCGCGACGATGGTTCTGGCTTGTTCTTCGGTTGCCCCGAAACGCGCCATGATGCGGATCAGCATCTCCGCTTCCAGTTCGGGGTTGGGCGGCATCAACGCCCAAGCAAACGCGGCCGGCGAAGTGCCTTCTATCTTGGTGGTCGGCACTTGCTCCATTCGGCGATGTGACAAATAGATTTCGACCGTGTCCGGCTCCTTGCCTTTTTCGATGCGGGAGCGGAATTTGTCGCGCCTGTAGGTCGTGTAGAAAAAGTCGAGATATTTGCCGAGGGTGCTACGTATAATATCCTGCGGGATTTCGGCGCGGTTTTCTGCCCAGTCAGTTTCCATGATGCCGAGCATCGGTTTTTCTTCGGCAAGGACGAAGCCGATGTCGATCCAGAATTTCCGCATGGTTTCCCAGGCATCGATCGGCGAGGTCTTGACTACCAGCCAGCGTTCGCTGCCGGCTCGTTCAATATGAGCAAGCGGAACTTCCGGCAGAAGCGCTTTTTGCCGGGCTTCGGCACGCACATCGCGGCTGGCGAGGGCGGAGGCCGAAGCGACAGCATAGCGGTCTTCGTATTGCGGCGCGGAAAGGTCCGGCGGGATTTCCAGCGACGGCGTTGAGCGCGTCGATTTGTAATCGATACGTTTGCCGGTTGTAATGTCCTTTATGGAGCTGCAACCGGTCAACACCCACAACGCTGTTGCGATTGCAATGACGACGCGCATTTCAAAACAACGAATCATTTTATTAGCCTTCAAAACGGGAATTAAGCAATACAACCAGCCGTGCGCAGCGCTTGCCGCAACGGTTTATGAAACGGTTCGGACAACGGCGCCAGCGGTAGCCGGATACCGGCGGAGATCAGGCCCATTTGCGCCATCGCCCATTTGACCGGCACCGGATTACCTTCGACAAACAGTTCCCGGTGCAACGGCAGCAACGTGTCGTTGAGCGCACGCGCTTTGGCGATATCGCTGCACGCGGCAGCGCGACACATCGCGGCAATTTGCCTGGGCGCGACACACGAAGTTACCGAAATCACGCCGTGTCCGCCCAGCAACAGAAACGCCAGACTGGTGATGTCGTCGCCGCTGTACAGCGCGAAATCTTTTTTCCCGGCTTCGTTCAGCGCCTTGATGAGTTCAGTTGCGCGACCGATATCGCCGGTCGCATCTTTCAATCCGATAATGCCTTGTACTTGCGACAGACGCAGCACCGTGTCGTTCGCCAGATCGGCGACAGTACGCCCCGGTACGTTGTAAAGGACCAGAGGCAGATCGACTTCCTCGGCAATCGCTTTGAAATGCCGATACAAACCTTCCTGCGACGGCTTGTTGTAATAGGGAACCACCGACAGACAACTGTTGGCGCCGACTTTTTTGGCGTAGGCGGTTAACTCGATCGCTTCGGCGGTCGAGTTGCTGCCGGTGCCGGCCATTACATGAACGCGACCGGCGACATGAGCAACCGTCGTTTTGATCAGCACTTGGTGTTCCTCGAAATTGATCGTCGGCGATTCGCCGGTAGTACCGGCGATGACGATTCCGGCCACGTCATTGGCAATGTACCAGTCGATCAATTTTCTCAGTGTCGCAAGATCCAGCACGCCGTCAGGCGTCATCGGAGTGACAATCGGCACCAGACATCCGGTCAGCATAGTGCTTCCTCGTGAGGACAATCTGCTTATTTTACCCGAATCTGTATGTGTCAGAGGCCAGAGGTCAGACACCCCGCCGTCATTGCGCCTTCGCGTGTAAGGGGTTCCTGATTCCTAATCCTGATGCCTGTTGTGTTATGTTAACGGCTTCCTGGAGGATGCATGCACTATTCCTATTCTTCGACCGCACGCGATGTCGATACGAAATACGATCCCGATACGGTGATGCTTGACTGGCGGGCACGTGATGCCGTATCGGCGCTGGTGGTCGGCGCGGCGCTGGGGGCGGCGCTGTTTTTCCTGTTGCTGCCGCCGATGGTGCTTCATCCGGCGAATTTTCAATGGCTGATGCAGGGCGACCCGATGCAAGCCTTTGTGGGCTGGCATTTTTTTCGTGGCGAGCCGTGGATGCTGCCGCTGGGCGCTAGTGGCTACGGGATGGAAATGAGCAGTTCCATTGTGTTCACCGATTCCATCCCCCTGTTCGCGCTGTTGTTCAAATTGTTCGCTGCTTGGCTGCCTTCGACGTTTCAGTATTTCGGTATCTGGGTTTTGGCGTGCTTCGTCTTGCAGGGCGTGTTCGCCTGGCTTTTGGCGTGTTGCGTCACGAAGCGTTGGGAAGCGCAACTGCTGCTGACGCTGCTGTTGACCGCAAGCGCGGTGATGACGCTGAAAGTGGTCGGTCATTATGCGCTGGTCGGACACTGGCTGATTCTGGCAGCGTTGTTGTTTTATCTGCGGCCACCGACAGCAACGGTTTTCGCATGGTGTGTGCTCATCGGAGCAGCGGCACTGGCACATGCGTATTTGTTGTATCTGGTATTGGCAATATGGGCGGCGAGTGTATTGCAACGTTACGGCTGGAGGGAGGTGCGCAAGGCGCTGATTGAAGTGGTCGTAGTGGCGCTCTGTTTGCTGGTAGTGATGTGGCTGGCAGGCTATTTTACGTTGCCGACACGATCATTCTCTGGCGGCGCTGAGTATTACGGCCGTTACGCCGCGAACCTCAACGCGTTCTGGAACCCGGACTGGGGATCGCGTTTTTTGCCGCCTCTCCCATCGACGCCGGAATCGACGTTCGAAGGGTATGCGTATTTGGGTGCTGGCGGTTTGCTGCTGGTAGTGTTGGCCGCGTTGTTTCTAATTTTCTCGAAAGCGGCACGAGCAAGTGCGATACAACATTGGCCGCTGATTTTGGTGGTGTTGGTGTTGTGGGTGATCGCGGTATCGAATCATGTGATGCTGGACGATCGAGTCGTGCTGGAAGTGGCGCTGCCGGAAACTGTTTTGAAGATACTGGCGATGGTACGGGCTTCGGGACGGTTGTTGTGGGTGCCGTATTACGCGCTGTTGCTGGGATGCGCGGCGCTGTTGCTGCAAAATACACGCGCGTGGCTTGGAACAACGCTATTGCTGGGAATCGTGGTTTTGCAATACGCGGATTTGTCGCCGCGTGCACTGGGGTTGCGCGATGTGCTCCACAAAAGCATTGCGACGCAAACCGAAACCTGGAAAAGCCCGCTGGTATCGCCCTTCTGGAAAGAAGCTGCGCAGCGGTATCGGACGGTGCGCTTCGTTTCGGCGCGTCCTGCCGCAACCGGTTATGGCGCGTTTTCGCTCTATGCGGCCGATCATAAAATGGCGATCAACGTCGGGCAGTTTGCGCGTATTGACAATTCGCGTATCGGCAAGATGAACGCCGTACAAAACGAGAAGCTGGCAAACGGCGATCCTGAGACGGGAAGTCTTTACGTTTTCTGGAAAAGCACGGAAGAAGGGCCTTTTCCGGTGCGCGTCGGACGACAGGATCGCGTCGAGATTATCGACGGCTTTCAGATATTGGCGCCTGATTGGTACGGCAGCTCAGGGAACGCGCAAATTCAATGGACAGACGACAAGCGTAGCAAGGACATTTTGTTGCCGTGATCTTCAGAGATCAGAAAGACTTATTAACCACGAAAGACACGAAAAGCGCGAAGCGAAATCGCAGAACCCATTCGCCTCTCCCACGAGGAGAGGTGGTTTGTTTTTCTGATCCCTGCTACCGGTACACCCAGAACTTTGAGAGCAAAAAACCGAGCACGGCAAGCAGCGCGTCGAAAAACGGTTTGACCAGCCAGGCGAAATAAAGTCCTTCCGCGCCTTCGGCCAGGGTGACGGTGGCGGTGCTGGCGGCGGCGGTGAGGCTCCACATCACAACGAAACGCGCCAGATGGGTGGGGCGCAGTTTGCCTTGGGTGGTGACGCCGAAGGTATGTTTGCCGTTAAGCCAGAAACCGAGCAATGCGCCGCTGATACGACCGATCAGGTTGGCGGGAATTGGCGACATTCCGAACCAGGTCAGCGCGACGAAGCACAAGCAGTCAACGGTGAGTTGCACCAAGCCGAAGATGAAATAAAGAACGCTTTGGCGGGCGAGGCTCATGGGTTGTCGTTCTTTGTAGCGAACCCCATCTCCACCCCCGCCTCCTTTTGAAAGGGGGCGGCTGACGAAGAGCCTGCCCCCGAAATGCTTTTGGTTGGGGGCGGACAGGGGTTTGCCTCCCCTTGAAGAGCCTGCTCCCGAAGAGATTTTGATTGGAGGGGCGGGCTTTTTGAGAGGGAAACTGCAGTTGCGGCAGGCTCAAACACCGCTATTGATTCAACGTGCGCCGTGTGCGGGAACATGTTGACGATTCCGGCGGCGCGTAGTGCATAGCCGCGTTCGTGAACGAGTACCGACGCATCTCGCGCCAGTGTCGCCGGATTGCACGAAACATAAACAATGCGGCGCACGGCGGTGCTTTTTTCACTTGTATCGCTCGCGTGCGGCAAAGCCTTCACCAGTTCAAGCGCACCTTCGCGCGGGGGGTCGATCAGAATTTTGTTGAGCGGCAGCAACGGTGCCAGCGTTTCCGGCGTTGCGTTAAACAGGTTGGCGCAGAGGAAGGCGCAACGGCGGGCCAAACCGTTTCGCTGCGCACCTTGTTCGGCGCGACGTATCAGCGCCGGACTTCCTTCGATGCCGGTAACGTGAGCGCCGCTACGGGCAATCGGAAGTGTGAAATTGCCGAGGCCGCAGAAAAAATCGGCAACACGTTCGCCGGGTTGCGGGTCGAGCAGCGCCAAGGCGCGGCGCACCAGCACGCGGTTGATGTCGTGATTGACTTGAGTGAATTCGGTCGGAGCAAATGGTAGAGAAACGGCGAATTCAGGCAACGAATACGACAACGCCGAATCTTTTGGGTGAAACGGTTGGACGGTATCGGGTCCGCCGGTTTGCAGCCAGAACGCGATGCGGTGACGGTCGGCGAACGTGCGCAGCAGCTTCTCATCGTTGTCGTTTAACGCTTCGAGAATGCGTAGCACCAGAACACAGGTCAACGAATCGTCAGGAGCTTGCGAAGAAGCGTGCAGCGACTCACCAACGGCGACTTCGATTTGCGGCAGCCGATCACGGATCGACAAAGATTCGACCAGTTCGCGCAAGGGCAGCAGCAGCGCCGATACCGGCGGCGGCAACACGGGGCATTCGCGCATGTCGGCAACGTAGCTCGATTTGCGCTCATGAAATCCGACGAGCACACCGCCTTTTTTGAACACATGCCGCACCGACAAACGGGCGCGGTAACGGTAGCCCCAGGCTGGCCCGTGAATCGGCGGCAACAGTTGGTCGGCGCGCACGTTGCCGATGCGTTTCAACGCTTCTTCCAGGGTGCGCTGTTTGGCGGCAACCTGCAACGCGGGAGTTGCGTGCTGCAAGGAGCAGCCGCCGCAAATGCCGAAGTGTGGGCAACGCGGCGTCGTGCGGTCGGAATTGACGGTAAGCACTTGCTCGGTGTGCGCCAGTTCCCACGAGGGTTTGCGTTTCAGGGTTTGCGCGATGACGGTTTCGCCCGTTAGCGCCCCTTCAACAAAGACGGTTTTCCCGTCGAGACGGGCGATGCCGCGACCTTCCTGGTCGAGCGATTCGATGACAGCAGTAAACGAGGATGACATGGAGCAGGAGTCTGAGATTAAATCAGGCGTAAGAGTATCAGGGATCAGGGGGCAATGCTTGCTAAAATAGCGGCATGTCTATCCTCGCTCTGGAAACTTCCACGCATTGGTTGTCGGTCGCCGCCGGCGATGCGACGGGCTGGGTGACGCGCGACGTTGAGGTCGGCCCCGGACACTCCGGGCGAATTTTGCCGCTGATTCAGGAGGCGCTGGCAGAAGCGGGAATGTCGCTGAAACAGCTCGATGCCATTGCTTTCGGCGCAGGGCCGGGATCGTTTACCGGCGTGCGTATTGCCTGTAGTGTGGCGCAGGGCTTGGCGCTGGGCGCGAACCTGCCGCTGATTCCGATGTGCAGCTTGTTGGCGATTGCCGAGGCGGCGCGAATAAAACACGATGGGCACAATCTTGAGCGTGTCTGTACCGTGGCCGATGCGCGGATGCGGGAAGTGTATGCGGCGGCCTGGCATTATCGGGCGGGCGCGTGGCATGAAGTGATGGCGCCGATGGTGGCGCGTCCAGAAGAAGCCACGGCATGCTTTCGGAAAATCATCGAGACGGCGGAGAATAAAAAAACGGACAAAGAAACATGGAGCATCGCTGGTGACGGGCTTGCCGTTTATCCCGAATTGGGTTCGGCTTTGTATTTGACTTCACCTTGGAAGATCGTAGAGGCAAACCTGCGCCCTGCCGCGCAAGCTGTGGGCGTTCTGGCGCTGGCGGCATGGGTGCGCGGCGATGTCGTCACGGCGGCTGAAGCGGCGCCGTTGTATGTGCGTCAGCGGGTCGCGTTGACCAGCGCCGAGCGGGCGGCGGGAGAAGTGCTATGAAAGTACTGGAACACGGCATGATCGCTTGCCCACCGGGATTCGTTTCACGGCCGATGCTGAAAAGCGATTTGCCGAAAGTTCTGGAGATTGAGCGCGAAGTGCATTTCACGCCTTGGGGAGGGCAGGCGTTTCTCGACGCGATGACGACAGGAGATGTGCTGCCGGTAGTCTTGGCGAATAAAGAAGTGGCGGGATACGGTGTACTCAAAATTCTCTGGCGCGAAGCCGAGTTGCTCAATGTTTCCGTCGCCGCACCGTGGCGGCGGCAAGGGCTGGGGCGTTTCCTGGTGGCGACGTTGTTACAGGCGGCGTTGCGTCACGGCGCACCGCAAGTGTTTTTGGAAGTGCGAGAATCGAATACAGGAGCGCAGATATTGTATCGGCAAATGGGCTTTGAAATCATCGGATCGCGCAAAGCGTATTACGCCTGCCCTGAAGGAAAACGCGAAGACGCACAGTTGATGCGCTGGCAGGAAAAAGGAGGCGCAAGTGCGGCGTGATGAAATGCTGAACGCGCTGGAGCTGACCGCGTGGCGGTTACGAGGGGCTGAAAAAAACCCGCCTCCCCCGATCAAAATCGCTTCGGGGACAGGCTCTTTGGAAAGGGGGCTGGGTGGGGATGCGGTTTCGGTTTCCCCCTCTCCTCCAACCCCTCTCCAGCAAGGGGAGGGGGAAGCATCGCCAGACACGCGCGCGCAACGCATCGCGCAGTTGTCGTGGGACGATTTTGCTTCCGATGTTGCTTCCTGCACCGCTTGCGGTTTGTGCAAAACGCGAACCAAGTCAGTGCCCGGTGTCGGTGATGTTCGCGCACGCTGGCTATTCGTCGGCGAAGGGCCGGGTGCCGAAGAAGACAAAAAAGGCGAGCCGTTTGTCGGTCAAGCCGGCCTTTTGCTTGATCAAATGCTGGCGGCGCTCGGGATGAAGCGCGGCGACGACGTTTACATCGCCAATGTGCTCAAATGCCGACCGCCGAACAACCGTGCACCGGTGCCACAGGAAGCCGACGCCTGTCGTCCTTATCTCGAGCGGCAGATCGCGCTGATTCAGCCGAAAATCATCGTGGCGCTGGGCAAGAGCGCGGCGATGTTATTGCTAAACACCGAAGCGAGCATCGCCAGCTTGCGCGGGCGCGTGCATGGTTATCGGGAAGCGTCGCTGGTGGTGACGTACCATCCGGCGTATCTGTTGCGCAGTCCGGCGGACAAAGCAAAATCGTGGGAAGATTTGGTGTTTTCGAAAAGACACCTGGAGTCGCTGGGGTGAGAACGCGGCCACTCCATGTGTAGGCTTGGAAGAAGGCGCATCCTTGCCAGAAAGTATTACCCTTTGGCATGATGCTTGTCATAACGTAATGCTTGGAGCTTCGCCGTGAGAACCAGCCAAATGACGTCAAAAGGGCAAGTCACCATTCCTGTGAAAATTCGTTCCGCGTTGAGCTTGAAACAAGGAGATCGGGTGAGCTTTGTTGAAGTTGGAAAAGACAAGTTCGCCATCGTTTCCGCCAACCTTCCGGTTCAAAAATTGAAAGGACTGGCATTCGTCAGTCGAATATAAGCAACGCTTCGCGTTGAGGGAAAACGGTGGATTGCGCCGCTTCGCGGCTTATCCGCCCTTGTACGGGCTACTCTCCGATTACAACGGTGGCCGCACTTTCGGTTTTTCCATTCCGATCAGGTGTAGCGAATCGCCTCGTGCCTGATTGCGTACGTGTTTGACGATAATCAAACCTGTGGTGGCGGAGAGCAAACAGCCGAACATCACGATGGCGGCATTGATCGATAGGTCTGATTGGATCATCAAAGCATACATCGACAACATTACCATGATGCCGATATTTTCGTTGAAGTTCTGCACGGCGATCGAGTGGCCTGCGCCCATCAATACGTGACCGCGATGTTGCAACAGCGCGTTCATCGGCACGACAAAGAAACCGGCGATCATGCCGATGATAACCAGCAAAACGATTGCGACGGCGATGTGCTGAACGAAGATCATTGCAATCACCGCAAACCCAACCGCAACGCCGAGCGGCAGAACCTTGACCGAGTTTTGCAGCGATATCATTTTGGCGGCTAATATGGCGCCGAGGGCAATGCCAATCGCCACGACTCCTTGTAAGGTCGTGGCTTGCGAAAGTGAATAACCCAGCGAACTTGCTGCCCAGTCGAGCACGATGAATTGCAGCGTGGCGCCAGCGCCCCAGAAAAGCGTTGTTGTCGCAAGCGAAATCTGTCCCAGGCGGTCGTTCCAGAGAAGAAGAAAGCAATGAGAAAATTCGCGCACAAGAAAGAGCGGATTTTTGTTCGGGATGCGGTGATCGACGCCGGTGTTGGGGATGAAGGCGTTGATCACGGCGGCGATGATGTAGCCGAACATGATGACGAACATTGCCGCTTCGGCGGCGGAGTGGATGAACGGTGGGGTTGCGCCGATCAGAACAGATGCGACGCGATCGCTGACCAAAGCACCGCCGATCAACACACCGAGAATGATCGACGTTACCGTGGTGCCTTCAATCCAGCCGTTGGCAGCCACCAATTGTTTCGGCGGTAACAGCTCGGTCAGAATACCGTATTTGGCCGGAGAATAAGCGGCCGCGCCGAAACCGACGATCGCGTAAGCTGCCAATGGGTGCATGCCGAGAATAAGAAACAAGCAACCGACGAACTTGATCGTGTTGGTGATCAACATCACCTGACCTTTGGGCATCGCATCGGCAAAAGCGCCGACAAACGCGGCAAACAACACATAAGACAGCACGAATGTCCACTTCAACATCGGCGACATCCATGAAGCGTCGCTCGACAACGTTTCGTACAGTAACGCGATGGTGGCGATCAGGAGCGCGTTATCGGCAAGCGATGAAAAAAACTGCGCTGCAATGATGGTGTAAAAGCCGGGTTTCATCGAAAAAACACATCAAGAAAAGAATCGGGGGAGAGAGGCGTCTGCCAATAATGATGATTCAAATTGTTCCGAGCCGGCCGCCGCATCTTACTCCCACTGCAACCGGATTAATTTCCATTCCTTGTCAAGTAGCCGCCATTCGAGGTTGACCCGGTAATGCCGGGCGCTGTCGGGGATCAAGCCCTCGGCGCCGGTCAGCGCGACGCTGACGTTGGTGAAGGCGCGGCTCGATATCCGTGAATCAATCTGGCTGTCTTGCGACAATGCAATGATGTTGATGTTTTTGTACCGCAGAAACATCAGCGTCATCGTTTGTTTGGCCCAGTCTCGACCGTTTTCCGGTTGTTGCGCCGAAAAATCGGGATGGAGCAACGCCATCACGGCACTGGTATCCTTTTTTTCCAAAGAGGTCTGAAGATTTTTGACGGCAGCGTCCAGCGCGGCTTGCGGGTCGGAGCGTCCGCAGGCAACAAGCAGGAGAAGGCACAACAAAAAGGGAATAAGACGTTTCAGAATCATGTCGAGGGTTTCGGAAGCGGGGTAAATTCTTTTTGTATCATAAATCGGGGATCAGGTGTCGGGAACCCGTTTACGCATGCCCCGTGAGGTTATACTTTTCTGATCCCTAATCCTTGACCTTTGGTCAGTGAAGTTGTGCCAACATCGTTCGCGCCGCGTTCGACAAGGTATGTCCGCTGTGACGGATGACGCCGAGCCGACGCTCGATGTGCAGCCCTGTCAAAAAGGGCGACGCCAGTGTGCGATCCAGCATCGAGGTCGGCAGCAACGACCAGCCGAGTCCGACAGACACCATCATCTTGATGGTTTCCAGATAGTTGGTTGACAGTACAACCTGCGGTTTGAGTTTGAGCGGCTCAAAGGCATGTTCGATCAATGCGCGGGTAAAAGTACCGGCGTCCGGCAGGATCGCCGGATGTTCGATCAGCACGAACGGCGTGATTTTTTTTCGCGTGGCCAGCGGGTGTCGCGGGGCGACGGCGACGCGCAGCACATCGACCCACAACGGTTCGGCGAGCAGCGGCGGCGGGCATTTGAGCGGTAGCGTGATGATGCCCAGCTCGACTTCGCCCCGTAGGACGGCATCGCCTGCGGCTTCCGAAGCCATGAAACGCAGGTCGAGCTTTACCTGCGGCCAGGTTTCGGTGAAGGTGCGAAGTATCGGCGGCAGCCGGTGCAGGCCGACATGGTGGCTGGTGGCGACGCTTAGCGTACCGCCGACTTGACCACTCAGATTGGCAAGCGCACGGCGGCTGTCGCCGATATCGCGCAGCAGTTGTTGCGCACGCGGCAACAGAACGCGCCCGGCTTCGGTCAACACGACGGTGCGACCCAGCCGGTCGAACAGCTTGGCGCCGAGCGAAGATTCCAGCGCCGAAATGCGCTTGCTGACGGTGGACTGGGACAAATACATCTGCTCGGCAGCCCGCGAGAAAGAGCAGTGTTCGGTGACGGCGAGAAAGGCGGCAAGCGCAGCGGCATCCATTTTTAGTCACTCCTGAAAACTGTGCAAAGCGGCAGAACCTCATCCGCACCGAAACCCTCTCCTTGAAGGCGTGGGTATCTGCACAAGCAGGGCGACATTCGCTCTGCTTTTCTCCCTTACTTGTGTAGCCCTGTGCTTTGAAGAGGAGGGCGTCAACCTTTCTTCGCGTCTCCGTGCGAGGGGGAAAACGTTAAGGTATTGTAGCCCTTTTTATTCCTTTAAGGAATTGATTTCATGAAAATTATTCGTTTGCGTCATGGTTATGATGCGCGTAAGCTGACTTCATTTCCTCAAGAAAAATCAGTTCAGGAGCAAAAAGCTATGGCAGGACAAACGCTTTACGAAAAATTGTGGCTCAGTCATGTTGTCCGCGAAGAAGAGGACGGCACCGCGTTGTTGTATATCGACCGCCATCTGGTGCATGAAGTCACCAGTCCGCAGGCCTTTGAGGGCTTGCGGCTGGCCGGGCGGCAGGTGTGGCGGGCGGATTCGATTGTCGCCACCGCCGATCACAACACGCCGACCGAGAACTGGAACGAGGGGTTGGACGGCATCAAAGACCCAACTTCGCGACAACAAGTGGAGACGCTCGATGCCAACATCCGCGCCAGTGGTGCGCGTGCGTATTTTCCGTTCCTTGATCCGCGGCAGGGCGTTGTCCATGTGGTCGGGCCTGAGCAGGGCGCGACGCTGCCGGGGATGACCGTCGTTTGCGGCGATTCACACACGTCAACGCACGGCGCGTTCGGTTGTCTGGCGCACGGTATCGGCACGTCCGAAGTCGAGCATGTGCTGGCGACGCAGTGCCTGGTTGCCAAGAAAGCAAAAACAATGCGGGTGTGGGTGGATGGCGCGTTGCGACCGGGCGTTTCGGCGAAGGATTTGGCGTTGGCGGTCATCGGGAAAATCGGAACGGCGGGCGGTACGGGTTACGCCATCGAGTTCGCTGGACCTGCCGTGCGGGCGTTGTCGATGGAAGGCCGGATGACGCTGTGCAATCTGGCGATTGAAGCCGGTGCGCGTTCCGGATTGGTCGGCGTTGACACAACGACGCTGGCGTATCTGAAAGGCCGCCCATTGGTTCCGCAGGACGACGATTGGAGCATGGCCGTAACGGTGTGGCAGGCGCTGGTGTCGGACGCCGATGCTGTGTTTGATCATGAGATCACGCTGGACGCCGCGCAAATCGCGCCGCAGGTGACTTGGGGAACGTCGCCGGAAATGGTGACGGACATTCATGGTCGCGTGCCCGATCCGGCCAATGAAGCCGATCCGGTGAAACGCGAAGGCATGCAGCGGGCGTTGACGTATATGGGGCTGACCGCCAACACGCCGATGACCGATATTGCGGTCGATGTGGTGTTCATCGGCTCTTGCACCAACGGGCGAATCGAGGATTTGCGTTCTGCGGCGGCAGTGGCGCGTGGCAAGAAAAAGGCGGCGAACGTCAAGCGGGTGTTGGTGGTTCCGGGGTCGGGGTTGGTCAAGCAGGAAGCCGAGCGCGAAGGATTGGATCAGGTGTTCAGAAACGCCGGGTTTGAATGGCGTGAGCCGGGTTGCTCGATGTGTCTGGCGATGAACGCGGATCGGCTTGAGTCAGGCGAGCGTTGCGCGTCAACCAGCAACCGCAATTTTGAAGGCCGTCAGGGCGCGGGCGGGCGCACGCATTTGGTCAGTCCCGCGATGGCTGCCGCTGCTGCTGTGCATGGTCATTTTGTTGATGTTTGCCAGCTTGTCGGAGGAGTTTCGCCATGATCGACCACATCAGCCTTACCGTTGGCGATTTCGCACGCAGTAAAGCATTTTACGAAGCGGCGCTTGGCGCTATCGGTTATTGTGTGCTGAGAGAATTCGGCGGCGACGTTGTCGGCTTTGGCGTGCCGCCCAAGCCTGATTTCTGGATTCGTGCCGGTCAATCAAATACGCCGCCGGTTCATGTGGCTTTTGGTGTTGACAGCCGCGAGCAAGTCGAGGCTTTTTACACAGCGGCGATGGCAGCCGGTGGCCGCGATAACGGTAAGCCGGGTCTGCGCTCACACTACCATCCTGATTACTATGGCGCTTTCGTGTTGGATCCGGAAGGCCACAACATTGAGGCGGTTTGCCGACAGTCGTCAGATTTCCCCGGAGAGAAAGAATGAAAGCATTTACCACATTGCAAGGGCTGGTGTGTCCGCTGGATCGCGCCAACATTGATACCGACGCGATTATCCCGAAACAGTTTTTGAAGTCGATTCATCGCACCGGCTTTGGCCCTTATTTGTTTGACGAATGGCGTTATCTCGATCACGGCGAGCCGGGAATGGATTGCAGTACACGTCCGAAGAATCCTGATTTCGCGCTGAATCAGCCGCGTTATCAGGGAGCGGAGATTTTGTTGGCGCGGGAAAATTTCGGTTGCGGCTCGTCACGCGAGCACGCACCTTGGGCGCTTGAAGGCGACGGCTTTCGCGTGGTGATCGCGCCAAGCTTTGCGGATATATTTTTCAACAACTGTTATAAGAACGGGTTGTTGCCGATTGTGTTGCCTGCTGCGGCGGTGGATCAGTTGTTTCAGGAAGTGGTGGCGCAGGAAGGGTATCGGTTGACGGTTGATCTGGCGGCGCAAACAGTGACGACGCCTTCCGGGAAAGTGTTCGAGTTTGACATTACCGGACACCGCAAACACTGCTTGCTTAACGGGCTTGATGAAATCGGTTTGACGCTGGCGCACACCGATGATATTCGTGGGTATGAAGAATGGCGGCGGCAAACTGCGCCGTGGTTGTTTGCGTAGAGAGATTTAACCGCAAAGAACGCAAAGAGAGCGCATAGAATTATCTCACGCGAAGAAAGAACAAACCCTTTCCCCTCGTGGGAGAGGGTGGCTGGAGGTCGGGAGAGGAGGATTTTCCCTCGCACCTTCGTGTGAAATATTTTTTGAGGTTAAAGTCAATTTAATGGAAGAAGAAGGTTCATCATGGCAAAAGTGTTGATAATACCGGGTGACGGCATCGGTCAGGAAATTGTTGCGGAGGCGGTGAAGGTGCTTTCCGCTCTACAAAAAGAGGGTGTGATTGCGTTGGAAATGGACACCGCTTTATTGGGTGGTTGCGCTGTTGACGCCACCGGCGATCCGTATCCCGAAGAAACGCAGCGCAAGGCGCGTGCCGCCGATGCGGTATTGCTTGGTGCAGTCGGCGGGCCGAAGTGGGACAACTTGCCGCGCCCGCAACGTCCGGAGCGTGGATTGCTTGGCATTCGCAAGGATTTGAATCTGTTTGCCAACTTGCGGCCTGCCGTGGTGTATCCGCAACTGGCGAATGCCTCAACGCTGAAAGCGGAGGTTGTGGCGGGACTCGACATTCTGATCGTGCGTGAATTAACCGGCGATATTTATTTCGGCGAACCACGCGGAATCGAAACGCGCACGATCAACGGCAAGGAAGAGCGTGTCGGTTTCAACACCATGATGTATTCGGAGAGCGAAGTTCGGCGCATTGCAAAAGTTGCGTTCGAGGCGGCGAAGAAACGCGGCAAGCGGGTGTGCTCGATCGACAAAATGAATGTGCTCGAAACAACGCAGTTGTGGCGCGATGTCGTTATCGAAACGGCGAAGGATTATCCTGATGTGGCGTTGTCGCACATGCTGGTGGACAATGCGGCGATGCAATTGGTACGCTATCCGAAGCAGTTCGACGTGATCGTGACGGGCAACATGTTCGGCGACATTTTGTCGGACGAGGCGTCGATGTTGACCGGTTCCATCGGCATGCTGCCGTCGGCGTCACTGGATGAAAACGGCAAGGGAATGTACGAACCCAGTCATGGTTCAGCGCCCGATATTGCAGGCAAAAACCTCGCCAACCCGTTGGCGACGATTTTGTCGGCGGCGATGATGCTTCGCTACAGTTTGAACAACGAAACAGCAGCGCAGCGGGTTGAAGCCGCCGTGTCCCGTGTGCTCGACGATGGTGTGCGAACCGCCGACATCTGGGAAGAAGGCATGAAAAAAATCGGGACGTGCGAAATGGGCGATGCTGTGGTGGCGGCGCTGAAACGGTAAAAGGAAGCAAAGGAAAAGACATCATGAAACGGATTGGATTTGTCGGTTGGCGCGGAATGGTGGGTTCGGTGTTAATGACCCGTATGCGCGAGGAGAACGATTTTGCCGGGCTGGAGCCGGTGTTTTTCACCACGTCGAATATCGGTGGCGCACCGCCGGATGTCGGCGTGACGGCGCCGCCGTTGAAGGACGCCTCCGATATCGCGGAGCTCTCGACAATGGACGCGATTGTGACCTGTCAGGGCGGCGATTACACCAATGAAATCTATCCGAAGTTGCGGGCTGCCGGTTGGCAGGGCTACTGGGTTGACGCAGCGTCGGCGTTGCGGATGAAAGAAGATGCGGTCGTTATTCTCGATCCGGTGAACCGTGATGTGATTGATGCGGCTTTGCACAAAGGCATCAAAGATTACATTGGCGGGAACTGCACGGTGAGTCTCATGTTGATGGCGCTGGGCGGGCTGTTCCGGCACGGATTGGTCGAATGGATTAGCGCAATGACGTACCAAGCGGCATCGGGCGCCGGTGCGCAAAACATGCGCGAACTGCTGTCGCAAATGGGTGTTTTGCATCAAACGGTGGCGAAAGAATTGGCCGATCCGGCGTCGGCGATTCTTGATATCGATCGTAAAGTGACGCAAGCGCTTCGCGGCCAGACGCTGCCGACTGAGAACTTTGGCGTGCCGCTGGCGGGCAGCCTGATCCCGTGGATCGACAAAGAGATGGGCAACGGCCAGAGCCGCGAAGAGTGGAAAGGGCAGGCCGAGACCAACAAAATCCTCGGTCTCGAAAAAACACCGATTCCGGTGGACGGCATTTGCGTGCGGGTTGGCGCGATGCGCTGTCATTCGCAAGGCTTGACCATCAAACTGAAGCGCGATGTGCCGCTGGATGAGATTGAGGGGCTGCTGGCGACGGGCAACGAATGGGCTAAAGTCGTTCCCAACCATAAAGAAGATACCGTGCGTGAACTGACACCGGCGGAGGTCAGTGGCAAGTTGACCGTGCCAGTTGGTCGGTTGCGCAAGCTCAACATCGGCAACGAGTATTTATCGGCCTTTACCTGCGGCGACCAATTGCTGTGGGGAGCGGCGGAGCCGGTGCGGCGGATGCTGATGATTTTGAGGCAGCGGTAACGGGTGGCGGTTTTTTGAGGCCGAAAAACCGGACAAATGCGGCGGTCGGGTTCCAGATCACCGCTGTTTTGGCGCTTTATACGATACGCAACCGCAAAAACGGGAAAAGCTGCTTGCATGAATGCAACAGTCTGTGGAAAAAAGTGCTTTATGTTTAGGAATACTAGCTAATGGGCTTTGCGATGGGGGCTTCCGCAATTTATAGTAGTCATGCGAGGGAGTCGCATGGATATGACAGGGTGCGTCCAGAGGTATTCAGGAGTCCGGTAAAGCTCAACTAAAAGTTGAGCTTGCGAAGCTAAGTCCATGATGTTATGGTAGCTTCAGGAAATCAATTTCCCTAAGGGGCTGCAATGCAGAAAAAAGATATCTTCAAGTTTGGCTTGCTGGTGACTGCGCTGGCACTTTCTCAAAGTGTTTTGGCCTTGGGTCTTGGAAGGCTGACGGTTCAATCGGCATTGGGGCAGGCGTTGAATGCGCAGATTGACTTGATGGGCACCAGAGAGGAATTCTCTGAGCTGACCGCCAAAATCGCTGCGCCATCGCTTTATCAGGAAAAGGACCTGGTGTATCAGGCCGTGTTAACGCGTACCAGGGTAACGCTTGAGTACCGCGCCGACGGCAGCGCCTTCCTGAAAATCGTTTCATCACAACCGATAACTGAGCCGTACATCGACCTTCTGGTCGAGGCCAACTGGCCGGCCGGGCATGCCATACGTGAATACACGATATTGCTGGACCCACCGGCCGCCGGCCAGCCCGAACCGATCATGCCTGCGCAGCAGGCGACCGTCGCAGCTCGGGCGCAGGCACGGGCGGCAGAGGCGCCAGCGGCAACGGAAACGACAACTTCGGCAGCATCGCCGACGCCACGGGTGCGGCCGCGGCCAACACCCCCTTCTCGCGCAAGCGAAGCCTACGTCAGCGCGTCGGAAGACGGTTACACGGTGCAGCGCGGCGATACCCTGTCGGGAATCGCCCAAGCGTACAAGACCGATGATATTACCTTGAACCAAGCGCTGGCCGCTTTGTACGAAGCCAACCCCAGCGCGTTTGCTGGCAGAAATATGAACCGGCTGCGCACTGGCGCGGTTCTGCAAATCCCGAGCCACGAAGAAATGGCGGCGACGGATACGCGCGAGGCCGGTCGTGTTGTGCGTGTGCAGGTCGCTGAATGGCGCAATTACCTCGGAGAAGTGGCCAGCCAGCCGGTGCCGGTTCGTCCGGGATCGGGAGCCACGACGGCGGAAGGCGCGATCACACCGCAGCCAACGATAGTCGAAGGGGCTGAAAGAGACCGGGATCAACTGGTTGTTTCAGCCGGCAGCGGTACGCGGGGCGATCGTGGACAGGCCGGCGCTGCGGCTGCGCTTGCGGCCGCTAATGCAGCCGCTAACGCTTCTGCCGAAGAAAAGCTGGCGCTGGAAAAGGCGCTGAATGAGGAGAAATCGCGCGTCAGAGATCTCGAAGAAACCGTGAAGAAGCTGCAACAGGCGATGGATCTCAAGAACGAGCAACTTGCCCGGATGCAGGCGCAGGCAGAACAGCTTGGCAAAGATCGTCAGGCAGCTCTCCAGCAACAAGAACGTGATGCCGCGCGCCAACAGCAAGAGCGCGATGATGCCGCACGCCAACAGCAAGAACGCGATGCCGCCGCACGTCAACAGCAAGAGCGCGATGCCGCCGCACGCCAGCAGCAAGAGCGTGATGATGCCGCACGTCAACAACAAGAGCGTGATGATGCCGCACGCCAGCAGCAAGAGCGCGATGCCGCCGCACGCCAACAGCAAGAGCAGCAGGAGGTGACCCCACCGCCGCCGCCGCCACGGCCACAGCCGCCGCAGAGACAACAGCCGCCACCGCCGCCACCGCCGCCGGAGAAGGGTTTCCTGGAAAATGTCCTTGAAGCGGCGTCGGAAAATATGATGTTGCTCCTTGCCGCCATAGGGTTGCTTGTGGCAGGTGGAGGGTTCTTTGCATACCGCCGTCGCCGTGCCGAAGAGGTTGCTGTTGACAGCTTGTTTGGTGCGACTACGACCAGCACAACGACGACCGGAGGAACGATGACGCCGCATTCGTCGCTCAGCTCGGTTGCCGGTAGTGGGACTGCTCGCGGCCCGTCGAATGCGATGGCCAGCAGCAACTCGATTTTGAGTGAATTCAGCCGCGAGGGCTTGGGGAGCATCGACACCGGTGAGGTTGACCCATTGGCTGAAGCCGACGTTTATCTGGCTTATGGCCGTGCTCAGCAGGCTGAGGAAATCCTGCAAGACGCGCTGAAGCGCGGGCCAGACCGTCAAGACGTTTTCCTGAAGTTGCTGGAAGTCTATGCCGACCAGAAGAAAACGACGGAATTTGAAGCAGCCGCCAAGCAACTGCAAGACCTGACACAGGGCAAAGGCGAATACTGGCAGAGAGCAGTTACGATCGGACAACGGTTGCTGCCGGGTAGCACGATTTTCGCTACCACCACCACCGAGTTGATGGAAGATGAGATTACCAGCACCAACATCGCCACCGAGCCTTTGCAGGTAGGAGGGCAGGAGGTTGACCCGCGTGGCTTTGCGCCGATGGAAAGCAAATCGATTGCCGAACGGGCTGCCGATATTGCCAACCGTGCCGTTCAAGCGCGGGGGATTCCGACGCAGCCGCCGCCGAAAGATTTTACTTTCGGTATGGAGACTGCTTCGGCGCAAGAGGATTTCGGGGTCGATCTTGATCTGGAAGAATTGAGCCGCTTTAAGAATTATGGCAAGGCGGAAGAGCAAGTGGACATAACGACGACGACCAAGACGCAACCGGATATTGAATTCAATTTGGATGAACTTGATTCGCCGCCGCAAATTGATGAGGAAAAAGAGCCGTTGCCTCGGGCGCCCAGTCTGGCCGATCTTGATTTCTCGGAAAACGACAGCATCGCAGAAGATATATCGCCGTCGATCATTGAAGGACAGTGGCACGACGCGGCGACCAAGCTCGATCTCGCCCGCGCTTACCAGGCGACCGGCGATGTCGAAGCCTGCCGCGAAATCCTGCAGGAAGTGTTGCAAGAGGGCGATGAACAGCAAAAAGCCGAAGCGAATGTGATTTTGCAAAGCCTGTCGTAATTGAAATGTTTTGAGAGCATCGCGCCGCGTTGAAAAACGCGGCGCTTTTTTTCAAAGGTGCTTATGAAATTCGTTCAAAGGGGGCTTTAGCGATGAGCGCCGCGTTATCGCACTATCGGCTGGCGCTGTGCGTCGAATACGACGGCTCGGCGTTTTGCGGCTGGCAGCGGCAGGGAATGGAGAGTGGAAAAAAACAGCCGTTTGTTCCCCTCCCTCCTCCCCAACTCTCCCCCGCAAGCGAGGGAGAAGGGGGGCGTATAGGCGTGCAGGAAGCGTTGGAATCGGCGCTGGCCGCCATTGCCGGAGTTCAGGTGCGCACGATCGCTGCTGGCCGCACCGATGCCGGTGTGCACGCCAGTGCGCAAGTGGTTCACTTCGATGCGCCGGTGGCGCGGCCTTTGACGGCGTGGGTGCGCGGGGTCAACACGCATCTGCCGCCGACGGTAGCAGTGCGTTGGGCGCAGCCAGTCGCTGCCGATTTTCACGCCCGTTTTTCGGCGACCGCTCGGCACTACACTTATTGGCTGCTCAATCGGTCGGAGCGCCCCGGATTGTGGGCGGGGCGTGTCGGCTGGTGCCACCGACCGCTCAATGTTGAGGCGATGGCTGTGGCGGCGCAACACTTGCTCGGCACTCATGACTTTTCTTCATTTCGGGCGGCGCAATGTCAGGCGCAATCGCCGATCAAAAAACTGGCGGCTTTTTCGGTTACACGGCACGGAGCGTTCATTCGCTTCGCGTGTTCGGGCAATGCGTTTCTGCATCACATGGTACGCAACATGGTGGGCGCATTGCTGTGGGTTGGCACCGGAAAGCAGTCGGTGGACTGGATCGCGGAATTATTGGCGATGCGCGACCGGGCGCAAGCGGCGCCAACCTTCATGGCGGATGGGTTGTATCTGAGCGGAATGGATTACGATGAGCGCTTCGGTTTGCCGCCGACGCGGCAGGATGTCTGCTTGTTTGATGAAGATAGAGGTGATTTGCTGTAAAAAGCGCATGGTAGAGAACGCGGTGCGTGACGGGTAAATAACGCAAAAAGCATCGGCGTTCGCCCTGTCTCCAAGTGCCGACAACGAGTGCCGCTTTGAAAAGTCAGGGTGTAAAATACCAACCTCGGCAAGGGTGCCGATTTAGGCCGACAAGGCAGGATGAAATAATCACGCGAGGTCAGGCGCACAACGATGGCGATGGGCACAAGGAGATGAGATGAGCTGGTTGCAAAAATTGCTTCCGCCGCGCATCAAGAGCACACAGGGGGAGCGCAAGGGTGTGCCTGAAGGGCTTTGGATGAAATGCCCGTCGTGCGAAACGGTGCTTTATAAAACGGACATCGAGAACAATCTCAATGTGTGTCCGAAGTGCCATCACCATGATCGGGTGGCGGCGCGCGAGCGCATCGATCAACTGCTGGACAAGAAAGATCGCGTCGAGATTGGTGGCGAAGTGCAGCCAGTGGACAGTCTGAAATTCAAGGACAGCAAAAAATACCCTGACCGCTTGGTGGCGGCACGCAAGGCGACGAGCGAAACCGATGCGTTGATCGTCGTCAAAGGCGCGATATTGGGGCAACCGCTGGTGCTGGCGGTTTTCGAATTCGATTTCATGGGTGGTTCGATGGGTGCGGTGGTCGGCGAGCGGTTTGTGCGCGGCGTTCATGCTGCGGTCGAGACGGGCGTGCCGTTCATTTGCGTGTCGGCGTCGGGTGGAGCGCGGATGCAGGAAGGCGTCGGGTCGCTGTTTCAAATGGCGAAAACGACGGCGGCGTTGCAGGAATTGTCGAAGAAAAAACTGCCGTTCATCTCGATATTGACCGACCCGACAATGGGCGGCGTGTCGGCGAGTTTTGCATTTGTAGCCGATCTCGTGCTGGCCGAGCCGGGCGCGTTGATTGGTTTTGCCGGGCCGCGCGTGATCGAGCAAACCGTGCGCGAAAAATTGCCGGAAGGTTTTCAGCGCGCCGAATTTCTGTTGGGAAAGGGCGCAGTTGATCGGATTGTCCCTCGGCAACAATTGCGCGATGAACTGGCGCATTTTTTGGCATTGCTGACTTGCGCACCGTTGCCTGCGGTAAGCGGCGCGACGAATCAACCTAAAGACCAACCCAAAGCAGCCAAATCCGAAGCAGGCAAGTCTGAAGCGGCCAAGCCCGAAGGGAAGGCTGCTGCGAAAGCGGTAAAGGCGGCGCATTGATTGGCGGAGATCGAAATTTTCTTCTTTCCTCAACTCTCCCCCGCAAGCGGGGGAGGGTGTCTTGCGATAGCCCCTTGGAGAGGAGAGGACAAAGCAACGCGATGCAAAAGAGCGTGCAACGAAACCGAAAATGTTCCAGAGAAACGGCGAATTCTGCGCCTTTCTGATTCTTGATTTCTGACCTCTGATCCCTGCCATGTCTTTCCCTGCGTCGCTCAATGCTTGGTTAGCCCTGCTTGAGCAGCGCCAACCGCCGCATCACATCGCGCTGGGACTCGAACGGGTGCGAACCGTGGCGGCGCGGCTGAATCTGACGCCGACGTGTCCGGTCATCACTGTCACCGGCACCAACGGCAAAGGCTCGACCAGCGCGTTGATCGCGGCGATGCTGCGAGCAGGCGGCTATCGCGTCGGGTTGACCATGTCGCCGCATCTGCTGCGTTATAACGAACGGGTGCGCCTCAATGGTGTCGAAGTCAGCGATGCGGCGCTGTGTGAAGCGTTCGTGGCGGTGGAGACGGCGCGGACGGCAAAAACGGCGAGCGGGGGCTGTGCGCCGGAGATTCCTCTTACTTATTTTGAATTTGGAACGTTGGCGGCGTTCTGGTTGTTCGTGCGCACGCCGCTCGATGCTTGGGTGCTGGAAGTCGGCCTCGGCGGGCGGCTTGATGCGATGAACGTGATTGATGCCGATGTTGCCGTGGTGACCGCGGTCGATATCGACCATACCGAGTATCTGGGAGCCGACCGCGAAGCAATCGGTTATGAAAAAGCCGGAATCGTCAGGCGCGGGCGTCCGTTGATTTGCGGCGACGCCGATCCGCCTGATAGCCTGCGCCGTGAAGTCGCGGCAATCGGAGCGTGGGCGCAATACCTCGGTGTTGACTTCGGCGTGGAGAGAATGGATAGTGCGCAGTGGCGCTACTGGCGGCGCGGGGGTGGGGAAACAAACCCCCGTCCGTCTTTGACGGGCAAAGTTGGGGGCAAACCCCCGTCCGCTTCCGACGGACATCCCCTTTCAAAAGGGGGCAAGTCGGAGGCAAAGCACGGCGCGTCCTCACAAGCATGTGAGCACTTAAGCCAAAATTGCGCTACGCGGATTTACCCGTCGCCGGTATTGGCCGGGGAACATCAATACGGCAACGCTGCCGTAGCGATCACGGCGCTTGATTGCCTGAGTGACCGTCTGCCGCTTTCCGACGCGGCCAAGGCGCAGGGATTGCGCGAAGTCCGGCTGGCCGGACGGTTGCAAATCATGCGACAGCAGCCGCTCATTCTGTGCGATGTCGCGCACAACCCGCATGCTGCCCGGGCGCTGGCTGCTTACCTGCGCTCGCAACCGCAGCGGTTTTCGCGGTCGGTCGCGTTGCTCGGCATGCTGGCCGACAAGGACGCGGCGGGCGTGATTGTCAGCGTGCGCGAGGTGTTCGACGACTGGTGGGTGGCGCCGCTGCCGGGGCCGCGCGGCGGTGGGACTTCCCGTCTGATCGAAACTTTATTGGCCAACGGAATCGCGACAGAACGCATTCGGGCATTCGAAAGTGTGGCGGCGGCGTGCGCGTATGGCGCGTCATCACTGGCTGAGACTGATAGAATGGCTGTGTTCGGCTCGTTTTTGACCGTCAGTGAAGCGTTGTCGCATTATGCTGTGTTGTCGTGCGCAATGCTTAGTGATGAGTACGTATAATTTTTCATCAGCAGGCTCGCAATGAAAGACGACAAACTTCAGGAAATGGCGCTCATCGATGAGATGAAGCGGCGCAATCGGCGGCGTTTGGTGGGCGCGGTGGTGTTGGCAGTGTGTGCGGTGGTTTTTGTGCCGATGCTGCTCGAAAAAGAACCGGCGCCACTGGGGGACAATGTAGAAATCGTGATCCCGCCGGTTATCGGAACGAAATTGCCGGACACGCCGCCGCCGGAACCTGTTGTGCCGCCGTCGGAAGTTGCGCCCAAGGAAACACCCGCAGAGCCGCCGAAAGAAATGCCCAAGGAAACGCCGAAAGAAACCCCGAAAAAATTGCCGTCAACGGTGGCATTTGCCAAGGGAACTTATTCAGTGCAATTGGCTGCCTTCACCGACGATAAAGGCGCCAACGCGATGGTCAATCGGGTCAAACAGGTCGGCTATCCCGCCTACAACGAGCCGACTGATACAACGCGCGGCATGGCATGGCGAGTGCGAGTTGGGCCGTACAAAACCCGCGAAGACGCGGCGATGGTACGCAATCACCTGAAGAAGGACAGCTACGACGGCATGGTCGTACCCGCACGTTGATGCCGCAGGTGCCCGAATGGTTGATGCTGGATACTGTGATCGTAACGACGATCGTGGTTTCGGCAGTGTTTGCGGCTTGGCGCGGCATCATCCGGACGCTATTCGGCTTGCTCGCATGCGTTCTGGCGTTGGCGGCGGCCTTGTTGTTGACCGCACAAGCAGTGGCGATGATACCGCTCCTGAAAAACTATCCGCTGCTATCGACACTGGTAGCGTTTGTGTTGATTTTTGTAGGCGTGCTGTTGCTGGTGGGAATTCCCGGCGGACTCTTATACCGCCTGCTGCGTAGCTCCGGTATGGGATTCGTTGATCGCAGTTTGGGCTTTCTCTTCGGGATCGTGCGCGGCATCGTGGTGGTATTGGCGGTATTGTGGGTGGTGGAACTTGTGCCCGGCTTCAAGACGGCGGTCGAGGAAGAGCCTTCGCATTTGCGACCGCTTTTCAGTCAAGCGATTGAAGCGATGCGCCCGTGGTTTTTGGGGATGGAGTGGCCCTCGTTTCCAGAGGAAAAAGGTTGATAGAACAAAAGGCGGTGAAGTTATGTGCGGGATCGTAGGGGTAGTGGCGTATTCGCCGGTCAATCAAACGTTGTACGATGCGTTGCTGTTGTTACAGCATCGCGGTCAGGACGCCGCTGGTATCGTCACCGGAGAAGCGTCGTATTTATACACACACAAAGCGCCGGGCTTGGTGCAAAACGTGTTCCACACGCGGCATATGCGGGAGTTGCGCGGCAATATGGGCATCGGCCACTGTCGCTATCCGACAGCAGGAAGCTCGTTCAGCGAACAGGAAGCGCAACCGTTTTACGTCAACGCGCCGTTCGGGATCGCGCTGGGGCATAACGGCAATCTGACCAACAGCGAAGATTTGCGGCAAACGTTGCTCAAGACCGGTATGCGTCACATCAACACGAACAGCGACAGCGAAATTCTGCTGAACGTGCTCGCGCAGGAGCTTGAACGCGCCGTCCGCGACAACGAAACATTTAACGCACAAGCAGTCTTTACTGCGATGAACGCAGTGTATCGGCGCTGCCGCGGCGCATACGCGGCGGTAGCGCTGATTGCGGGGCAAGGACTGGTCGCCTTTCGCGATCCTCATGGTATTCGGCCACTGATCGTTGGGCGACAGGAAACGCCGGAAGGCCCGGCATGGATGGTGGCCTCCGAATCGGTGGCGCTGGAAGCGCAGGGATTCAAGATCGTCCGCGATGTAGCGCCCGGTGAAACCCTGTTCATTGCGCGCAACGGACAATTTTCCTCGCAGACCTTCGACGGGCCGACACAGTTGACGCCATGTATCTTTGAATACGTGTATCTGGCGCGTCCTGATTCGATACTCGATGGTGCACTGGTTTACGACACGCACGTTCGCATGGGCGCAAAACTTGCCGAAAAAGTTCGCGGCATTCCGGAATTGAGCGACGTCGATGTTGTGATTCCAATCCCCGATTCCAGCCGCCCGTCGGCGATGGAGCTGGCGCGGGTGTTGAAACTCCCGTACCGTGAAGGCTACGTCAAAAATCGTTATGTTGGCCGCACCTTCATCATGCCCGGACAAGCGTTGCGCAAGAAAAGTGTGCGACAGAAACTGAACCCGGTCGGTGTCGAATTCAAGAACAAGGCTGTGCTGTTGGTAGACGATTCGATTGTGCGTGGCACGACATCGAAGGAAATCATACAAATGGCTCGTGATGCGGGTGCTCGAAAAGTGTATTTTGCTTCAGCCAGTCCGCCGGTGCGTTATCCGAACGTTTACGGTATCGACATGCCGACCCAAAAAGAATTGGTTGCCTATCAGCGCAGTGAAACTGAAGTTGCAAGCGAAATCGGCGCTGATGTGCTGATTTATCAAGAGATGCAGGCGCTCAAAGAGGTCATACGCGAATCGGCGCCGACGCTCACCGAATTTGAAACTTCATGCTTTACCGGCCATTACGTAACCGGCGACATTGATGCGGCGTATCTGGAAAAGCTGGCGCAGGGGCGAGCCGAAACAGTGAAATAAATCATTTGGAGACACGTGATGTTACTGAAAACCACAGACCTTTGCGACCAATTCGAAAACGTTCCCGAAGTTGCGCTGCAAGTTGTTGCGCCGATGTTCAAATGTTTCGGTAAAAAGCGAGCCTTCTCCGGAAAGATCGTAACGCTGAAAATTTTTGAAGACAATTCGCTGGTTCGTGAAGCGCTGTCCGAAAACGGCGATGGACAGGTTTTGGTTGTCGATGGAGGTGGCTCGATGCGTTGCGCCCTGCTTGGCGATCAGTTAGGCATTCTGGCCGAAAAAAACGGCTGGCAGGGCGTTATCGTTTACGGCTGTATCCGCGACAGCGACGACATCAACCAACTCGAATTCGGCGTGCGTGCGCTCGATACACACCCGAAAAAAAGCGTTAAAAAAGGAATCGGCGAAAAGAATATCGCTGTCACTTTCGGCGGCGTTACTTTCACGCCGGGACATTGGCTGTGCGCCGACGCGGATGGGGTTATCGTGGTCTCGCGTGAGATAAAAGGGCGGGTTTGAAACCCGCCCCCATACTTCGCTCAAAACCACTTCTTCTTTGGCGTGGTTGAAAACACTTCTTCTCCCGGCACCATCGCGGCCGGCACTTTGAGCGTCAGCATTTGTGCGGCGGCGGGGTAGCACAGTCCGATCGCTTCGGCACAGCCTTGATAATTCACTCTGAGCATGTAGGCGCTGCCGCGCGACAGCTCCTGCGTGAACGGTAAAACGATGGCGAGGTCGCGGCGGTAGATCATGGTGTCGCCGAAATGCGGATCGTTTTTGCGTTCGCCGACGGGCAAGGACACTTTGCCGAGAACATCGGGTTCGAGCGAAAACGACAATTTATGCTGGAAAAGGTAATAGCAAGGTTCAATGGCGATTTTTACCTGAACCGAGCGGGTGTCGAGCGGGATTGCTGAAAGTCGGAACGCCTCTTTGTCCGGAAGCGGTTGGGTGCTACAGGCAGCGAAGGCGCTGCTGCTGACGCCGAGGGCGAGAAGAAAAACGGCAACGAGAAAACGGGGACACGAGGAAGTCATAAAGGTATTCATCCGAAATAAGCGTTCAAAAGCTATTATACAAATGCCGCGAGGCTTTGGGCTTTCCCGATCACGGCGACGGCGGGGCGTTTTCGCTTTCGCGTTGCACCCAGCCGTAATAAGCAGGCAACGCTTTGGTGACGGGAATGGCGACGATTTCCGGCACTTCATAGGGATGGTGCGCCTTGAGACAGTGCTCGAGCGCGGTGTAGCGGGCGCGGGAGGTTTTGATGATGAGCGGGATTTCGCTGGCGATTTCGACTTTCCCCTGCCAGCGGTAATACGCCCGAATCGGCGCTCCGACATGAACGCAGGCGGCCAGCCGGTGTTCGATCAGTTGTTGTGCCAGCGTTTCGGCAGCGGCTTGATCCGGTAATGAGGTGTGAACGATCAGCATGGTTACGAAGTTTACGAGGTTGCGACGGATGAATGTGATATAAATGAAAATTACTGCAAAGCCGAAGTTTAACGGGTTGGCGGCTATTCGTGAACACGGTTTCCGGTTTCGGTGGGGCGGGCGGATAAGGTTTTGAGAAAGGGAACAATGCCTTTTATTCTGTTGTTTTGGCTGCTTCTGCCGCTGTTTCTTGATCTTTGGCTGACCTTTGTGGTTGCCGAAGCGGTGGGCGTGAACGTCTGGCTTTTCTTTCTGGTGTCGGCGGCGTTGGGCGTCGTGTTGCTGGCGTGGGAATGGCGGCGCGTACAAATGCACTGGCAGGCGCTGCGGCGGCTGGAAGGTTCGCCTTGGCAGTTGCTGGCATCGGCGCGGCGGGGGTTGGCGGCGTTGCTTCTGATTTTGCCGGGGCTGGGTAGCGATGTGCTGGCGTTATTGCTGCTGTTTTTTGTCGGACGGCAGGGTTCGGTACGGCGCTCTAATTTTGGCAGCGGCGGCGGCAACAATGGTAACGGTAACGACGGCGGAAACGGCAGAGCCGCGGGAACGGCATACCACGCATCACCCGGTGTTATCGAGGGCGAGTTTCGGCGCGAGGATTAGAGTCAGTTAACGCTGTTTCCATCACCGCGAAGGGGCGGCCTGTCCATCAAGGCATGCGACGCAGCACAGGCCGACAGCCCTTGCAAGAAGCGTAACGCCGAGTGGCAGGTCAAGGCTTCTTTCCCCCTGAATTTTGAGAGCACGAATTTCGAGAGCGGCACGCCCACACCATTAACGTCACACCGGCAATAACCATCGGCAGCGACAGCCATTGCCCCATTGACAGCCCCATTGCCAGCGGCGGCAGAAAGCTATCGGGTTGGCGGACAAACTCGATGAGGAAACGGAAGCAGCCGTAGCCGACCAGAAAGAGTCCGGAAATAGCGCCGCGTGGTTTTGGGTGCGCCGAGAACCACCACAAAATAACGAACAGCAGCACGCCCTCCAGCGCGAATTGATAGAGTTGCGACGGATGGCGCGGCAAGTCGTCAACGTGCGGGAAGATCATTCCCCAGGGCAGGTTGGTAGAACGTCCCCACAGTTCGCCGTTGATGAAATTGCCGAGTCGTCCGGCTGCAAGCCCCAACGGGATCAGCGGCGCGATGAGATCGGATATTTCCAACCAGGGCCGTTTTTTCCGCCAGGCAACGAAGGTTATGGCGATGAGGACGCCGACAAAACCGCCGTGGAAACTCATGCCGCCGTGCCAGAGTTGGAAGATTTCAAGCGGGTTTGCGAAGTAATACGCGGGTTTGTAAAACAGCACATAGCCCAATCGACCGCCGAGGATGATGGCGAAAATGCCGTAAAACAGCATGTCGTCGATGTCCTGCGTCTGCCAGCCGGGATGGCGTCCCTTTTTGATGCGGTATTTACCAAGCAAGAGAAAAATGATGAATGCGATCAGGTACATCAGACCGTACCAGTGGATGGAAAATGAACCGAAGGAAATGGCGACAGGGTTGAATTGAGGATGAACCAGCATCGGGAGAGCGATCGAAAACGAAATGGGGTAGGGCAGTCATTTTACCGCGAAGGTTGCCAGGTTATTGGCTCATCGCGGAATTCCGGGGAAGGATTTACGCGAAGGCGCGGAGAAAGGCGCGAAGCTTCCTCCGCGTGAAAATAACTCACCAAATCCCCAATTCAACCAACTGTCTTGTCGCTTCTTCTGCCCAGCCTTGGTTGGCGGCGGGGCTGGCCGGGCTGGGGTGGAGAATGCGGCCTACCCGGATTTCGGGCATGTCGGCAAGCGCCAGATTGGCAAATGCTGCGCGGGCGCGTATCTCCGCCCAGGCACCGATGCCGATGACCCATTGCGGTTGCAGAAGGTGGATCAATGCACGCAGATGAGCGTCGCAGGCGGCGAGCAGGGGAAGTTGTTCGGCGGCAGGAAGTTTGTCCGGGGTGAGGTTGCGGCCAGCACTGAAAAACGCCAGCGGGCAGTAGTTGGCGACAAAATGATCCTGGAAAAAAAGATCAGCCGTGCCGAAACGCTGCGCAAACAATCCCCACAAGCGGCGACCGCTGACTTCGGAGCGTGAGCAGGCAAAACCCTCGATCGTTCGTTTCGGGTTTTCATGTTCCGGCTTTTTGACAAGCGGTTTTTTGGCAGATTCGGCAATACCCAACCAGTCACGGACAGCGGCGACTTCGCCGAATGGCACGCCGGTTTGCACCATTCCGAAGGGTCCCGGGTTCATGCCGACGAACACCACTTTTTTCTTCGATGCGGCGAAGCGACGCAGGTAGGTTTCGTGTGCTGCCCAGGCATATGTGAGCGGGTTGTAGACGTGGGTGACCGGCGCGGCAAAACGCATGGTCTCGACGTGTTGCGACAAATGTTGAGCCGCAGCGATCACGCCCCGGGCGATGGCGGTTTTTGAGCGCATGTTTTTTTGTCTCATGAAATGGGTCGGCAAGGATGATCGCTTTGCGGCTCCCTAATGGGTGGCTTCTGAGTTGTCGATGGGCGTGGTGGGCGGCGTGCCGTTCCAGGGAGCGACTTTGAGCAGCAGCAGCATGCCGGGAATCGCCAGGAAGAAGCACAACCAATAGAAGTTGAACCAGCCGAGTCCCAAATCTTCTATCTGCCAACCGGCGGTGGCGTTGATGAGTGTTCGCGGAATGGCCACCAGACTGGTGAGCAACGCGAATTGCGTGGCAACAAGCGCAGGATGTGTGGTGCGTGCGATAAATGAGACAAGGGCGGCTGTACCCAACCCGGCACTGAACATTTCAAAACAGATAACACCGCTCAACACCCACAAGCGTACGGCGTCGGCCTCCGCCGGCCCCATTCGAGCGAGCACGACAAAGCCCAGCGTCGAGAGCGCCTGCAAAACACCAAATACCCACAGCGCCCGGTTAAGACCGATTTTCATCATCAGCATGCCGCCCAGAATGCCGCCGGCCACGCTGGACCACAGCCCGACATTTTTAGCGATCAGACCGATTTGTTTGAGAGAGTAGTTCATCTCTATGTAAAACGCTGTCGTGAGTGCGCCGCACAAAGAATCTCCAAGTTTGTAAAACAGCGCGAACGCGAAAATGAACAGCGCCGGTTTCCATCCGTGGCGCGTCATGAATTCGTGAAACGGTTCGATCACCGCTTCGCGCAGCGTTTTGGGTGCGCGGAGGGAGGCGCGTGGTTCGCTGACCATCAACGTCATCATCAGGCCGGGCAACATGAACAAGGCGGTGATTAAAAAAACTTGCGACCAAGGCAAATAAGAGGCGAGCACGAATGCCAATGAGCCGGGAACCAGACCGGCGATTCTGTAGGCGTTGACGTGGACGGTGCTGCCCAGTTCTTGTTCGATGTCGGGCAGCAAGTTACGGCGGAAGGCGTCGAGCACGATATCGAGCGATGCTGACAGAAAGGCCAGCAACAACGCCAGCACGATGACCAGCGTCAAATCTTGTTTGGGCGACAAAAAGCCCATCCAGGCGATGACGCCGAGCAGGGCGATATGAAAAACCGCCATCCAACTGCGGCGGCGACCGAGCCAAGGCAGCGCATAACGGTCAAGCAGCGGTGACCACAGGAATTTCAAGACATAAGGAAGCTGAACCAGTGTGAAAATGCCGATGACACGCAAACTCAGTCCCTCAGTCTTAAGCCAGGCCTGAGTGAGCGTGAGAAGCACATACAGCGGCAACCCCGACGAAAAGCCGGTGAAAACGCAAATCAGCATGCGCCGCGAGAACAGGGTGCGTAAAACAGAATCGGTCATGGGCGGCGTTTTATGGGAAAAGTACGGCTCTGGCTATCGGGAAAAGAATTCTTTTCAAAGTAAAGGCAGAGGGGCAAGCTGTCAACTGTAAGAAAGCCGAAGCACGGGGGATTGTTTGTGTGCCAAGTGGAAAAAAGCCGCCTTGATGAGAGGCGGCTTTTGAAAGAATGAACGCGAAAACCCGATCAGCGCTTCGAGAATTGCTTGCGGCGACGCGCTTTGCGCAAACCGACTTTTTTCCGCTCGACCTCGCGGGCGTCGCGGGTGACCAGCCCGGCTTGGGACAAGGTTGGCTTCAGCGTCGTGTCGTAATCAATCAGCGCCCGGGTGATGCCGTGGCGCACGGCGCCTGCTTGCCCCGATTCGCCGCCACCGTCCACGTTGATCATGATGTCGAACGTGGTCTGGTGCGACGTCAATACTAGCGGTTGACGGACGATCATCCGACCGGTTTCACGAGAAAAAAATTCGTCGACCGGCTTGCCGTTGACGGTGATTTTGCCGGTGCCTTGCTTGATGAACACGCGAGCGACCGAAGTTTTGCGGCGGCCAGTGCCGTAGTAGTAATTACCGATCATGGGTTAGATTTCCAAAAGTTTGGGCTGTTGTGCGGTGTGCGGGTGAGCGTTCCCGGCATAGCACTTCAGCTTCTTGATCATTTTGTAGCCGAGCGGGCCTTTGGGGAGCATGCCTTTGACGGCTTTCTCCAAGGCACGACCGGGAAAACGAGCCTGCATTTTTTCAAAGTTCGTCGTCCGGATTCCACCCGGATAGCCGGTGTGACGGTGGTAGAGCTTGTCTTTCGCCTTGTTGCCGGTAACAACCAGCTTTTCGACATTGGTGACGACGATGAAGTCGCCGGTATCGATGTGCGGCGTGTAAATGGCTTTGTGTTTGCCGCGCAGGCGCAAGGCGATTTGGCTCGCCAGCCGACCGAGCACCTTGTCCGTGGCATCAACGACATACCAGTCCTGCTGGACCTCATGGGGCTTGGCTGAAAAGGTTTTCATAAAAGAACTCGCGCCAGTAAAAAGTTTCAAAGAATCTAATATGATAGCCCGAAAAGGATAGGCAGGTCAAGCAGATGAAGCGGGCGAAATGGGCGAGAGGCGAATGCCACAGCCATGACTTCCTGCGTGAGAATGCGGTTCAATGCCTTCTTTCAAAAGGGCGCCCTAATGTCTTCCCCCGCAAAGCGGGGAAAGGTTGGAATGGGGCGATTCGATGGAATCAAGCGGCATAGCCCCTCAATCGGCCTTTTCACGCTCAAGTCGCGCACGCGCTGCGGTGGCGGCTTTGCGCACTTGCTCCGGCGCGGTGCCGCCGATGTGGTTGCGTGAGGCGACGGAGCCTTCGAGGGTCAGCACCTCGAAAACGTCTTTTTGAATCAGCGGTGAGAATGTTTGCAACACGTCAAGCGGCAGCGCTTCCAGTGTCACGTTGCGGGTTTCGGCTTCGCGCACTGCCCGGGCGACGGCTTCGTGTGCGTCGCGGAACGGCAGGCCACGGCGCACCAGATAGTCGGCAAGGTCGGTGGCGGTGGCATAGCCTTCGAGCGCGGCTGCCCGCATCCGCTCGGGAACGGCGGTCAAGCCGTTGGCGATCAGGTCAGCCATGATGGACAAAGTGGCTGCCAGTGTGTCAACGGTGTCGAACAGGGGTTCTTTGTCTTCTTGATTGTCTTTGTTGTAGGCGAGTGGCTGGCTTTTCATCAGCGTGATCAGCCCCATCAAATGACCGACGACTCGACCTGTTTTGCCGCGCACGAGTTCGGGGACATCCGGGTTTTTTTTCTGCGGCATGATGGAACTGCCGGTGCAGAATCGGTCGGCGATCTGGATGAAGCCGAAGCGTGGCGACGACCACAGTACGAGTTCTTCGGACAGGCGGGAGAGGTGCATCATGATCAGCGTTGCCGCCGCCGAAAATTCGATGGCGAAATCGCGGTCGGAAACGGCATCGAGTGAGTTGGGGCAAACAGCTTCAAAGCCGAGCAGTCGGGCGGCGTATTCGCGGTCAATGGGGTATCCGGTTCCGGCAAGCGCGGCGGCGCCCAGAGGCATCCGGTTGACGCGGCGTCGTGCGTCGCGCAACCGTTCGGCGTCACGCGCAAACATTGCTTCGTATGCCATCAGATGATGGCCGAAAGTGACCGGCTGGGCGACTTGCAAGTGGGTAAAGCCGGGCATGACGGTATCGGCGTGTTTTCCGGCTTGGTCGATGAAGGCTTCGCGCAACGCCTGCAACTGGTTGAGTAGGTGGTCGATGGCATCGCGCAACCACAGGCGGATGTCGGTGGCAATCTGATCGTTGCGCGAACGACCGGTGTGCAGCCGCTTTCCGGCGTCGCCGACCAGCGCGGTCAACCGTTTTTCGATGTTGAGATGGACATCTTCAAGATCGACCGACCACACAAACGCGCCGCGTGCGATCTCGTCGCGGATTTGCGCCAGCCCGCGCTCGATGTCGCTCAGATCGGCGGCGGTCAGCACACCGACGTGCGCCAGCATCTTGGCGTGGGCGAGCGAGCCATCAATGTCGGCGAACGCCAGTCGCTGATCGAAATCGACCGACGCGGTGTAAATTTTGACTTGTTCGGAAACAGGCTCGGAAAAGCGGCCTGACCAGACTTCGGCGGTTTGAGGGGACGGCGTTTGAGGCTTGGTAGAAGGCATGGCGGGTTGATGCACAAGATAAAACGCTATTATCGGGGAAAATCGGGGGAAAGACGCCGGGGATGCAGATATTTTGGCGCTGCAGGATGTGTTTCTTGGGCGGATAGTAACGGCAGACGAATTGGCGGCGCAGTTACAAAAGGCGATTTGACAGCGGGAGGTTTACCGCTACAATGCCCCTCCCAATACCTGCAAGGGAGGCCACCATGCAACGAACGATGCTCAAATCCAAGCTCCATCGGGTTACCACGACCCATTCCGAGCTGCATTATGAAGGCTCCTGCGCGATTGATGAGAACCTGCTGGATGCTGCCGATATTCGGGAATACGAACAGATCGACATTTGGAACATCAATAACGGCGAGCGTTTCACGACCTATGCGATGCGTGCCGAACGCGGCTCCGGAATCATTTCAGTCAATGGTTCTGCGGCGCGTAAAGTGGCGCCGGGAGATTTGTTGATTATTGCCAGCTTCTCGTCCATGACCGACGACGAAGCCGCACGTCACATGCCGAAACTGGTTTATGTGGATGCGCAAAACCGCATTGCCCGCACGGGGCACCAGATTCCGGTTCAACAGGCGTGACGGGGGAAGTCGTTGGGGTTTGCTGCGCTTCTCCCAACAATTGCGCCAAGGGTTAGCGAAATCATGCCGACTTTCAAATTCACAAATGAAATAGAGCTGTCTTTGAAAGGACAGTGATATGCTGAAAAAGTTTTGCTTATAACGACAGCATTGTGCAATGTTGCTGTGGCTTCTTTTCATGTTTGGACTGTTTTCCAGGGGCATGGATATTCAGCACTGAAATCACATGTTTAGGCGCCAATGAACAACGAACTCAAGCCGTTTTTTCATTCCCATGCGCTATGTAACTGATTCAGGCTTTTGCGCACGATTTCAGCCAGACATCCAAACCTTGCGCGTTTAATTCGATATCGGATTTCAAGAGGTCGCGCATTTTTTCGCGGGGCAATGGCCAGCCTTGACGCTGTGCTTCGGCATCGAAAAACCGCCATAAGTTGTCGGCGACTCGTTGACAACGATCATCTTCATCGGAATCGGCTTGTTCGGCAATGGCGACGTAGGCGTCGATCAGTCGGAGCAAATCATCGCCACGCGCCGCCGGTTCGCGTAGCTGCGAAAAGTGGGTTAGGTAGAGCGTTTGAGGTTGAAGCGCGAGGATACGTCGGATGGAGTCGCGCATCGCTTGTGGGTCGAATTGCACCGGACTGGAGCTCACGATAACGGACTGCCTACCATCGACATCAAGCTCACGATAGGACACGCCGAAAACATCGCCGGTGAATACGGCGTTGGCCGCCGTGTCGTAAAAACAAAGGTGGTGACGCGCATGTCCCGGCGTGTCGAGGCAGCGCAGTTCGCGGTTTCCGAGTTTGAGCGGCGTTTCGTCGGCGACGGCGATCACCCGTTCTTCGGAGATGGGCAGCAGTTCGCCGTAAAGCCGTTCGGCTTCGGCCTCGCCATAGACGGCTTTGACGCCTGCCATCAACTGCGACGGATTGACCATGTGGCGAGCGCCGCGCGGATGAACGATCAGTTTGGCCTCGCTGAATTCGCGCATCAGCGCACCCGCGCCTCCGGCATGGTCGAGGTGAACGTGGGTTAGACAAATGTAATCGACATTTTCTCGCTTGAGGCCGAGTTGCGCGATCGCCTGTAGCGTGAGTTCGACCGAGGCATTATGAGCGGTGTCGATGATGGCGAGACGACCATTGTCGATGATGAAATGAATGGCGGCGCGTAGCGGTCGCCCGTAGTGCGCGTCAATTGCAAAAATGCCATTATCGTAGCTGTAAATCAGAGTCAAGACGGCCTCGCCAGGGAGTTCTGAATGTGTGGCGCTCTTCCATTTTTCCGGTCGCACTGCACTATATTACCGTTTGTAGGAATTACTTGCGCAGGATTCGAAGGTTATGGAAAATGATAGCTTGTTGCCGGAATGCCGTGAAGTATCACTAGGTTCAATTTTCCGATGGGCGTGAAATATAACGAAATTTCTCCGCTGATGCCGGATTGGCGCAATCTCGGAATTGTGTTGCGGACAGTTCTGGGCGTCAACTTCGGGATGTTGCTGGTGGTGCTGGCGCGTCACGGCAGTGCGCGTGAGTGGCCGTTGGCGGTGACGGAACTGGCGGGCAGCGTCGAACCGTTCCTGATTCTGGAACTGACGCTGTTGTGGCTGTGTGCGCCGTGGCTGGCGCGGCTGCCGTACTGGCGGGGAGTAACGATGGTGACGGTGATTACGATAGTTTGCGCGGTCATCATCACGGGGTTGCCGCATTTCGCGCTATGGCCGGGTATTGTGCCGGTGTTGTTCTGGAGCCTGCTGGCGCAAGGCATTTTCCTGTACTACTTTCATGCGCGCAACCGGATGCTGTCGCCGGTAGTGATCGAAGCCAAATTACAGGCGTTGCAGGCGCGGATTCGGCCTCATTTTTTGTTTAACAGCCTCAATGCGGTGATGTCGATTGTGCGCCACGATCCGCATCAGGCCGAAGCAGCGTTGCAGGATATGGCCGATCTTTTCCGTGTGCTGATGCGCGACAACCGCGATCTGGCGCCGCTGGCGGATGAGGTAGAGTTGTGCCGCCAATATCTGGGGCTGGAAAAATTGCGGCTGGGCTCGCGCCTTGAAGTCGATTGGAACGTCAAGAGTATGCCGATCGATGCGATGGTGCCGCCGCTGGTGTTGCAACCGTTGCTGGAGAATGCGATTCATCACGGCGTTGAAACGTCGAGCGTCGGCGGCACGATTTCGGTCAACATTTTTTCGGTGCGCGATGAAGTGCATGCGATCCTGCGTAATCCCTATCGCTCCGGCAACGAACGCCACCATCGCGGCAACCGGATTGCCGTCGCCAACGTGCGGGCGCGTCTGGCGCTGCACTTCGATGCTGAAGCGGGCATGTCCGCCAAAGTGATTAACGACGAAACTTATGAAGCGCATATTCGAATGCCGTACCGACGAAAGCCATCCGAGCCGGCGCATCAAACTTCACGCGCTGCGCCGGGCACCGGAAACGGCAAAGAGCAGAAAACGCCGCAACGTGCGGGCAAGAGATCACTCCACAGGAGCCAACAATGAATACTGACAAACCGCTGAAAATTCTGGTGGTCGATGATGAGGCGTTGGCCCGCCGCCGCCTGCATGATTTACTCAACGACTGTCGGCAGGCGTTGCCGCTGACTGTCGTCGGCGAAGTCGAAAGCGGTCGCGAGGCATTGCATTGGGTTCAGAACTCCGAGGTTGATTTGCTGTTGACCGATATCCAGATGCCTGACATTAGCGGTATCGAACTGGCGAAACATTTGCTCAAGATGAAGCAACCACCGCGTGTGATTTTTGTAACGGCATTCAATGAGTACGCAGTGCAGGCGTTTGAGTTGAATGCCATCGATTATCTGATGAAGCCGATACGCATCGACCGATTGTTGGCGGCGTTGCGCAAAGTTCCCGCGCTGGAACCGATTTCGGAAGTGCAACTCGCCGGATTGCCGACGGGAGCGCGTCGGTTTTTGCCGGTTGTCGGACGGACGCGGATCGAATTGGTGCCGATCGAAGAAGTGATTTATTTCAAAGCCGAACTGAAATACGTGACGATCAAAACGCACGAACGCGAGCTTCTCCTCGAAGAATCGTTGATTAAGCTGGAGCAGGAATTCGCCCCCGATTTTGTTCGCACCCATCGCAGTTATCTGGTGGCGAAGCGGGCGATCAAGAGTCTTATGCGCGGCAGCGCTGAGGGGAGTGGCGTTGACGGCGACCATGAAGACGACGGCTGGAAAGTCGAGTTGCAAGGGATATCGGAATTGCTTCCGGTATCGCGCCGCCAGCGCGGCGCCTTGCAGGCGATGCTGAAAAGCAGGGAGTAAGTCTGGTAATGCCACGGATGGCGCTAAAGCGCATTGTCGCTTATCATGGCGCATCTGTTCCCTTTTCTGAGTACGCTCATGACTTCAATGCTGACATCACCACGAATCCTGATTTGCGGTTCTCTTGCTTACGATATCATCGCGGTTTTTCCTGACCGCTTCTCACGGCATTTGCTGCCCAATCAGATGGAGCGGTTGTCGGTATCGTTCACCGTCAGTAGCATGCGCCGCGAATGGGGCGGTTGCGCCGGCAACATCGCGTACACGCTGAGAAAATTGGGGGGCGAGCCGGTGGTAATGGCGACGCTGGGCGCTGAAGATGGTCGGCCTTATGAAATGCGACTGGCGGCGCAGAAAATTGCCTGCGACGGCGTGCGACTGATTGAAGGCGCTTATACTGCCCAAGCGACGATCATGACCGACATGGACGATAACCAGATCACCGCGTTTCACCCGGGCGCGATGGCGGAATCGCATCGTGTCAGTGTGGAGGAGGTCGAAGGCATCGCGTTGGGACTGGTGGCGCCCGATGGTCGCGAAGGGATGCTGCAGCACGCACGGCAATTCCACGCCTTGAACATTCCGTTTGTGTTTGATCCCGGACAAGCAATGACGCTTTTCTCCAGCGAAGAACTGCTCGAAATGGTCGAGCTCGCCGATGTTGTAGCGCTGAACGATTATGAGGCGCGGCTGTTGAGCGAGTGCACGGGACTTTCGCAGGAAGAGATCGCACGGTGTGTTCGGGCATTGATCATTACACATGGAGCGGAAGGTTCTCGCATCATGGCCGAAGAGGGCACGCTATCAATTCCGGCGGTGATGCCCGATGCCGAGATGGATCCCACCGGTTGCGGCGACGCTTACCGCGCGGGACTGCTCTACGGCATGGCGCACGGTTGGGACTGGCGCACGACTGGCCGACTGGCAGCAATTCTCGGCGCCATCAAGATCGCTCATCACGGCCCGCAAAACCATCCAGTCACACGCGACGATGTGGCGCGGCGGTATCAGAAAGCGTTTGGAGAAGCGTTGAAGTTTTGAGTTTTTGAACACGGGTCTCGCTTGACCCCACCATAAATGGCGGGGTCAAGCGAGACAAAGCGATACTGGGAGCCGAAGGCTCCTCCTGATCTGTGTCGAGGAATCCCCGGACGTGAGGACGGGGTGACTCAAAAAACAATCAAACGTCAATTCCGATAACCGGCACGGGAACGTCGATTAACGAAACAAGCGTTGTTCACTTGGCACCTGAAAGACTTGCCGGTCTTCCAGCCGCACAGCCGTTAACGTGCCGCCCCACAAGCAACCGGAATCGAGCGCCAGCACATCAGGCATCAACGACAGACCAAGCATTGACCAGTGGCCGCACAGCAGGGTGACGTTTCGGGTGCGGCGCGATTCAAACGCAAACCAGGGGCGCATGCCAGGTGGCGCATTGTCACGAGAACCTTTCTCTGAAAAATCCATCGTTCCGTCTTCCGAGCAAAAGCGCAAGCGTGCGCAGATATTGACGATGGCGCGTAACCGGTTTTGTCCGCGCAAGCGCGTATCCCATCGTTCCGGCGTGTTGCCGTAGAGGTGTTGCAGGAAGTATAAAACAAGGTTGCGGTCATCGCTTCGCAATACGGTTTCGACTTCGTTCGCGTATCGCAAAACATCGTGAACGTTCCAGGCGGGAATTACGCCGGCGTGTACGATCAGATAATCGTCGAAATGAGCGGCCAATGGACGGTGGCGCAACCAGTCGAGCATCGCGTCACGGTCTTTTGCTGACAAGACATCATCGAGATGATCACGACGCCCGGGTTTTTGAAACCCGGCAGCAGTGAGCAACAAATGAAAATCGTGATTGCCGAGTACGGATTGCGCCGAATGGCCGAGCGCCATCAATTCGCGCAAAACGTTGGCTGATGCAGGGCCGCGATTGACGAGGTCGCCGACGCACCACAAACGATCATGCTTCGGAGAAAAGCCGATCATGTCAAGAAGGCGGCACAATTCACTGTGGCAACCTTGAATATCTCCGACGACATACGACGGCATGGTTCAGAAAAAAGTTTGCAGAAAAAAACCTCACGATACAGTAAAATGCCGTGCTTCTCCAGAGGTGTCACCATCAGGACAGGCGCCGAATTTTATTGAGTTGATGAATTGATGAATGCTGCCTTGAATTCCGCGCAACGTGACGCGGTGCGTTATGTGGAAAGTCCTTTGCTGGTATTGGCGGGAGCGGGCAGCGGTAAAACGCGGGTCATCACTGCCAAAATCGCACATCTGGTTGAGCAAGGTGTACCGCCCGAACACATTCTGGCGATTACGTTCACCAACAAAGCGGCGATGGAAATGCGTGAGCGGGTACGCGGTTTGTTGGCAGCGCGTAGCCGACAAGAAGCGTTTCAAAAAATCACCGTGTGTACTTTTCACGCATTGGGTTTGTCCATCGTTCGACAAGAAGCCAAAGTGTTGAGACTGAAACCGCGTTTCTCGATTCTCGATCCGCAAGACCTCGAAACGCTGATTTCAGAATTGACCGGCAGTACTGCACATGCGCGTGCGGCACAATGGCAGATCAGTCAGTGGAAAAATGCGCTGGTTTCTCCCGAAGCGGCACTGAAAGATGCGGAGAATGATCAAACGTTGATAGCGGCACGGGCTTATGTTCAATACGGTGATGCGTTGCAGGCGTATCAGGCGGTAGACCTCGATGACCTGATTGTGCGCCCGGTTCATTTGTTTGCGCGTGACGAAGGTGCAGCGGTGCGCTGGAGTTCGCGCTATACGCATGTGTTGGTTGATGAGTATCAGGACACCAATCCGGCGCAATATGCGTTGTTGCGAACGCTGGTGGCGGACAATGCGTTTACCGCCGTGGGCGATGACGATCAGGCGATTTACGGCTGGCGCGGTGCGACGCTCGACAATCTGGCGCAACTGCCGCGAGATTACCCGCAACTGAAAGTGATCAAGCTCGAACAAAACTACCGATCAACCGTGCGCATCTTGCGTTCGGCCAATGCGCTGATTGCGAACAACGAAAAATTATTCGACAAAAAATTATGGAGCGATCTGGGGCACGGCGATCTGATCCGAGTGACACCCGCCAACGATGACGAGGCCGAGGCGGAACTGATCGTACATCGGTTGCTGGCGCATAAATTTGAACACCGGGGGAACTTTGCCGACTACGCGATTTTGTATCGCGGAAATTTTCAATCACGCCCGTTTGAAAATGCGTTACGCGCCAACAACGTGCCGTATGTGTTGTCGGGAGGGCAATCGTTTTTTGATCGCACCGAAGTCAAAGATATCGTGGCGTATTTGCGGCTGATCGCCAACGACGATGACGATCCATCGTTTATTCGTGCCATCACCGCACCGCGCCGCGGTGTCGGTCAAGCGACGCTGGCGAAACTCGGAGAAATTTCGGCAGCCAAGCATGAAAGCCTTTTTGCTGCGGCGTTTTCGCCGGAGTTCGAACATGGCGTGACCGGAAAAGCGAGGGAAGCGGTACACATGTTTTGCGACAGCATCAACCGCTTGCGTTATCGCGCCGAACGCGAACCCGCCGGTCGGTTGCTCGACGAAATGCTCAAAGGCATCGGTTACGAAGACTGGTTGGTTGCAACACACGACAAGCGCGATGCTGAAAAACGAATAGAGAATGTGCGCGACTTTACGGCTTGGCTCTCGAAGAAAGGCGAAGAGGACGGCAAGAATCTTCTCGATCTGACGCAAATGCTGATGCTGATCAATCGACTCGACGATCAGCAAGAAGGCGATCAGGTGCGTTTGTCAACACTGCATGCGGCCAAAGGGCTGGAATTTCCGCATGTGTTTCTGGTGGGCGTTGAAGAAGGTATTTTGCCGCACCGTGAGTCGGTTGAATTTCAGAAGATTGATGAGGAACGGCGATTGATGTATGTCGGGATTACCCGTGCGCAGCGGTCGCTGCATATTTCGTATTGCAAGCAACGCAAACGCGCCGGAGAACGGGTCGATTGCGCACCATCGCGTTTTATCGGAGAGTTGGCGCAGGAGGATTTGCGTTACAGCGGACAGGCGCTTTCACCGGACGAAGCCGTCGCCGAGAAAAACGCGGGAAAGGCAAGGCTCAAAAGTTTACGAAGCATGCTGGGGCGGTAGGGATTTTTGATTTTCACGCGGAGGCGCGGAGGGATTGGAGTGGTTTTTCTCCGCGTCTTCGCGTGAGTCAATCTGATCCCCGATCCCCGACTTCTGCTACAATCGTCATCTTTGCGAGTTCCTGCGAAAGTCCGGTATTCCGCGCCCGTAGCTCAGTTGGATAGAGTGTTGGTTTCCGAAGCCAAAGGTCACAGGTTCGAATCCTGTCGGGCGCGCCATTAAAATGCTCTCGCGTCGAAGGTGGCGCGAGAGGATCGGTAGCATTATCGTTATTTTTCCAGGTGTTCGCGCTTGTTCGGCACGCCTTTCCAGTCGTCGGCATCGGGCATCGGCGCCTTGCGTTCGATGATCGTAGGCCAAGCTTTGGAAAGTTCGGCGTTCAACGCAACAAAGTCCTGTTGATTGGCTGGCAGGTCGTCCTCGGCGTAAATGGCTTCCACGGGGCACTCGGAAACGCATAGGGTACAATCAATGCATTCATCGGGGTCGATCACCAGGAAGTTGGGGCCTTCGCGAAAGGCGTCCACGGGGCAAACATCGACACAGTCGGTATATTTGCAACGGATGCAATTTTCAGTAACAACGTAAGTCATGACGGAGCAATCTGCTTTTTAGTGGGTTGAAAATGCTTTATTCTAACAAATCGGCGGTGGAATGCCTGTTTTGTTGGGCGGCGTCGGTAAGGCGCAGCGTTCATCATTCATTTGAGCAAGTAAGGAGTCATAGATGAAGGAAGTCACAGACAGCAGTTTTGAGCAGGACGTGCTGAACGCGCCGCGTCCGGTTCTGGTCGATTTTTGGGCGCAGTGGTGCGGCCCGTGCAAGATGCTGGCGCCGACGCTGGAAAGTCTGGCCGAGGAATACGCCGATCGCCTGGATGTTGTCAAAATCGATGTTGACGCCAATCCGGAGACGGCACAGCGCTGCGGCATTCGCGCCATGCCAACGTTAATCCTGTTCCAGGACGGAGAAGTCAAGGGGCAGAAAATGGGGGCGTTGAGCCGCGGACAGCTTAAATCGTTTCTTGACAGCCTCCTTTAAGACTGTTAACGTTACAAATTGTCGGCGGCGCGACTGATGTGGAAAACACCGTGTGCCGCCGGAAATCCAGAGCGGGTTCCAATTCGGGGTTTCGCAGGTTTTATGCGACATACCGGCCTGCTTCCGAACGAGGCTTTTTCTATCCCCCGATCATTCTTTCCCTGCGGGCTGACCGCTGATTTTGCCGCAAGTATTAAATATTAAATATGCGGCGTTTTTACGACATTTATCGTCATTATGCGTCTTTCTGATCTTAAAAACAAACACGTTACCGAGTTGGTCGAAATGGCCAACACCATGGGCATCGAGGCGGCCAACCGTCTGCGCAAGCACGATCTCATCTTTACGCTGCTGAAAACGCACGCCAAACGTGGCGAAAGCATTTACGGCGACGGCGTACTCGAAGTACTGCCCGATGGCTTCGGTTTTCTGCGTTCGCCCGAAACCTCGTACCTTGCCGGCACTGACGATTTGTACATTTCGCCGTCGCAGATTCGCCGTTTCAACCTGCACACCGGCGACACGATTGAAGGGGAGATTCGCACACCGAAAGATGGCGAACGTTACTTCGCGCTGGTCAAAGTTGACAAGATCAACAGCGAACCGCCGGAAAATGCCAAAACCAAAATACTTTTCGAGAACTTGACGCCGCTGTTTCCGGATCAACCGCTGATTCTGGAACGCGACATCAAGGCCGAGGAAAACATCACCGGACGCATCATCGACATCGTTGCTCCGATCGGAAAAGGGCAGCGCGGATTGCTCGTCGCGTCACCGAAATCCGGTAAAACCGTGATGCTGCAACACATTGCGCATTCGATCGCGTCCAATTACCCGGAAGTCGTGTTGATCGTACTGTTGATCGACGAACGACCGGAAGAAGTAACCGACATGACGCGCACCGTGCGCGGCGAAGTGGTAGCGTCAACCTTCGACGAGCCGGCCACGCGCCATGTGCAAGTTGCCGAGATGGTGATTGAAAAAGCCAAGCGCTTGGTCGAGCACAAAAAAGACGTGGTGATCCTGCTCGACTCGATTACACGTCTGGCGCGTGCTTACAACACTGTAGTGCCGACATCGGGGAAAGTTCTGACCGGTGGTGTCGATGCGCACGCGCTGCACCGACCCAAGCGTTTCTTCGGCGCGGCGCGTAATGTCGAAGAAGGCGGATCGTTGACGATTATCGCTACCGCGCTGATCGACACCGGCAGCCGGATGGACGACGTAATCTACGAAGAATTCAAAGGCACCGGCAATATGGAAATCCATCTCGACCGCCGGATGGCCGAAAAACGCATTTACCCGGCGATCAACGTCAACCGCTCAGGAACGCGCCGTGAAGAGCTGTTGTTGAGTCCGGACGTGTTGCAGAAAACTTGGATTTTGCGCAAAGTGCTTTACCCGATGGATGATCTGGACGCGATGGAATTCCTGCTCGACAAAGTGCGTGCCAGCAAAAACAACGCCGACTTCTTCGACTCCATGCGGCGCGGTGGGTAGTTGTCAGAGAATCAGGATTGGCCTTCCCCTTCAAGGGGAAGGTAGGGATGGGGTTTCTGCTTGCTGGGATTGCGCTACACTTTGCGTTTGGATGCTCCAAACACAGCAATCACTCCGAACGCAATACACAGAGGCACCATGAGGAACCATGCATAATAGCTGCCGGGTACATGTGAACTAGCATAGTAGTCAATCGCATCGGTCGCAACGCCAATAATCCCGAAAATTGCTGCAACGGCCGCAAGCAAACCCGCTGTACCGCGCACCACGCATACGATCCCAGCGATACCGGCAACACTGTCAGCAACCGCGATTACCAGGTGTGTAACCGAAAACCCAAACCAAAGCAGGCCTAACAGGGACGCTCCCGAGAGGAATATTGCGTAGCTCGAGGCGATGACTACAAATGGCTTCATGGTTGATGTAGCGCTTGGCCGTATATAAACAAACGGCCTTGAAGAAAGTAACGGTTATCTGTCCACGAGAGATTTGAGTGTTGGGGTTCGCTACGCACATCCCAACCCCTCTTCCTCGCCTTCGCGGGAGCAAGCTCCGCAGGAATGACGGGGCGAGGGGAGGCGTTCCAGTCATTTGCCGATAATTTCCCCGCTTTCGCAAGCAATCCGGCGAATCGGATAAATAACTTTGCGATCAACGTTGTTCAGTTTTCCTTCGACGGTGATGTACATCCAGCCGCCCGAAGCCCTGCGATAAGAAACGGTTTGCGGGAAAACGTCTTCCACGTTGGCAAACGTATAAATTGTATCGTCTTTATCGGTGGTTTCGCCGCTCAATTGGAAGCGGTGTTCTTTTTCGTCAGGAGCAGTGATAACGTGATACACGGCGTCATCACGAACTTCCATTCGCAAAAACTGGTAATCCTGCGTTTTGTCGCCGAGGACGGTATGGCTGATGCCCAGCAGTTTTTCACCACGCAACGGCAGCCAGTGCTCCCGATAATCGCGCTGGTTGACGCTCCCTTTCCAGCAGCCTTCGAGCCATGCCAGCGGCGCCAATGGCCCACTGACTTCCTGCTTGCTTTCGGTTTGCTGAGTTTCAACCGCAGATGGGACGGCATCGGCGGTTGCCGGCGCTTGGGACTCGCTCTTGAGAGGCGTCTGGGCGCAAGCGCCGAGCAGCAATGCCGATAACAGTAAAGAAGCGTTCTTGAAGAACGAGAAAGGTTTTTTCATAACAATTTCCTGCGCACGTTGTGACGGGGAAGGAACGGGGGAAATCCCGTTCCCGTTTCCATATTTTAACACTCAGAAGGTATAGGTGAATTGCATCGACGCTACGGTTGCAAAGGTATCATAATGGCCGTCGAGCGTGCCGTAAATTTGCGGGTTGCCGCCACTGTCGAGGATCGGAGTTTTTTTGGAGAACAGATAGGCGAAACCGAAATCGAGGTGGGTTTGTTTGTTGATCGCGTATTGGCCGCCGACGCTTATCCAGTAGCGGTCGGCATCGGGCAAGCGCGGTGTCCGGTAAGCATCACGAACCGGCGACTGGTCAAAAGCAACGCCTGCACGCATCAGCCAGCGCTCGTTGAAGCGGTAATTGCCACCGACTGAAAGCCGCCATGCGTTCTTGAACTGTTCTGGCGTGCTTTGCAGTATGGTTCCTTCGTTACGAACAAAAGTCAATTCTTTGATCGACGACCAGCCCGTCCACTGAATGTCGGCCATCAAATCAAGTTTTGGTGTTATTTGTCGGAAGAACGATAAATTGACGGTTTGCGGTAATGTGATGTCGGCGTGAATTTTCCCGTTATAAAGAGCGTTGTTCACATTATCCGCGAGGCCGTCAACGATAGGGATCAGAGCCGCAGGAATGCTGCCAAGCGATGGGTGATCAAACGTGACAGTACCATTCACCTTGTGTCTGATTTCAGAACGATAAGAAAGGCCGATGCGCGTTATGGGATCAAACTCATAGAGGAGTCCGGCGTTCCAGCCCCAGGCACGGTTGTGGCCTTTGACGTTGGAAATGCTGTCCAGACCGCCGGTTGCGCCGATGATGGTGGACACCATGTCGGTCGGCAAAACACCGGTTGTAGCCGCAGTCTGCGCGGCGGAACCGAGGGCTGCCGAATAGTTGACGGCGCTGGTGAAAATCGCGTGTAGATACTGCCAGTTAATGCCGACGCCCAAGCTCAATTTTTCGGACGCTTTAAACGAAATCGCCGGGTTGACGTTGACTGTTTTAACATCTGAGCGCAGCGCCAGATAGCGGCCCGCCCAACTGTTGTTGTAATCGGTCGATAGACCAAACGGTGTGCCGATACCAAGCCCGGCAGTCCATCGTTCATCAATGGGCGCTGCCACATAAAAATTTCCGAAAAAATTCACGTCGCCGGAATCGCCGCCCTCATTGCCAAGGGGCTGGTTGAGTGCAGGCCGTGAGCGCTCGTTCCGAAACATCGGCGATGGTGTAGCGATGTGCATTGCGCTGGCGACTTGCATGGATTTTCGCCGCGACAGTGTTGCTGGGTTGGCGAACATCGACGATGCGTCCGCGCCTTCCGCCGCGCCTCCGGCGAACGCATTGCCAAGGCCGCTGCCGCTTTGTTCTTGTAACGCGAAAGCAGCCGCTTGCGCTTGTGTACACAAACCTCCGAAACTGCCGCTTATAACAATGACGAGCGCTGTTTTTTTGAAATTTATTTTCATGATGTTTTTTTAAGGAAACTTCGCTTTAAAAAGGGATGCTTAAGAATTGAAAAGGGTGCGAAGCGGGCGCTTGTGGAATTAAGTGAGGATGCCGATACTTTTCAAGTTATCGCATGCTTTCTTCCGAATCAGGCTGCCGCAGTTCGCGGCGCAGAACTTTGCCGATGGTGTTTTTCGGAAGTTCGTCACGGAATTCCACTTGCCGAGGCACTTTGTAGCCAGCCAGATTGGCACGGCAGTATTTAATCAGTTCTTCTTGGGTCAACGTTGGGCTGCGTTTGACGACAAAGAGCTTGACAACTTCACCAGCCCGTTCGTCAGGGATGCCGATGGCTGCACATTCGAATACGCCTGGATGTGTTAACGCGATCGCTTCGACTTCAGTTGGGTAAACATTGAAACCCGACACCAAAATCAAGTCTTTTTTTCGATCAACAATCGTGAAACGGCCACGTTCATCCATTACTGCCATGTCGCCGGTCAAGAAGAAACCGTCAGCAGTTTTCGCGCGTTCGGTTTCATCGGGGCGCTTCCAGTAGCCTTGTGTGACTTGTGGGCCGCGGATACAGATTTCGCCGACTTGACCGATACCAACATCTTTACCATTATCATCACGAAGCACGACTTCGGTTGACGGAATCGGCATTCCGATGGAGCCTGCGCCATCGGCATCCAGCCGGTTGATGATCGCACCAGGTGAGGTTTCAGACAAACCATAACCTTCTGATAACGGTCTTCCCGTGACTTCCCGCCAACGTTTGGCCGTTGCAGGATGCAATGCCATGGCGCCGCCCAGCGAAATGCGCAGGTTGGAAAAATCGAGCTTACGGAAATCGGCATTGTTGAGCAGTGCGTTAAACAACGTATTGACGCCGGTGATGATGGAGAATTTGTAATGGCCGATTTCACGAACCATTTTGGGAATGTTGCGAGGATTGGTGATGAGTACACTTTCGGCGCCGATTGTTGTCATCAACAGGCAATTGGCGGTCATCGAAAAAACGTGATACAGCGGCAGCGGCGTAATCATGATTTGCCGCTCGTCGAGATTGATGAAGGGCTTGACCCACGCCAGCACTTGAAACAGATTGGCGACAAGGTTGCCGTGCGTCAGAATGGCGCCTTTGGAAACACCGGTCGTTCCGCCGGTATATTGCAAAAAGGCGATGTCGCTGAGGGTGTTTTCGCTCGGTATCAACTTCATTCGCCGACCACGGGACAAAACGTCGGTAAAATAAATCGCGTTCGGCAACGAGAAGGATTCTACTTTCTTCGTTATATGACGCAACACGAAGTCGATGATTAACCCTTTGAACCCCATCTCTTCGCCGATTGTGGTGAGAACGACGCGGCGCACTTTGGTTTTTTCAAGAACCGTTTCCAGCGTGTGCGCGAAATTCTCGGCGACAACGATCATCTCAGCGCCGGAGTCGTTCAACTGGTATTGCAATTCACGCGCTTTGTAGAGCGGGTTGACGTTAACAACGATGGCGCCAATACGCAAAAGACCGAACAAACACACCGGATATTGCAGAATATTCGGCATCATCAACGCTACCCGCGAACCCTTAACGATACCCTGTGATTGCGCCCAGGCGCCGAATGCGGCAGAAAGTTCGTCGAGCTTGCGGTAGGTGATCGAATGCCCCATGCACGAATAGGCGGGACGTTCGGAAAATTGTTTGACACTACGAGAAAACAATTCGCTGATCGACAGCATTGGGTCGATCTCAATCGTTGCAGGAACTCCTTCAGGATAATGTTCAAGCCAAATCGGATTCATAAACTCTCCCGCATGTTTCACCCCTCTTACTCCTTCTTTGCGCGAACGGCTATACGTTGTAGCTTATTCGCTGCTGTGTTTATTTTACGGAAAGATTGTACATGCTAATGCGTATTACACAACTGTAATGAAATGAAAAACAGAGTGTACAAGTCGGGAATAAAGCGTTTCACAGGCTATTGCAGTGTTGGCCTTTGAACGCAAATAAAAGACGTTTTTTTGAGAAGGGCGCGACTTGAAATGCAGTTAAATGAAAATGACTCAAGATGTTTCTGACATCCGAACGTCGAAACCGGCATTTTCGATGACGGCGATGAGCGTTGAAGATGTTGTTTGCGCGTCATCGTATTGCACGATCGCATATTTGTCATCGAGCGATACTGCGACATTGATGACGCCGGGCGTGGCTTCCAATGCACGAGTCACACTGGCAGCGCAGCCCTGGCACGTCATGCCGTCGATGTGAAATGTAGCGGAGACAAGATTCATGATGTATTCCTCTTTTCTTTCTATTGTATCGGCTTTGCGCAAGAGCGCCAGCGTTTGAGAAGAAGCGCGTTGGTGACGACAGAAACCGACGACAACGCCATCGCCGCTCCCGCCAATACCGGCGACAAAAAACCAAATGCTGCCAGCGGAATGCCCAGCACGTTATAGACAAACGCGAAAAAAAGATTCTGACGAATTTTGCGTAATGTGGCGCGTGATAAATCAATCGCATCAGCCACCATCGTCAAATCGTTGCGAAGCAATGTCATGTCGGCAGCGGCTAATGCGCTACCGGAGCCTGTGCCCATTGCAAACGAAACATCAGCTTGTGCCAGCGCTGGCGCGTCATTAACACCATCGCCGACCATGCCGACGACGCGATGTTTCTTTTGCAACGCGATGACCAGTGCGCGTTTGTCCTGCGGTGATTGTTGTGTCCGTACTTCATCAATTCCGGCGAGTTTGGCAATGGACTGCGCGGCAAGTTCGTGGTCGCCGGTCACGAGGTAAGGCGTAATGCGTTGCGCACGAAGCGTAATCATCGTCGGAGCGGCGCTACTGCGTATCGTATCGGCGAGCAACAGGGCGCCTTGGCACTGCATGTCACGAGCGATCACGACGCGGGTGGCGGACGTGTCGCTTAAGGATTCGACGACAGCAATATCAATGCCTTGTGTTTGTAGAAAGGCAGGTGAACCGATGCGCCACGTTTCGTCGTTGAGTGTTGCGCTGACACCCAGGCCGCTGTGCTGTCGAACATCGGTAACACTCGGCAAGGCAAGCCCACGCGCTTGCGCGGCGGCAACGAGGGTCTGCGCCAGCGGATGGTTCACGCCTTGTTCCAGCGCTGCCGCTACGGATAACAAAGTATTTTCGTCGAGAGAGGATGATGGATGCAGATGCAGCGCAACGAGATGCGGTGCGCCGGTAGTCAACGTACCGGTTTTGTCGAAAAGCAGTGTGTCGATCCGTTCAGCGCGTTCGAGCGCCTCTGCGTTTTTGATCAGGATACCGGCTTGCGCAGTGCGACCGACGCCGACGATCAATGCGGCAGGTGTGGCAAGCCCAAGCGCACACGGGCAGGCGATGACCAGCACGGCGGTGGCGCGAAGCAACGCCTGCGCCCAGTCGCCAAGTACGAAGCCGTTGACAATCAAGGCCAGTACAGCAATCCCCAGCACAACCGGAACGAACACGGCAGCGACGCGATCCGCCAGTCGCTGAATCGGCGCTCGTGAACTTTGCGCTTGCGCAACCTGGCGGACGATACCGGCGAGCAGCGTGGTGTGCCCTACGGCGGTGGCGACGCATTCCAATGCGCCGCTGGTGTTGACGGCGCCTGCAAAAACAGTATCTCCGATGCTTTTATCGACCGGCAAACTCTCGCCGGTCAACATCGCTTCGTTAAGCGCCGAGAAACCGGCAGTGATCATGCCGTCCACAGGCACCGTATCACCGGCACGCACCAGATAGGCATCGCCCGGACGAATCTGGGTTAGCGGCACGCACTCGGCTGTGCCGTTCGATAAACGCAGCACCGTATTCGGTTGCAACGCCATCAGGCTTTTCAACGCCGTTGAAGCGCGGGCGCGGGCGCGCGCTTCCAGCCATTTGCCGAACAGCACCAGCGTGATGATGATGGCGCTGGCTTCGAAATAAACATGTTGGTCTGGCAGCGGCCACAGCCATACCGCCAGCGACAGCAAAAAAGCGCACGATGTTCCCAGCGCGACGAGAACATCCATATTGGCAGCGCCGCTACGCAGTGCGTGCCAAGCGCCTTTATAAAAACGCGCACCGATAACGAACTGAATCGGCGCCGCCAAAAGAAACTGAATCCACGAAGGCAACACGTCATGGCCATGACCGGCCAGCATCAAAACCATTTGCCAGAGGAACGGCAGACACAGCAACGCGGCAACGACCAGAATGGTGCGTTCGCGCTTCAAACGCGCAGAGAGTTTTTCCTCATCATCGCGGGAAAAATCGTCGGCGTTGGCTTCGAGAAACGGATCAACGGTGGGCTTCGCGTCGAAACCGGCGCGTTGAATAGTCGCAATGAGTGTGTCGGCAGTAATGAAATCAACAGCGTTTTCAGCAACGTCAATGTGCGCCGATTCAGTAGCGAAATTAACGTGCGCAGAAACACCGTCGAGGCGGTTTAGAACTTTCTCGATACGCGCAGCGCAAGCAGCGCAGGTCATTCCGGAAATGTCGAGGTCAATGACCATGATAACTTAGTATAATAGTCGGATATGGAAAAGCGGGGAAGCCCCCGAATTGAAGGATACTTTATGGCGGCCAATGTCCCCCCCATCTCACGCAACAAAATTTTGACGATTGCCGGATTGGGCTTTATGTTCGATGCGTTCGATGTCGGCTTGCTGTCGTTCATCATGGCGGCACTCAAGCACGACTGGAACCTGTCGGCCACCGAGATGGGCTGGATCGGCGGCATCAACTCCATCGGCATGGCGCTTGGAGCGCTGATGTTTGGCATGCTGGCGGACAGAATAGGCCGAAAGAAAGTTTTTATCCTGACCCTGCTGACGTTCAGCATTGCCAGCGGTTTGTCGGCAGCCTCAATCTCGCTGGCGATGTTGCTTTTCCTGCGCTTCTTTATCGGCTTGGGTCTCGGCGGTGAACTGCCGGTGACTTCTACGTTGGTATCGGAAAGTGTACAGGCGCACGAGCGCGGCAAAGTTGTCGTATTGGTAGAAAGTTTCTGGGCGCTGGGCTGGATACTGGCGGCACTGGTGGCGTATTTCGTTATCCCCAACATTCCCGATCACGGCTGGCGGGTTGCCCTGCTGATCGGCGCGTTGCCTGCCTTTTACGCCGTGTATTTGCGACGCAACTTGCCCGATTCGCCGCGCTTCCTGTCGCAAGTTGAATTACAGGCGGCAATGCAGAAAAAACCAAAGTTCAGGGAAAACCTGGCGCAGCTTTTTTCTCGCCCCTGTCGGCAGGCGACAGCCATGTTGTGGATACTGTGGTTTTGCGTTGTGTTCTCATATTACGGCATGTTTCTGTGGCTGCCGAGCGTCGTTGGTCTCAAAGGTTTTGGCTTGATGAAAAGTTTTGAGTACGTGTTGATCATGACGCTGGCGCAGTTGCCGGGCTACTTCACCGCCGCTTGGCTGATCGACCGATTCGGACGCAAATTTGTATTGATCACATATCTATTGGGTACGGCGCTTTCCGCGTACTTCTTCGGCAATGCCGATAGCGTCGCGCAACTGCTGATTTCCGGAATGATGCTTTCGTTTTTCAACCTCGGCGCTTGGGGCGCACTCTACGCTTATACGCCGGAACAGTATCCTGACGCGATCCGCGCGACCGGAGCCGGAGCGGCAGCATCCGTCGGACGTATCGGCGGCATCTTCGGCCCGCTGACCGTCGGCTATCTCGTTGCGGCACAAATCAGCATCGAATCAATCTTTCTCGTCTTTTGCGCGACGATTGTGGTGGGCGTTGTAGCGGTGGCGGTATTGGGGAAAGAGACGCAGAGGACGGAATTGAAGACGTAATAAGAGGGAACAAAGACCGGAAAATCCTTTTTACAGATAAGCACGCCAGGGTCTGTTACCACCGTTTCCGCGATACGCGGGAACAGTGGTAACAGACCCTAATCTGATAAACTGCGCGGAGAACACAAAGGGAATCTCGTGGGAACACTTTTTATCATTTCGGTGTTGCTGTTCTATGGCTGGGTTTTGCGCAAGCAAAAAAAAGAGATAGAACAACTGAAACGGCAGATCGTCTCCATGATGGAACATCTGCCTCTATCGAATGCAAAACTGCGGGCGCCACCCCGGCAGGCATCTGAAGACACAGCCACAAGTACGGAACAGGCCACGCCGGAAAAATGGCGGGAGGAGGAGTTCAGAAAAAGAGAAGAGAACGCTCCTGTGTTCCCTGCTTCCCAAGCGGCGGTTTTTCCTTCACTTGAAGACATGACTCCCGCCGTGATGAAGATGCCTTCGGTTGCGGTCGCAACCGGCGGGCACGGGCATGACGCGACCCGGATGGCCGAGAGCATCGGGACGATGCCTCAAGTGACGTCGACGGCGGCATCTCCGCGATGGCTGGAACGATTTCTGGCGTGGTGCGTTGGTGGCAATCCGCTGGTGCGCGTTGGAATTCTGATTCTTTTCCTGGGTGTTTCTTTCTTGCTCAAACTGGTGGCAGATTACGGCTGGTTCCCGATTGAATTGCGCTTGGCCGGTGTGGCGCTGGGCGCGGCGGTGATGCTCGGTATTGGCTGGCGACTGCGAAACAAGCGTCGGAGCTACGGCCTGTTGCTACAAGGCGGCGGCATCGGAATTCTGTATCTGGTCATTTACGCCGCGTTTGCGTATTTCGACCTTTTCCCCGGGGAATCCGCGTTATTCGCCTTTTTCCTGTTGTTCGTTATTTGCGCGTTATCGGCATTTCTGGCGGTGCGGCAGGATGCTTCCGCGTTGGCTGTTATGGGAATGACCGGAGGCTTTATGGCACCGGTATTGATCTCGACTGGAAGTGGCAATCACATCGCACTGTTCAGCTATTTTGCCTTGCTCAACGCGGGCGTGCTCGGCATCGCTTGGTTCCGTGCCTGGCGTGCGCTCAATCTGCTGGGCTTCGTGTTTACACTCGGCATCGGTTCTTTGTGGGGCTTGAAATACTACACGTTCGCACACTTTCAGAGCGTCGAATGTTTCCTTGTTCTGTTTTTCCTCTATTACGTCGCTGTCGCGCTGTTGTATGCGGTACGGCGCGAGCTGGAGCTGAAACATTATGTTGACGGAACACTGGTGTTCGGCGTTCCGATAGCGTTCAGCTTGCTGCAAGCACAACTTGTCAGCGAGATCGAATTCGGGATGGCCTGGAGCGCGGTCGCGCTGGGCGCGTTTTATCTTCTTTTGGCTATGTGGCTGGCGCGCTATCGTTTGGAGCGTTTGCGTCTGATGTTTGAATCCATGCTTGCGCTGGGTGTTTTGTTTCTTACGCTGGCGGTACCGTTGGCCTTTGAGGGCACGCGATTGACCGGTGCCATCTGGGCGGTCGAAGGCGCCGGGCTGTGTTGGGTGGCGATACGGCAGCAACGCAGGCTGGCGCTGACAAGTGGCTTGGCGTTGCAGATTTTCGCTGCGATTTCGTTTTCTCTTGATCGTTCGGGCGAGTCTCTTTGGGACGCCGCGTTGTTGTTCAACAGTTGGTACATCGGTACGCTGATGCTTGCGCTGCCAGCGCTCTTCTGCAGTTGGCGATTGCGTAGCGACGCAGCAAAGTCATGGCTCGGAACGCTCGCGCAAAGTCTGTCCTGGCTGTCCGGAGGCGTCGGGCTGCTTTGGTGGCTTGGCGGCGGCAGCACGGAAATCCTGCGTTATTTCGGGCCGTTTGTCGTGGCCTCTTACGCTTATCTGACGTTTGCCGTGCTGACGGCATGGCTTGCCCATAGCGTTGGCCGCCGCCTGCGCTGGGCCGAAATGGAATTAGTTGCGTTGGCGCTTCCTCCGGTACTGCTGTTTGCCGCAGTGCTTTCGTTTCTCCATGACCTGCTTCCATTCGCGGATGGGGGATGGTATGTCTGGCCACTGACGGTGATTCTGGCGTACACGCTTTTGCGCCAGCAAGAACGCCGCGCTGTGCAGCAGCCGTTCTTTTCCGGATTTTTGGGACCTTTGCACGTGCTGATGTTCTGGACGCTGTGCCTCATTGCCAGTTTGGCGTTTCATGGTTTTGTTGTCACGCACGTGCCCGAAGGCACTTGGCAATGGAGCAGTTGGGCATTTGTCGGCGCTTTGCTGCTGCTTGCGCTGATTCATATCGCTCCGCGCTTTGGGTGGCCGGTGGCGCGTTTTCGTTCGCACTACCTGACACTCGGCGCTGCACCGATCGTATTGCTGGCATCAGGATGGGCGTTTCTGGGCGTTTTCAGCGACGGCAATCCCGATCCACTGCCTTACTTGCCGTTTCTGAATCCGGTTGAGTTGTGCCAGCTGCTTGTTTTTGCGACCGTGTTTTCTTGGGTGCGCGAAATCAAAGCATTCTTTGGCGCATGGCCGCATGTTAAGGCGGGCATCTTGCATGAATGGCTTCCGATAGGTGCGCTGGCGTTGCTTTTTCTCTTGCTCAACGCCGTACTGCTGCGTACGCTGCACTACTGGCTCGAAATTCCGTACCGCCTCGATGCCCTTTACGCCTCGATGACGGTGCAGACCGCGCTGTCACTGCTATGGGGGCTTTTGGCACTGATCCTGATGGTCTGGGCGGTGCGCCGCGCACAGCGCATATCGTGGTTTGTCGGTATTTCACTGTTGGTTTTGACGGTGGGCAAGCTCTTTTTCGTCGAGCTTTCCACTATTGGCGGCACCGCACGGGTTTTTTCATTTATCGGCGTTGGCCTTTTGCTCTTGTTGATTGGCTATGTGGCGCCGCTTCCCCCAAAAAAGAAGGAGAACGTTTAATGATAAAGCGGCTCAGTTTTCTGACGGTCTTTCTTTTCGCGGGGGCGCTGACGTCGGCGTTGGCAGGAGCGAGCCAGGAAGCAGGATCCCAAACGGGCTTTCGCCATTACTTTGCGCTTGAACTTGAAGGCAACGCCTCCTATTACTTGTTCAGGTTTACGCCGGAGGTGCATCAGGCGCTCATGAGCCCCGGCGGACGCGATTTTCGTATCATCAATGCCGATGGTCATCCTGTCCCCTACGCTTTTGGCGGCAGCATCGAGACCAAGGAAGAAACGCCCAAAGAGCCGATTCTGTATTCAGCGCCCTGGTTTCCACTGCCGCATGAACAGGGCGGCAAGAGCGTGCAGGACGGGTTCGTCATTGGCGCTGACGGTGCTTTACGTGTTCGGGAGCGTCAAATTGAATCGGAGCATCGCAGTGGTGATATCGTCGATCTTAGCGGGGTTCCCGGTAGAGCAAAAGAGGGTGAACAGGGCAATGGAAAAAACGACCCTGATCTTGGCGCGCTTTTTGTCCGCATTGATGCCTTGACGGGAGGAGTGGGAGAATACTTGGGGACCGTTGAAGTGCTTGCAAGCGATGATTTGCAAAACTGGACGTCGATAACGACAGTACAGTTGTTGCGGCTCAATCGTTACGGCCAGACGCTGGAACGGGAACGGATAGACGTGGGCGGTGCGTTACCCTCCGGATTGCCGCGTTACCTGCAACTTCGCTGGCGTTCTGCGCCGCCGGTAATCGCGGGCATTGACCTGGAGCTTTTTCCGAAAAACACCGATGCCGCACAGGCTCGGCAAAAAAGGCAGGATGAATTCCGGTATTGGCGGGAACAGTTGCCGGGCCAGATGCTGCCGGAGGGACAAGTGCATTTCGATACTGGAGGCGTTTTCCCCGTGGATCGTTTGCGCTTCCATCTTCCTCGTCCCAATACGATGGTACCGGTGAAACTTTATTCTCGTTCCGATGAAAGCGATTCCTGGCAGTTGATTTCCAGAGAGACGCTTTATCGGCTCCAGGGGCCTGATGGCATCGAGCAGGAAACACCGGAAACCAGAATTGTCCCGAATCGGGATCGCTTCTGGAAAATCGCCGTAGAGAACGATAACCGCTACAGTGGCGCAAGCAATACCAGAGAAGGCCAGGAAGGCAGTGGTAAGGGGAACTCCGAATTTGGAGGAACGCCGTTGTTATCGGTTGGCTGGCGACCGGAAACCGTGACATTTCTCGCGCACGGTACGCCGCCCTTTTTGCTCGCAGTCGGCAATGCTCAGGCGATGGATGACAGTATTCCGGTCACGCGCTTGTTGGCCGGAGACAAACCGTATCTAGCGACGGCGCGGATTGGCGCGGCGCAACCGGCGCCGGCAAACGAGCCTGTAATTTCATCCGCTGCAGAAGCGGCGTTGCAGAAAGAAAAAATCCGGCGCTACATTTTATGGGGTGTCCTGCTTGCCGTGGTTGCGTTGCTTGCGCTCATGGCTTGGAAAGTGGCAAAGCATGTGCCACAAGAAAAAACGGGGGAAGAAAGCTGATGCCATGTACCCTTTCATTCTTCAGGCTGTTGAAGAAACTCTCAGCAGGCGCGTTATCCCAGCAATTGCCCTTTCTGCTCATTGAACAGACCATGCCGTACTCTTTGAGCAACCCCTGAAAGGCGTAGCTTGCGTATTGACTTCCCCGATCCGAGTGATGAATCAGACCGGGCGTTGGTTTGCGACGAAACCACGCCATGGTCAGCGCATCCATAACGATGTCTGCGGTCATGCGCGATTTGATCGACCAGCCAACGATCTCGCGGTTGAACAGGGCGAGTACCATTGCCAGAGCCAGCCAGCCTTCGTCCGTCCCGATGGAGGTCCGATCGGCGACCCAGACCTGATTGGGCGCGGCAACATGGAAGTTTTGCCCCAGCAAGTTCGGCGCGACCGGTAACGAGTGTCGCGAGTCCGTCGTCGCTTTAAAACGCTTCCTGTGACG
>JAITMR010000070.1 GCA_031277215.1 Burkholderiales bacterium
CGGCGTCACGTCCGTGCCTACCCTCGGCGAATGGAGCTTGTTGGCGCTTGGTTTGTTGTTGGCAGGGTTGGCGGCGGCTGGATTGCGGCGGCGGCGTTGTTAGCGTAGGGGCGGCCCCCGTGGCCGCCCGATGTTTTGGGATCAATTGTAGGGGCGCGGCATGCCGTGCCCCTATTTCATGCGAAGGCGCGGTGTGCGGATTCACGACTCCATTGGAAAAGGTACGATGCACCGTCATCCTGCGCGAAGTCGCAGGATCCAAGCGGTCTTTGGATTCTGCGACTTCGCTACGCTACGCGCAGAATGACGGAGTACTGATTGGGCGGAAAAACGACACTGGATTCCCGCCAAAAACACGCGGGAATGACGGAGTATGTATATCACCACAACCTTTGCACGCGAAGCTGCGGAGAAGGCCCTACAAAATGTTTCTGTGCCTTCGCGTGAGCGCTTTTTGGATTCTGCGTTCTGCGTCAAGGGGATTGTGGATGGCTCTCTGGATTGTTTCGCTGCGCTCGCAATGACGCTATTCTTCTTCGCGGCTTCGCGTGAGAATGCTTTTCTGATTCCTGAACTCTGATTTCTGGCGGCGACGTATAATCTTCTATGCGTTCTTTGCGGTTAAGATTTTTCTGATACCTGATACCTGATACGTGAAAATATTTTCCGAAAGCCATCTTGCCCCTTCCGGTTACAGCAACGCGCAGGTAATCGGGCTTTTTTTACCGTACTTGAAACCTTACGTTGCCCGCATTGCGCTGGCGTTGACGTGTCTTCTGCTCGCGAAGTTCGCCAATGTCGGCGTGCCGCTGGTGATGAAGCAAATTGTCGATGGACTGGATGCCAGCCAAGCGCCCCTGGCGGTGCCGTTGGCGTTGCTTGTGGCTTACGGCGTTTTGCGTTTATCGACGACGCTTTTTACCGAATTGCGCGAAATACTGTTCGTTAAAGTGACCCAACGTGCGACGCGGGCGGTGATGTTGCAGGTGTTCCGCCATCTGCACGAGATGAGTTTGCGCTTTCATTTGCAGCGGCAAACCGGGCGGTTGACGCGAGATATCGAACGAGGACAGCGCGGCATCACGACGTTGATTGACTTCACGTTGTTTTCTATTTTGCCTACCATCGTCGAAGTGACGCTGGTACTCGCCGTGCTGATTCACGGTTACGATTGGACGTTTGCAGTGATTACGGTGGGGGCTTTGGCGGCTTACCTGGCCTATACCATTCTGGTGACAGAATGGCGAACGTACATGCGGCGGCGGATGAACGAGTTTGATTCGCAGGCCAGCGCCAGAGCAACCGACAGTTTGCTTAATTACGAGACAGTCAAATATTTCAGCAATGAGCGGTGGGAAGAAAAGCATTACGACGAAAGTCTGATGCTTTGGGAGAGGGCGGCGATCCGCAACCAAACTTCGTTGTCGGTGCTGAATCTGGGACAGTCGGCGATTATCGCTGTGGCGGTGACGTTGATGATGTGGCGTGCTACGGTCGGCGTGGTCGATGGCGTGATGACGATTGGCGATTTGGTGCTGGTCAATGCGTTGATGATTCAGTTGTACATACCGCTGAACCTTCTCGGCATGGTTTATCGCGAGATCAGGCAATCGTTGACGGACATGGAGCGCCTGTTCACCATCAACGAGATGGAGGTCGAGATTGCCGATGCGCCGGAGGCGCTTGCCTTGCAGGTAGATCGTGGCGAAATTCGTTTTGAAAAAGTCAGTTTTCATTACGAGGCTTCCCGTTCGATTCTGGAGAACATTTCGTTTTCTGTCGGCGCCGGAAAAACGGTTGCTGTGGTCGGGCCATCGGGCGCCGGAAAATCAACGCTGTCGCGGCTTCTGTTCCGTTTTTACGATGTGACGGAAGGCGCGATTTCGATTGACGGTCAGGACATCCGCTCGGTTACGCAGAGAAGTTTGCGCGCTGCTATCGGGATCGTTCCGCAGGATACGGTGCTGTTCAACCAAACGCTTGAATACAACATTGCCTACGGTCGAACCTCGGCAATGCGCGAAGAGATTGAGGCCGTGGCGCGGATGGCGCAGCTTGACGATTTTATCGCCCGACTGCCGGAAGGGTACGCAACACAAGTCGGCGAGCGCGGGCTGAAATTATCGGGCGGCGAAAAGCAGCGGGTGGCGATAGCCCGTACGTTGCTGAAACGTCCGCAAATTCTGATTTTTGACGAAGCAACGTCATCGCTCGATTCGCGCTCGGAAAAACAAATCCAGGCGGCGATACGCGACATCGCACGCGAACACACAACCCTGATCATCGCGCACCGCCTTTCCACGATTGTTGATGCCGACGAAATTCTGGTGCTGGAACATGGACGCATCGTCGAACGCGGACAACACGCGTCGTTGTTGGCGCGGGAGGGATTGTATGCGCGGATGTGGCGCTTGCAGCAAGCCGAACAGCAACAAACCGAGTGGGAAGCCGAGACTCTCCGGTCAGGCTATTAAAAATACAGGGAACAAGAAATAAAAATTTGCCATTCCCGCCTTCATGGGAAGGCATAGGTATCTACACAAACAGAGGCGCAGCTCCGTAGGGTTACTCATATGACGCGCCTACGCGCTGTTTGGGATGTGTATGCGCTTGAAGCGAAATCGCTCTCTCTATGCGAGATGGTGAAAAATATCTTCATGTTAAACGACAAAAGAATTAGGACTTTTCGGCAGAGTTTTTGCCGATAGACTTAAGCACTTATAATCACTTGCGCTTAAGTCAACGTGTTTTCTCCAGGTTTTTGAAATCGAAGATGCTTGTAAAGCGGGGGTTGATCTCGCGCAAATTTTGAAGGTTGGCACACTCTTTTTAACGACGTTTTTGAGTTATTGCTTTTTGTTTGTGTGGTGTCTGTGAAGTCATGCACAAACCGACGAATAACGCACAATTTTCGGAATCTGTCATGTTAAAATATTACGAAAGTGTGATTAGTGAACGAACCATCGCGGTTTGACTTTCACTGCCCCATAGGGGAATCAGGATGTTTCACAGTTGCTGCAAGCCTTAACAACCTTTCGCTTTCGGATTCAATCAGGAGATACGCACATGAACACTATGCTGCTTCCGTTCTTTCTTCGCCGCGCACGGGAAAACGACAGAAATCTTATTAAAAGGGGATACCGCATTTTGCGCGGCATCGTGTCGTGTAGTTTTCTGATGATGTTCGGACTGCTGCTTTCAGGCGCAGCGTATGCGCAAGTCGCCGATTTGTCGGTCAGTCAAACCTTTTCTCCCGGGACGGGAGCTTCAGGCGGTCAATTCACCAGTACCTTTACCGTCACCAACGTTGGCCCTGATACGGCCACGAGTGTCGTGTTAACGAACACGCTTCCTAGCATACCCTCTGGAGGCACCTACAGGTTTGACACATTTCCGGCGGGATGTACTCCGTCAGGAACAACACTGACCTGCAATCTTGGAAACATGGATCGCAACGATATTCACACTATCAGCGTTGTCTATACCTTGAGTGGTGCGCCTGACGTATGGCGTAGCGCGGGCACGGTGTCTTCAGCAACGACCGATCCTAACGCGGGCAACAATACCGTGGAGAGGTTTGTGACGACGGTAACTTCCTCCGATCTTGAACTGACGGCTACTGCGTCACCGCTAACGGTTACCGCCGGAGGCACTTTCCAGTATTTGCTTGAGGTCGAGAATAACGGTCCACACGATGTTCCCGCCGATGCCACCATAACGGTGCAGTACACAGTTCCCCAATACACCCAAGTGACCGGCGCTTCAGGTAACGGTTGGAGTTGCAGTCCGGCTACAGGAACTACAGGTGACTTGATTACATGCACAAGAGCCGGTCCTTTGGCGGTTGGAGCAACAGCTCCAGCATTGACGGTTAATGCGGTCACCACAGGTTCGGCTTCCAGCAACATTGATACGGTCTTTGCGGTCGGCGCCAGTTTCAGTGGCGTGGCGTGGCCTGACCCTGATGTTCTCAACAACGAGGATATCGTTTCCGTCATGATTGAGGCGGGTACCGATGTTCGCCTCATAAAAACTTCCAGCGTTTCTGCTGACCAAACGCAGTTGACATATACGCTGACACCAAGATACGTCAGCGGCGATTCTCTGACCAATATTCCGATTACAGTCAGGGACGAGTATGACCCGGCACATTTCACTTTTGACGCATGGGTTTCCGATCCTGCAACAGATGGCTGGAATTGTTCGACCCCGACTCTGACAGTCGCTGTGATGGTCATCACATGTACGCGAACCGGATACAGCGGTGCCAGCAACACCGATATGCCCGCTCTCAGCTTTACGGCAACCCCCGGCGTAGGTGTAGTGGACGCTACGAACGCGGCAGAAATCAGTTTGGGCGGCGGGAGAGTTGATCCAGTGCAGGATAACAATTCTTCTTCGGTCACCAACAACGTCAACGGTCGGGCCGACATGAGGACAACCAAGTCAGTCTCTTTTTCCCCTCTGGTTATCGGGCAGGACTTTCACTACACCGTTGTGGCAAGGAATGGCGGCCCATGGGGCATTCCGTCCGGGCAGGCCATTACCGTTACGGACATATTGCCTGAGGATGTTACCCTCACGGCACTTCCCTCCGGCACCAACTGGACATGCGCTGCCTCCAACAATGGGGGAGCCGTTGTTACTTATCCTGTTACCAGCGTGGCAGGAAATGCGGTTACCGTTACATGCACGTACACAAATGGACTTGCCAACGGCGCAACCACTCCCGGCATCACGATTCCGGCTCAAATCACGTCGGCTACCACGACCACCAATACGGCCTGCACTGCGCTTGCCCCTCAAGGGGGCAATACAGGTTGGCGCCAAGATGATATACCTGCCAACAATTGTTCCATAACGACGGGAGGAAACGGGGTTGTCATTGCAACTGCTGATGAAGCCGACCTTCACATTACCAAAACGGCAAGCCCTAACCCTGTCAATGCAGGCCAGCCGCTGACCTACACGTTGACGGTGACCAATGACGGCCCCAACACGGCCACCGATGTTCACCTTACCGACGCACTAACCTCACTTGTTGCCGCGGGAGGGGTACAAAGCATTACGATAACCGCAGGCACAGGGACGTGCACTCCAGGAACGACTCCTTCAAATGGGGGTACGCAGACGGTGATATGCATATTCCCGACACTGGCGTCCGGCGAAACGGCATCCGTTGAGATTGTCGTGCTGCCCATCATTGATGTCACCGGTAATCGTACGAATACAGCAACCGTATTTTCTCAAGAGGTGGGTGATCCGGATCATGACAATAACAGCGCTGAGGTGACAAGCATGGTCAACGCGGTTTATGATTTAACGGTGGAAACCTGGGGTAGCAGCATGGGGATCATAGCAACCTCCGCTCCTGCCAATTCCATCATTGTGTTCACAACCCGTGTCAGAAATCTCGGCATATCGAGAGTGCCGACAGCGAGAGCGGCCATTACTCTTCCCGGCAATGCGACGTTTGTCCGATTGGTGGGTACAGGTGGCGCTTCCTGCGCTCCCACTGAAGCAAGTCTTGTTGGCACAACAGGGGGAACGTTAATCTGCGACTGGGCAACCGGATTCAATGCTGCTGCTTTTCACGATATTTCCTATGAGGTCATGGCGCCCAGCAGCGTGGGTAGCACCGTTGTCAGCGTTGCCGAAGTCAGCCTTATTGATCCGGCGATATATCTTCCCGAAACGAGCCTGACCAATAACAATGCTGATGCAGAAATACAGATCACCCCCGCTCAGGCGGATATACAAATCGACATCAGCGATTCGCCTGATTCGATTCCTCTCGGAGGAACGACGACTTACACCATTACCGTTCGTAATGGCGGGCCATCGCTTGCTACCGATGTTACGATGACTTCTGATTTCAATTCCGGGACGGGAGTCTTCAGCTACCAAGGGGCGCTGACGGTGGATCAGGGCGGCAGTTGTGTGGAGCCTGCGGTAGGCGTTTTCAACGGGCAAGTGGTTTGTTCATGGCCTTCGTTGGCGATCGGAGGGATTGCGACCGTAACTTATCTCATGAGCGCAGATTCCATTACCAATCCGGGCATGCTGTCAGGAAGCAATCGGACGGATGTTTTCGCTTCTGCTACGGAGATTGACCCTTACCCGGCCAATAACAATTTGACGGAAACCACGACAGCCAGTCGCGCTCCGACGGGAGGCACTGGTGCGGATCTCACAATTACCAAAACCGCATCGAGACCCCATGTTGTTCAGGGCACTTCGTTTGAATACACCATCACGGTTCACAATAGTGGCCCGGACAATATCACTCCGGCGCAAGGCGCTCAAATGATTGATCTTTTGCCTGTGGATATCTCATTGAGGTCGGTTCCTGCGGGCTGTAGTTATATGCCCGTAACCCGAACACTGACATGTTTGATTAGTACGTTGTTGAACGGTGATGACTATGTGGTTGTTGTGCCTGTCAGGGTCGAAACTGCCGGTAACACGTCGATTGTCAATACGGCATCCGTGGATATGCCCGGGGATCTTTTTCGGGACAACGATACCGCGACGGCAACCGTCACACGTTCGATAGAGCATATTCCTGCGCTGTCTCTGGGAGGGCTGATATCTCTGCTGATGCTTCTTGCGCTGTCGGCAGTCGTGCATCGCCGTAGGTTCTCCTGATTGAGCCGTTGAAAAGCTGGGCGCTCCATTTCTTGTGGTCATTCGCAGGAAATGGAGTGCACAGACAAAGCAATCGGCTTCAAAGCGGAAATATGGTGAACCGCATAAACTACGACCGCATAGATAAAACGCCTACCGCTTCATAGGGGAAATTCAGGGGCGGCTATCAAGCCTCGCTCAAAAAATCTTCAAGGGCGCGGCGGTCGCGCTTTGTGGGGCGTCCCGGAAAATGCGGCGATGGTTGGGCGCGTCGCTGTTCAAGCAATGCTTGTCGTTCGGTGAGGCTGGCGGTGGTTTCTTCATAGAGCGCGGTGGCGAGCGGCGCTGACAATCGCCGCTCGCTGAGTGCGCGAACAGTGAAAGTCCATTTCGCCCCTTCTTTGTGGACGGTCAAGGTGTTTCCGACGCGCAGCGGGCGTGACGGTTTGATCCGTTCATCGCCGAGCTGCACATGGCCTTTGTCAATCGCTTCGACGGCCAATCTACGTGTTTTGAAGAAGCGGGCTGCCCACAACCATTTGTCAACTCGCACCGCCGCGACAACCGCGTCTGCGGTTGAGGAAGCAGCGGCACGAGAAGATGCGTTCATCCGGAAACTTTCAGGCGGGTTTTGTAGAGTGTTAACGGAAGCGCGGTGTTTTTATCAAACGCGGCGCCGGCATCGACGCCCAAGCGGGCAATGGTTTCGGCGCTGTCAATGTGCGGATAGACGGCGTTCATTGCGCCGAGGGCGAAATCGCGTCCCGAACCGGCTGCCCAGAAGCGGGTGTATTCAAATACTTCGCGCATCGAGTAAACGCCGAAGATACCTTGCGCGTTGGCAATCAACGCGGTCATCTGGCTCGATTCGTAGGGGTCGTCTTCTTCTTCTTTCGGGTTCAGAAAATGAAGCTCTTTCAGCAGCGGATGCAGCTTGCGGAAGCTCTCGAAGATCGCAGTTTTGTTTGACAGCTCAAGCGGGTTTTGTTCCAGCAGGCTTTCAAAGACCAGTTGATGCGCTGCCGAACCACACAGCGCGATATAGCTGCCTCTGTGATGCAGAATTTTTTCGAAGCTCTGATCGTAAGGCGCGGCGAGCTTGGTATCGCCGAAAGTGGTGAGTGAATCGGCGGCGACGACAACTTCGTCGTTTTTTCGTACAACAACCAATGTGGTCATGGGGATGGTCTCGTTCTTAAAGGCAAGGAGCGCAATTATACGCGGCTGCGCCCGTCATTTCGCGGGCACCAAAAGGGCGCGGGTAACGAGATGGCACGGGGAATGGCGCTTGGATTCCAGTGCGCCATTGCCCAGTCCCAGAAGGTTTCGGGCGTTGAAAATGATTGCGGCGGTTGCGTTTGCGCCAAAAAACGCCATGCGGTGAGTAATGACGGCAATGGATTCTCCGGAAGCGCGGGTGCTCGCGTTTGTTTGGAGAGTTTTTGTCCTTCCGGCGTGACGGCGACGGGAATGTGTGAATATTTGGGGGGAGGATGGCCGAGGCATTCGTACAGCCACAAATGGCGTGGCGTCAACGCCAGCAAATCGGCACCGCGCACGATGTCGGTGATGCCTTGGTCGATATCATCGACGACGACGGCCAAGTGGTAGGCGTAAAAACCATCGCGGCGTTTCAGAATGAAATCGCCGCATTCACTGGGCAAATGCTGAGACTGTTCGCCTTGTACGAGATCGGTGAAACGGCGCGGCATTTCGGGAACGCGCAAACGCCAGGCAGCGGTTTCATGGTTTTCAAAAGGAACGATCTTATCGGGCATGGGGCGGCAGTATCCCGGATAGACGCGCTCACCCGATGCGCCGAGCGGCGCATGTTGCAAACGTTGGCGGCTGCACGCGCAGGGGTAGACGTGACCGGCGTCAATCAACGCATCAAGCACCTGCCGGTATCGGGCGCTGCGTGCGGATTGCCGTGGCGCTTCGGTGTCCCAGCGAAATCCGTAGCGGCGCAATGTTTGCAAGATGTTTTCGGCAGCGCCGGACACTTCGCGGCCACCGTCAACATCTTCGATACGCACCAGCCATTGACCGCCGACGTGTCGGGCATCGCAGTAGCTTGCCAGCGCCGCTAATAACGAGCCGAAGTGTAATGGCCCGGTTGGCGAAGGAGCGAAGCGCCCGACGCGGCGGGGGAGGGGAGCGGAAGGGAGGGACATTCGCTCATTTTATAGCTTTGTGAATTTGACAATTCATTGCCATCTCCTTGTGAGAGTTTTTATGAAGCAGGGGGTTCTTTGTAAGGTTCTCCTTAATTTAAATTAAAGCAAAACATTTTGTCCCGGATTTCCGTTGAACTCGCTGCTTTGGCGTGCCTGTGAAGCCGTTGTGGTTTGTCCGAGCTTTCTTCGGACGACTGCAAATACCAGTGGCCGTCGTTTGCTTTAACAAGCGCGTATTTGTAATCGCCGACGGTAACGGGTTGGGCAAGCGTGAACACGGCGTCAGAATGGCCGTTGACCTGCACCACTTGAATGCCGTTGCCAGTGGTGAGTGCGCCGATGCCAGTAAAGTTTTGGATATTAAGCGCGGCAGTGCCGCTGGTATTGCCTTCGATAACAAGCAAGTCGGTAGCAGGGTTAGCGCCATCGTCGAGCCGGGTGTTCATCACAATCGTACCACCGCCGTCAGTGGCGTCATAGTTTTTAAAAACCGTCAGTGTTTTGAAGTCGGATACGGTTGTCGGCGCCTGGAAGACAAGGCGGCCGTTATCCAGTTTCAAATCAGTAATGACCGTGCTACCCGCTAATGTCCATTGCGCGTCGCTTGCCAGAGAAATTCTCAACCGGCTTGCCGCATCAACAAAAACGGTGCCGGACAATTGGCTTGCGTTTCTGGCGTCTATGAGGAGGTCGCTGCCGAAAGGGGTAGGGACATCGTTGACTTCAACGGATTTTCCCTCCACATAGGCAAGATCACCCGAAATAGGGTCAACCAGCAGCGTGCTATTGTCAAAAAGCACAACGGTCCGACTGCCGCTGACTACGATGCCATCGTGGTTGCTGTTCAGTGTGGTGTTGTGGATTTTAATATCGTGAAGACCCGCGTCGGAGGGGACATGGAGTTCGGTTCTGATGGCTGCGGCGTGGTTGGTTCCTGTAATATTCCAGACGCCCTTGTTGGGAGTGGCCGAACCTTCGGTGCCGATGGAAACCGTGCTTTGATTGTCGGCGTATAAGCCATATGCGTTTGCTTCGGCAGAAATGGTAACGTCGGAAGAGCCGAGCAGTGAGACGGTTCCCCAGCGTATGAACGCGCCAAAGACAGAGCCGGTGCCGGTCAGATCAGCCGTGAAATTGTTAAGCGTTATCGTGGTGTTTTCGCCTCCCGCATAGGTTCCATAGACATGGCTTCCGGTCGCCGTGGCGGACACTTTTCCGGTCGCCATGACGGCTCCTTCCAAGGAGGCATGAATGACGATTTGGGGCACATCTGTGTGTCCTGCCATTTTGACCACAGCGTTTTCCAAGGAGATAATTCCGGAGTCTCTCGACTTCATCCCTACGCCTTTTGATCCGGAAAAGACGTTGATCTTGGTGTTCCCTGTCATGCTGATTATGCCTTTCGGGTCTGTAGAGAACCCGCAAGCATTTCCGGAAGAGACGACTTCCGCGCTCAGGTCAGCGCCTATGATTGTGGTATAGGGAGGGTTAAGGGCGCCAGATCCTCCCGAGACAATGGCGCAGAGGCTAGACCCAGCGCCATTGGCTCGAATGGTGGAGCCGGTTCCCAGGTCGATGAAGCCCATGCACGAGCCCATCACAGTGGCCTGATCGGTGCTTGTGGCGGTGATGCCGCCATCGACAACCTGAATTCCGTGGTCTGGACCGTAAGCATCTAATGCGTGCTTATTGCCGGTGACGGCAATCGCGTCTCCGCCTTGGAGTATTCTGTGCGGATTGGTGCTGTGGATGGTGGATTTGTAATCGGCAGCGGTTGCCGCTTTGGAGGTCATGAGGGGAGCAAACGCGACTGTTATGGCCGTATCCAGCATCCGCTTGACCAGAGAAAAACCTTGATACAGTTGACTCATTGCCGTCTCCTTGTGAGAGTTTTTACGAAACAGGAGGCTCTTTTGTAAGATTCCCCTTCAAACAAAAATAAGACGTTTTATTGCTCGCCTATCGTTGACCGCCAACATATGTAACTAGCATTAACCCGGAAAACAGCCCTTTTGGGACTATTTCGATAGAGTCTTTGCGCTGACACTATTTTCAGTACAACGGTTTTTACATCACAGACAATCTTCGTTGTCCGGACATGCAATACCCTTCAAAACACCGATGGCTACTGTAATGTCCTCCCGCGATGATTCCCCCCGCGAGTGCGCGTAACTCTTTGTTTACGCTTTTTATTTCTACTTTCTCTCAGTTTCCGGTTCCTGCATATGACTATTACCGGAATCAGATAACCACGATTATAACAGTGTTTTTAGGCGTTTATCAAGATTGGGAATAGTAACTTTTTATGTCATTGATCAGCGCCGGGATAAGACGTGGCGACGGTTTATTGGATTTCGTAGCGTTTCATCGCGGCAGCGACGGCATTCGGGTATTCGGCACGGCCCAAGCTGCCATTGTAGCGTCCCAGTGCGCGAAAGAGGTCGCCGTTTTCCCTGTCGAGGTAGTGACGCAAGATTACACAACCGTAGCGCAGGTTGGTGCGTAGATGGAAAAGGTTTTGCTCTTCGTTGCCGATCAGTTTGACCCAGAACGGCATCACTTGCATATAGCCACGCGCTCCGGCCACTGAAACGGCGTATTTTTTGAAGCCGCTTTCGACGTGAATAACGCCTAGCAGCAGTTGCAGATCAAGACCGGCACGGGTGCCTTCGTAGTGGAGGGTGGCAAGCAATTCTCGGCGCTCGCGTTCTTCGGGCAGGCGTTTGGCGAGTTTCGGAGAGATCGCGGCAATCCATGCTTGCACGCCAGGCCGGTTGGCGTAGTCGTTGGGGACGGGGCGATCCGACAAGGAACGCTGCAAACCGGCGACCACCGAAGGCATCAACGCTTCTTCGATTTGAGCGCCAGCATGCGCATGCGGGGCAAACAGGAAAGCGCCGCCTGTTAGCAACATGGTTAGCAGGAAAGCCGACCGGCGGGCAATCGCACGCGAAAGAGAATGAAAAGAAACGGAAGCCATCTTTTTATTATCGGACAAGCGAAGCGGCTTCGGCCAGCTTTTCCCGGACAAAAGCGACAATATCGTTAACGGGGACGGCGACTGTGTCATTTTTTCCATCACTGATGCAGCGCGATTGGTATTCGAATTTACCTTCTTTCAGGCCACGGTCGCCGATGGTGATCCGGTGCGGGATGCCAATCAGTTCGAGATCGGCAAACATGACGCCGGGGCGTTCACCGCGATCATCGAGCAGCACGTCGATGCCTAGAGCGGCGAGGGCGTCGTATAGTTGGTCGGCAGCGGCGCGGACGGCCTCATTTCGGTCATAACCGACGGGCGCGATGGCGACGGCAAATGGCGCTATCGCCTGCGGCCAGCGGATACCACGTTCGTCGTGATGTTGTTCGATGGCAGCGGCGACGATTCGGGTGACGCCGATGCCGTAGCAGCCCATTTCCATCGCTTTCGATTCGCCTTGCGCGTCGAGGTAGGTCGCGCCCATTGCTTCGGCGTAAACGTTCCCCAGCGCAAAAACATGGCCGACTTCAATGCCGCGCAACAGTGCCAGCGTCCCTTTGCCATCGGGCGACGGATCGCCTGCGACGATGTTTCGCAGGTCGGCCACGGCGTCGGGTTCACGCGCATCGCGTCCGAAATTGACGCCGCGTAAGTGAAATCCTGCTTCGTTGGCGCCGCAGATGAAATCGGCCATCACCGCGACTGAACGATCAACGATCAGCGGGATGGTTTTCGGTAGACTGACCGGCCCCAGATACCCGGGGGCGCACCCCAACGCCTCGACAATCTCGGCATCCGACGCCCAGCGCCAGCCGGAGAAGCCGGGCAGTTTTCCGACTTTGACCTCGTTCATCGAATGGTCGCCGCGAATCAGTAGCATGTGCATTTTTTCATCAGCGACGACCATCAGGCATTTCGCGGTGCGCTTGAGCGGCAGGCCGAGCAGTTGGGCGACAGCTTCGCAAGTCGTCATTCCTGGCGTGGCGACTTTTTCCATCGTTTCCGAAGCCGCTGGGCGGGACTCCTTCGGGAAGACAGCTTCGGCGAGTTCGATATTTGCGGCGTAATCGGAGTCGGGGCAGTAGGCGATCAAGTCCTCGCCGGAATCGGCCAGCACTTGAAACTCATGTGACGCGACGCCGCCAATCGCGCCGTTGTCTGCCTCCACTACGCGGAAGGCGAGGCCGAGCCGGGTGAAAATGCGCGTATAGGCGTCATACATGAGCTGATACGAGCGCAACATACTGGCTTCGTCAACATCGAACGAATAAGCATCTTTCATCATGAATTCACGCGCACGCATCACGCCAAAACGCGGTCGGATTTCGTCGCGGAATTTAGTTTGTATCTGATACAGATTGACCGGCAACTGACGATAACTCCGCACATCTTTGCGAATAATATCGGTAATGACTTCTTCGTGCGTTGGGCCGAACAGGAAATCGCGCTCTTGGCGGTCGCGGATTTTGAGCAATTGCGGACCGAATTTATCCCAGCGACCGGTTTCCTGCCACAGCTCGGCGGGAACAACATTCGGCATCAGTACTTCGAGCGCACCGGCGCGATTCATTTCTTCGCGGATGATGTTTTCTACTTTGCGCAGCGTGATAAGACCCAGCGGCAGCCAGCTGTAAATGCCGGACGAGGCTTTTTTGATCAGTCCGGCACGCAGCATCAGCTTTTGACTGGCGATATCGGCTTCAGCCGGAGCCTCCTTGAGCGTGGGCAGGTAAAAGCGGGAAAGGAGCATGGTGGGGCGTTATAGATGAGCGGTAAAAAGTTTATAACGAGGCTTCGTAACGTGCGATGCTGTCAAGGATTTCCTTGCGGGCTTCCTCGACCTCGACCCAACTGCCGACGCGCACCCATTTTCCTGGTTCGAGGTCTTTGTAATGCTCGAAAAAATGCGATATCTGCTGAAGCTGTGATTCAGGCAAGTCGCGTGGAGAATGTGTGTTGCGGTAAAACGAGGAAAGTTTGTCAATAGGTACGGCGAGGATTTTGGCGTCACCACCCATTTCGTCGTCAAGACGCAGCATTCCGATCGGACGGCAACGCACGACAACGCCGGTAATCAGCGGCATCGGCGAAAGCACAAGCACATCGCAAGGATCGCCATCCTCCGACAGCGTTTTCGGGATGTAGCCGTAGTTGCACGGGTAGTGCATTGAAGTGGACATGAAACGGTCGACGAAGATCGCGCCGGTGTCTTTGTCAACTTCGTACTTGATCGGATCTCCGCGCATCGGTATTTCGATGATGACGTTGAAATCGTTGGGAATATCGTGACCGGCAGGCACGCGGTCAAAAGGCATGGGAAACTCCTGAAAAAGCTGAATTATCCATTATCGCAGATTTTTCGATGATTAGGGATCAGCCTTCGCCGTCATTGCGAGCGTAGTGGCGCGGTTTATCGAGCCTCGTTTTATCTCACGCGAAGGCGCGGAGAAAAACCATTTTCACGCGGAGGCGCGGAGACGCGGAGAAAGGCACAGTGCGCTCCCCTCTCCCGCTTGCGGGAGAGGGGAGCTTGTGCCTTCGCGTGAATAATAAAAGACACTGGATTCCCGCCAAAAACACGCGGGAATGACGGGGTATGCACCACCACAACCTGTGCTAATGTGAGCTTCTTTGCCCTATTATCCTGAATAGCTCACTGGCGTCGTGCCCCTTATATCGAAAAGAATGTTTTGAAATGCCCATTAAAGAAATCTGCATCCCGAAGGCGCCCGCCTGTTGGGAAAGCTGCGGAATCTGCGCAACCGGCGAATTGTTGGTCGGCAGCGTCGAGGTTGTGGCAGGCGATGCCTTGGCGCACGACGACACTGTTCTCGTGGTGGAAACCGAAAAAATATCGCTCGACATCCCGTCGCCTTGCTCCGGCATCGTGGTTGACGTGCTGGTCACACCGGGGAGCGTCGTGAAAGAGGGCGACGTGATTGTGCGGGTGGAGATAACAGGGATGGAGTAAACCGGATCGGGGGATCGGATTAACTCACGCGAAGGCGCGAAGCTGCGAAGAAGAAAAAGCCTTCTCTCGCTTACGAGATGTACAGACCGGTCAGTAGCGTCAGCAGGCAGACGCAAGGCAAGCTGTAGCGGCAGCAGAATGGGGGCGAGCATGACTTTTGTGTCATGCAACCGCTTGGGCATTCAACTTCAGCCTGGCGGCCTTCTTTTGCAAGGCTTTGTCGAAAGTCAAAAACGGCTCACCATTGGTTTGCGCCAGGTGAAGCGCATCGGCAAAGTCCATGCCTGTACGGTGATGGGCGGCAGCGGTGCGCACGACATCAACTTGTTCCAAGACCACGCGCCCGCTGGCATCCATCCATTCAACAAAATCAGCAAATTGGGCGGGCGAAAACCTGTAAACCGAACGCAACACCCATTCCGTCTCCAGCAACACCGTGGGGAGCACCCGCCACGGTCGAGCTGCCAGCGACGCCAAGGCCGTTCGATGTTCGGCAGCGTGGTCTCCCGTTGCCAGCCGAACCAGGACGTTAGTATCAACGGCGACCGGCTTCATTCGATACATCCACCGGCTTGCACAACTCGGTGCTGGACAAGCTCACTCCCGCCGGATTGATCGGCTTCCAAGCTGCTGCGCTTTCGGGCTTGAGTACGATATTGCCGTCTTGTATGGACACGTTCAGCCGGTTGCCCGCCTGCAGATGCAGCGCCCCGCGGACGCTGGCCGGAATGACAAGCTGACCTTTGGTTGAAAGTGTGACGGTTTCCATCGTCCAGACCCCTCTGTTAGTAAGACGAAGTTTAAGTTTATCGCTTACCCAGAGAAGGCGCAAGGTTGCCAGCAACGCATAGCAGCGGGATGGGCGCAGGTTTCATGCCGGGAAATGACACTCACGTCCCTAGCATCGGGCGCAACACCGGGCGTTGCTTGCAACCATGCAAAATTCAGCTTTCGATTTTGTTCAACATTTTAACCGTCGCTTTGATGGCGGCCTCGGTCTGGTCGGCGTCGAGTCCGCGTGTCTTGAATGTTTCGCCGTCAAGTTCCCATGTGATGATTGTTTGCACGAAGGCATCGGTGCGACCACCGGGCGGAATCGTAACGCTGTAGTTGGTCAACATCGGGAAACTGCGCCCCAGTTGATCTTTGTAGATGCGGCGCAAAGCGCACATAAAGGCGTCGTATTGACCATCGCCCGAAGCCGATGATTCGTATTGCGTCCCGTTGATTTCGATCTTGAGCGCCGCAACGGGTTTGAGGCCGTGCGCCAAAGAGAGGTTGTAGTTCAGCATTCGAACTTTGGCCTCTTGTTCGCCGTAACGCAATACGTCGGCGATGATGTAGGGCAAATCTTCTGTCGTAACCTGCTCTTTCTTGTCGCCCAGTTCGATGATTCGTTCTGTCACTTTGCGCATCGAGGCTTCGTCAAGGTCGATGCCTAACGCTTCGAGGTTCTTTTTGATATTCGCTTTGCCCGATGTTTTTCCGAGCGCATACTCACGCGACCGTCCAAAGCGTTCGGGAAGCAGATCGTTGAAATAAAGATTGTTCTTCTGATCGCCATCCGCGTGAATGCCCGCGCACTGCGTGAAAACATTCTCGCCCACAACGGGTTTGTTCGGCGGGATATGGATGCCTGTGCAGGTTTCCACCATGCGGCTGACGCGATTGATTCTGTTTTCAACGAGATGCGTCTTTTCATTCAACTGGTCGTGCAACACGGCAAGAACGCTTGACAACGGAGCGTTGCCCGCACGTTCGCCCAAGCCGTTCACTGTGGTGTGGATTGTTTTGATGCCCGCTTTGACTGCCGCGATTGAATTGGCCACTGCGAGGTCGTAATCGTTATGCGCGTGAAAATCGAAGCGGTGTTCCGGATAACGCTCGACCATCTCACGACAAAAGTCAAAGGTGTTGTAGGGATTCAAGATGCCGAGCGTGTCGGGCAGCATGATGTGATCCACGCCTTCACCGCGCAGCCCATCGAGCATCATGTCCACATAATCGCGTGAGCTGAACATGCCGTTTGACCAATCTTCAAGATACACATTCACCCTGATGCCTTTTGCTCTGGCAAGCGCGATGTTTTCTTTGATATCGGCCAGGTGCTGTTCAGGCGTTCGTCTGAGTTGTTCGCGGCAGTGTTTCAACGAGCCTTTGGTCAGCAGGTTGATCACCTTGCCGCCACTTTCAACAATCCAGTCGAGCGAAACACCCCCGTCCACAAACCCGAGAATCTCAACGCGATCCAGCAGTCCTTTCCCGGACGCCCATTGGGTGATCAGCTTGACGCCTTCCATTTCTCCTTCGGAAACACGCGCCGAGGCAACCTCGATACGATCCACGCGCAAATCCTCAAGCAACAGTCGGGCGATACTCAACTTTTCACGAGGTGAAAATGAAACCCCCGATGTTTGTTCCCCGTCTCGCAGGGTTGTGTCCATTATTTCTATCATATTGAAAAGCTCCTCGCCTCTGCCTGCGATATCCAGCATGATACAGGCTGTTGATACTTCCGTTGTCGACTTCGCTGAAGATTTGGCCGCTACCTCCGCGGGAAGAAGGCAGGGCGTGTTGATGGCAGCGTAACAACCCACAAGGGATAATACGTTTAGCGCGTTTCTTCCGGCTTGCTATGCCTTCGTCAACAAGGAAACGCTATCTCTACTCTGATCACTCTGCTTTTGCTTGCGCGCTATGCGGTTAAATTTTTTGACGGATTGCGCTTCGCTTATCCACTCTGCAACGCTCCCGGTTCCTGATACGCTCGCTTAACTTCTTCCGCGAGAACCGTCAGGCCGCATTCGATTTTCGTCGGTTCGGGGACGGTGTTCATTCTCAGACATTGCCGGGTGTGATCCCAGGGTTGTTGCAGTCCCGGGAAGAAGTAATTTCCAGGCACCATTAAAACTCCGCGCTGTTTCAGACGGCGGTAAAGTTCCTGATCGTCAATCGACAAACCGGGAAACCACAACCACAGGAAGAAAGCACCTTCGGGTTTGTGGACGAGACAATGTTCTTCGTTGAGATGGCGGCGCAGAATGGCCAAAGTTTGCGCCGTGCGCTCGCGGTAGAAGGGGCGGATTACGTCGTTGCACAGGCGAAGCAAATCGCCGCGCTGGATCATTTCGTTCATTAGCATCGGGCCGACACTTCCGGGAGCGAGGCTGGTGATAGCGTTCATGTTACTGATGGCGTCGGCGATTTCCGGACGGGCGACGACGATGCCGCAACGGGTGCCGGGCAATCCGAGTTTGGACAAGCTCATGCACAGCACGATGTTGTCGTTCCAGATCGGCGTGGCGTCGGTGAAGGTTACGCCGGGGAAGGGGACGCCGTAAGCGTTGTCGATCAGCAAAGGAACACCCCGCTCGTTGGCGATTTTGTCGAGGCGTTGCAGCTCTTCGTTGGACAACACATTACCGGTCGGATTGGTGGGGCGTGAGACGCAGATGGCGCCGATATCATCGTTGAGCGGCAAGGTCGAGAAATCGATGTGGTATTTGAACAACCCATTGGGAAGAAGCTCGATTTCGGGCTTGCCGGCGATGAAAATGTCCGAGTCGATGCCGGTATCGGCATAGCCGATGTATTCGGGTGCCAGCGGCAGCAGTATTTTCCGTTTGCGGCCATCTTCGCAATGACCGCCGAGCATATTAAAGAGGTAGAAAAACGCGCTCTGGCTGCCGTTGGTCAACGCGATGTTATCGGCGTCGATGTCCCAACCCCACTGGGTACGAAACATGGACGCCAACGTTTTACGCAGTGTATCGCTGCCGCGCGAACCATCGTAATTGCAAACGGCGTCAATCAAGCGCCCGTCGGCCAGCGCTGTCTCGCACAGTTGTTGGTAATAGCGGGTCATCTCCGGGATCTGCGCCGGATTGCCGCCGCCGAGCATGATGGCGCCCGGCGTGCGCAAACCATCGTTGAGGTCGTCCATTAATTGGGTGATGCCGGAATGCCGAGTGAATTTTTGACCAAAGGCAGAAATCATCATTCGCTCTTGTTTTATTTTATAAAAGGACATTGTGCCGGAAAGATGGGCTTGACGGCAAACTTTGCGGTAAGCTGTCGCTTGCTTCCGCACAGAATGTCCCATGACCGAACAAAAACTGTTGCCATCGTCTTCCGAAAGTTCCGGCATTCGCTCAGGGACGGCGGAATTCATTCGTGTGCAGATCGCGCTGTTTCTGGGCGGCTTTTCGACGTTCTCGCTGGTGTATTGCGTGCAACCGTTATTACCGCTTTTTTCGCACGATTATGGCATTACACCAGCGCAGGCGAGCGTCGCGCTCTCGACGACGACCGGCACCATGTCGGTCATGTTAATCATTGCCAGCGTGTTGTCGGATCGTTTTGGCCGACGCGGCATCATGCTTTTTTCGTTGCTGATTGCTGCGCTGCTGATGATAGGCTGCGCATTGATCAACAGCTTTCATGCGCTGTTCGTCTTGCGAACCTTACAAGGCATTGCGTTGGCAGGTTTGCCCGCGATTGCAATGGCGTACCTCGCTGAGGAAATCGAGTACTCCGCGCTCGGCTATGCTATGGGGTTTTATATCAGCGGTAACGCGCTGGGAGGAATGAGCGGACGCTTCATTACCGCGTGGGTAGCCGAGCATTCCTCTTGGCAAATAGCGTTGGCAACCATCGGCGTTTTGGCGTTGTTGATGGCGATTGGTTGCTGGAAATTGTTGCCGCCGTCGCGCCGCTTCCAACCGCGTCCCTTGCAGCTTGCCGTGATGTGGGAAGGCGCACGTGCGCATTTTCGTGATGCGCGGCTGCCGTGGCTTTTCTTGGTGGGCTTTTTGCTGATGGGGAGCTTCATCAGCGTTTACAACTATCTGGCGTTCCGACTGGCGCTGTCGCCGTTCTCATTGTCAACCGGCCAGATCGGTTCGGTATTTCTTCTCTACATTATCGGGATGTTCAGCTCGACCTGGGTAGGGCGGATGGCCGACCGCTTTGGCTTGTCGCGGATACTGTGGGTTGTCGTGGCCTTAATGCTGGGTGGCGTCTTATTGACACTCGTTGAATCCTTATGGGTGGTGATCGTCGGAGTGGCAATACTGACCTTCGGATTTTTCAGTAGCCACGCGGTCGCCAGCAGCTGGGTGGGACGCCGCGCCAAAACAGCGCGAGGACTGGCATCGGCGCTGTACTTGTGGGCGTACTACTTCGGTTCCAGCATCATCGGGACATTTTCGGGCACCTTATGGGGCGTCGGCGGCTGGCAGGCCATTGTCGTTTGCCTCGTAACCTGTCTGGCATTATGCTTGGCGGTGGCCGTGTACTTATTGCGGCAGGAACAGGGATCAGAGTAAGAGTGAAAGCCGCAGCGCTTTCCGACGACGATTTCAAAAGTACCGATTGACATAAACTGAAAATCCTCATATGCTGCCGCGGTAAAAGCGTGACAGCATACTCTGCTGTCTTATTGCGATTGCCTTAGACAGCGTAGTCATGAGTTTGTCGCCCAAAGGAAAATACACCGAACATGTATTGCCGCCAGAAAGGACGCCGCCCTATGGCTACAAACGCTGTTGTCCGCGCCCGTATCGACGGGCACATCAAAGAAGAAGCATCGACCGTATTGGCGGCGATGGGTCTTACCGTATCCGACGCCTTTCGCATCATGCTTACGTGCGTTGCGCACGAGAAGGCTTTGCCGTTCGAGCCGTTGATTCCGAACGAAACTACCATCGCGGCCATGCGCGAGAAGAATGGCTGGCATCGCGCTACGCTTGATGCCAATTTTCATGCCGCCTTGTCTGCGCTACTGGCTGATCTTCCATTGGAGTCACGTCACCGCGACCACGCACTCACCGGCGACTGGAAAGACCACCGCGACTGCAACATCAATTCTGAGCCGACTCCAGTTCAAGGAGCTCAGAAGGCGAGTCATTGTGCTTGGCAAATTCACTAGCCTGTGGTGTTTCCGGTTAAGTATCGTAAGGCGCTGCTTGACGAAGAGGTAGTTGTGACGGTTGGCGAAGGCGGAAACTGCTCAATGATTGAAAGGCATGTTCGAGGCCAAGGTAAACCACGGGAAGATTTACGGCAACTCAAACTTTTTAGCACCACGTCAAATACCTCGCGCTCTTGGCGCGGGGTTGTTTATTGTGTAGATACCTATGCCTTCAAGGGGAGGGAACCAAGGGGCGAGTTGTGGTTGCCCGTTTTTTTACGGTGAAAATAGATGCAAACGGATTGTTCAGAGGTTCCAAAGGCGTAATTATTGCGTTCTCCGGAAGGTTTCGGGAACTTAAAAAGCAAGCCGGGGGTAGCGCGGAGGGCGCGGGTACGGTACATTCACAGTTTTTGCCGGGCTTGGTTTTTTGCTCATTCATCATTTCGATTTCGATTCCTAATTTTTATTTGAACCGGGAGCCATCATGACGCAATACACTACTGAAAACATCCGCACCGTTGCTCTGGTGGGGCACGGCAATGCGGGGAAAACGACGCTGGCGGAAGCGCTGCTACTCAAGGCGGGCGCGATCCAGGCAGCGGGCACCATCGAAAAGGGGACGACGGTTTCCGATTTCGATTCGATGGAGAAGAGTTTACAGCTCTCATTACGGGCTTCTTTGTTGCACTTGGAGGACGCCGATACCCGAGTACATTTGGTGGATACTCCCGGATATCCCGACTTTATCGGTCAGGCCATCGGTGCGCTCGATGCAATCGAAACCGCTGCGGTGGTGATTAACGCCCAGGCCGGTATCGAAATGATTACTTCCCGAATGATGGACTGGACGGCCAAGCGTAAACTTTGCCGGTTGGTCGTGATCAATAAAATTGACGCTGAAAATGTCGATTTGCCCGCAGTGTTGGCTGCTGTGCGCGAGGCTTTCGGCAACGAATGTTTGCCTATCAATCTTCCGGCGGCAAACGGAACGAAGGTGGTTGATTGTTTCTTCAATCCGTCCGGCGACTCGGATTTTTCGTCAGTAGCGGAGGCGCATCAAGCGCTGATTGATCAGGTCGTCGAAGTTGATGAAGAGCTGATGGCGAAGTATTTGGAGCAGGGCGAGGAAATCGCCCCAGAGCAGTTGCACGAACCGTTTGAGTGCGCTCTGCGTGAAGGGCATTTGATCCCGGTGTGTTTCACTTCGGCGAAGAACGGTGTCGGCATTCAGGAATTGCTCGACATCATGGTCAAGTTGCTACCCAATCCGACCGAGGGCAACCCGCCGCCGTTTTTCCGTGGCGAAGGTGAAAACGCCGAAAAATTCATGGCGACACAAGACCCGTCGCAGCATGTGTTGGCACATGTGTTCAAGATTCAGATCGATCCGTTTGTTGGCAAGGTCGGCGTGTTCCGCGTGCATCAGGGAACCATCAAGCGCGATACGCAGCTTTTTGTCGGTGACGGTCGCAAACCGTTCAAAGTCGGCCATTTGTTCCTAATGCAGGGAAGCAAGTTCGTTGAAGTGGATCAAGTGGTTGCGGGCGACATTGCAGCAGTTTCGAAAGTCGATGAAATCGAATTCGATTGCGTGTTGCACGATTCGCACGACGAAGACCACATCCACATGACGCCGCTAGAGTTTCCGGCGCCGATGCACGGCGTGGCAATTTCGCCATCCAAACGCGGTGATGAGCAGCGGTTGTCGGAAGTGATACACAAAATGATTGCCGAAGACCCGACATTGAAACTCGAACACGATGCGACGCTTAACGAAACCGTCTTGTGGGGGCTGGGTGATTTGCATTTGCGTTCAGTGCTGGAGCGGATGAGCACGGTGTTCAAACTGGAAGTGCAAACGCGACCGCCGCGTGTGCCGTTCCGGGAAACCGTGGCGAACAAGGCCGAAGGTCATCACCGGCACAAGAAACAAAGCGGCGGCGCGGGACAGTTTGGCGAAGTGATGTTGCGTATCGAAGCATTGCCACGTGGCACCGGGTTTGAATTCGTTGACGAAGTGAAAGGCGGGACAATCCCGACCCAATTCATCCCGGCGGTGCAAAAAGGTGTCGAACAAGTGCTGACCGCTGGGCCGGTGGCTGGCTTCCCGATGCAGGATGTACGCGTGATCGTTTACGACGGCAAGCACCATGCGGTGGATTCCAAAGAAATCGCTTTTATCACGGCGGGGCGTAAAGCGTTTCTCGACGCGATCATGAAAGCGCAGCCGACCGTGCTGGAGCCGATGGTGCGACTGGAAATCAGTTGTCCGGCGGAAAACATGGGCGACATTACGGGCGATTTGTCCGGGCGGCGAGGGCAGGTGACTGGTACACAGCCGCTACGCGCAGGCATGTTGCTGATTGAAGGCATCGCGCCGCTCTCCGAACTGGAAGGCTACGCGGCCAGAATCAAGGCAATGACCTCGGGACACGGCGGTTGGACAATGACGCTTTCGCACTATGAGCCGGCACCATTCCAATTACAACAAAAACTGTCGGAAGAATATCAGAAGCACCGCAAACACGAAGAGGATTGAACATGGTTTGAAGCGCTATGTTTAAGTGAGCCGAACCCCATCCCCACCCTATGCCTTGAAGGGGAGGGAATCTGGTTCTTCTGCCGGTACAAAATGCTTGAATCAAAAAATCCACGGGAAGCATTGTCGCATGTAAGAGTTGTGCTGATACATACCACACACCCAGGCAATATCGGGGCGGCAGCGCGGGCGATGTGGACAATGGGTCTGTCACAACTGGTTCTTGTCTCGCCGTCGCGTTTTCCAGCGCCCGAAGCCGAGGCAATGGCTTCCGGCGCCGACGTAGTGTTGGAGCATGCGCAGGTAGTGGCAACGCTGCCTGAAGCGTTGGCCGGATGTGTCTGGGCGGCGGGCTTTTCTGCGCGACCACGGGAATTTGCCGGACGGGTCTTGTCCGCACGAGAAACGGCTGAAGAAGCGGCGCGTCTGTTGGCGGCAGAGGCATCGCCGGACATCGCACTGGTGTTTGGGACGGAAATGTCGGGGCTGTCCAATGCAGAGTTGGCGCAGTGCACGGTGGCGGCGGCTATTCCGGCCAATCCGCAGTATTCATCACTGAATCTTGCGGCGGCGGTACAGGTGGCTGCTTACGAGTTGCGGGCGGCGCTGCTGGGCGCGGGGGCGGTCTGGCAAGCGCCGCGTTTTGTAGGCGCGGCTCATGAAGAGATTGAACGGTTGTACGCACATGCCGAGAAAACCTTGATTGCCTGCGGCTTCCTGAATCCTGAACGCCCCAAACGCTTATTGCCGCGCTTGCGGCGACTCTTTGCACGCGCCGGGTTGGAGCAAGAAGAAGTCAACATTTTGCGCGGAATTCTGGCGGAAATGGACGTCCTGCTCAAGGAAGCGCAAGAACGAAATGGCTCGGAAAGTGAATGAAAAGGTGGCGGACTTCTGAAGGGCTTTAAGGAGCCTCTGAATAATACATCCTTGGTCATAATATTCGCAGTAGAATTCCGATAATCTTAAACGCGAGAATCCCCATGAATCAACTGAGTTTTTCGGAGGCGGAATTTAGGGGCAAACGCAAGCAGACACGGCGCGAGAAGTTCCTGAGCGAGATGGACAAGACTATCCCGTGGGACTATCTGGCTGGAGAAGTGGCCAAGCATTATCCCCAGACAGGCAAAGTAGGCCGTCAGCCGTACCCGATCGAGACAATGCTGCGGATTCACTTCATGCAGCAGTGGTTTAACCTGTCCGATCCGGCCATGGA
>JAITMR010000024.1 GCA_031277215.1 Burkholderiales bacterium
AAGGCTCCGCTATCGTGCAGGCGCTTCCAAGTTCGGCTTCAACCGTGGCGCTCTCGCCATCTTTGAGGTTCAGCGTGGAAACAACACCGCCACAGGTCACGGTGATACCAAACACGGCAGCAGGATCATGCCCCGCCAGCGTGCCGGTCACGGTCTTGGTGACGGTGAGCGAACCTTTGGGAACGACTCCAGAGACAATCCGGTTGGTCACGGTCGCTGGCCCGCCGCTGCCCATCACAAATGTTGAGGGCGTAATCGTCGCCATATTGGTGTTGCCGTTACCAATCACGCCCGCGTCCGGCGTGGCCTCGGTCACGGTGCAAACGTCGCCCGGTTGGCCGACGGCTGAGCCGCTCTCGCCGTCCGCCAGGCTCAATTGCGTTGACGTTCCATTGCAGGTCACCGTAATGTCAAATTTGCCGTCAACGTAACTACTCGGAGTCTCGTCAATCACGGTTTTCTGAACCACGGCAGAAGACGTAATGGTGTGCGTTGCCTGAGCCTCGGTTCGTGCGTTCACGGTGAAGACGCCATTCGTTGGCGTATGCGTATGCACAAAAACGTAGCCGGGATTCAGCACTGGCGCCGCTTCGGTCGTCAGCGTACATTGCCTGCCTGCGGCCACGCTGTATTGCGCAAACGCTTCTGCGACCATGGACGTTTCCCAAACGTAATCCTGACCGCAATCCAGTTTTGTGTTAAAGCTGGCTACCGAAAGCGCATCAAAGCCCGAGTTCGTCGTGTCGCCTTCTACCTTGTTCTGGAGGGTCACGATGTGATGGTCGGTAAATTGCGTCACGGTCTTGTTCTCGACCGTGGCAAAGTTGTCGCCCTGCTCCAGTATGCTGATATACGGGCTATAGCTCACCTCATATTGGTAACCCGCGTTCGCCGCCGGTACGTTCTCCATAAGCACGCAGCTTTGCAGGTGTCTGCCCTCTATGGTTGCGCTATCGCCGTCCTTGAGATTCAAGACCCCGTTAAACCCGGTAGCGCAATCCACAGCAATCGGGAAGATGGTGTTGGGGTCATGAGCCACCCCCTTGTTCGCGCCGGACGTGCCGACCACTTTCTTGGTGACGATCAGCTTCGCGTCCGAGGGATGCTGGGTGATGTGGTTGGTCACCTCCACCCTTTGCTGGCCGACCACGGTAAAGCTTCCCGGACTGATGGTCGCGCTGTTGTAATAGGTCGGATTGATCACATCGCTTGGAACCGTTTCCGTCACGGTGCATGTTTCACCCGCCGATGTGTCTACAACCGCGCTTTCGTTATGCGCCAGATTCAGGGTGACCGGCTGTTGACCCGTACAGTTTACGGTGATTGGAAACCTGCCGTTGCTGATGCCGCCCGTGTTGTAGCCACCGCCTTCGTCGATCACGGTCTTGGCCACCGTGATGGCTCTTTTGCTCGCTGACTGGATGTCGTGCGTCACCGTTAAGGGTATATTCGCTCCGCCTACGGTAAACGGACTCGACGGCGAACTGGTGTGGGTGTACCAGGCGTAAGAAGAACTCGGCAACTCCGGCGAACTTGTCGTTTCTACTCTACATTCCCTGCCTTGCAAAACCTGGTACGTCGCGGCCTGCCCCTCTATCAGCCTGAAACCCGTGGTATAACCCGAGCCGCAATCCAGCAGCACATCGAAGGTTTTATTGGTGTTGTTATAGCCCGAAGCCGTTATGTCGCCCGGGGCTCCGCTCACCGCGTTCGTAATTGTTATGGTTCGTAATGTATCTGTGCTTTTTACAATTTTGTTCTCGATATTAACCAAGAAGGTTTCCCCCGCCAGCAGCGCAAAACTCGTCGGCGAAATGCTCGTCTCGTACCTGTGATTGCTGCCTGCGCCACCAGGTGCGCTTTCGCTCACATTGCATGTCATTGAGGAATTCGCCGAGAATTCAATAAGCCACTTCTGCCCGTCCAACATACCAGGCAGGATAGAACGATTGCAGCCATATATTTGCGCACTGAAGGGATTATTCGTATTGCTGTGCCCCACGATTCTGTCGGCAATGTCGCCCGTGACCGCTTTGGTTAGCTCTAGCCGGGTAGGTTGACTTGCGTTGTCGGGAGCAATCTCGTTTTGAATCGAGAAAGCAAGGGAGCCTGTTATGACGCCTTCTGCAGGTTGCCCTGCTAAAAGCCGGTAACCCGATGCCACCGCGCCGCCCGGCTGTACGTCCAAGGTGCAGAAGTCGCCTATCCGCGTGTTCCAAAAACCGTTCTCACCAGCGCCGCCTGAAGTGGGGGGTCGATCCAACTCCAACCGGGGCGGCGTCACCGCATTGTTGCAGGTTCCGCTTCCCCCAGTGGTACAAGGCATAACCTCACCGTTGCAAGTGAGGTACAGATGAAACGGGCCGTTAGCAACGCCACCAGAAGAGTAAAGCGTCGCCATGGTCGCGCCGAAAGTCGTGGGCGTGGCGCTTTTGATTACCAGCCTGTACAGGAAATCCTTGGTCGTTCCGCCATCGGTCACCCGAAACAAAAGACGATGAATCCCAGGGGTCGTCGGGGTACCGGAAAGCGTATTGTTTCCCGGATTGAACGAAAGGCCGGGCACACTGCCTGCAACAAGCGCCACGCTGGGAGATGCGCCGCCGCCCACAGGCGAAAGCGCTGTTGAATAGGCCACACCCCCCGTGCCTGGTGGCAACACCGACGGGAGGAGGAGAATCTCTTTGCTGAACGCATAAGCCTTTTCGATGCTCGTCGAACTGCCGGAAGCCAGCCCGGTAACCGCCCACTGAAGCGCGGACGCATAATCGGAGCCGCTGCTAACGGTATTGTCCAGATCACGCTGCGTACCGATCTGGCTCCACATGGATGCTGCGCTTCCGGAAAAATACTTGCTGGCCGACGTCACCGGCATGATCCAGCCCGAGAAGCCGGTGTTAATCCCACCCGTGACGGTGCCACCAAGCGCGCCCGTCGTCGCATCGAAAACGCCCGCCGTTATAGAAGTGCTGGCGCGAAAATACATGTCGGCCACCGAGAACACCCGCAGGTTACGGGGGTCGCCGCCACTGGGATTCATGATTCTTATCGTGGAATAAATGCCGTCGGTGCCGTCCTCGTAGGTTACGTCGATGTGCGCCGTCAGCGCCGTCTGCCCCGACCCCATGGTCACGGTGGTGCCAACTCTATGGGGAGCAGCATCGTTTCCGACGCCAAGAGGGCCTTCTATGGGTGGAACAGATGTCCACGGTGTGTATACCAACGAGGAGGCTCCGTAAACATTCGGCGGGCCGTACAAGACGTTATTGGTTTCATCGTAAATAAACCACGCAGCAGCGGAATCGCTGTTCGCGCCCATGAACAACGGGTATGAAAAATCTTTGTGATAGGCGTACAGATGGCCCGTCGCCGTCAGGCCAATCCTTTTGATCGGCCCGATAACGCTGTCGATTTCGGCAACTCCCTGCGCTTGCGCCTGAAGCGGAAACGCCAGACAAAGCGCCGCCAGAATAAAAGAAAATCCTCGCACGCGTCGGTAAAACGCTTGGCAAAAAACCTTATAGCTCCGCTTGAAAATAAAAGCCGTTTGCGTGAAAAAAGATGTATACATTTTTGCCACCTATCGCAAGAACTACTTCAAGATATTTACCGATGAACAAGACGTGCAGAGAAGCGCCGAAAAGTCTACCCCCTTAAAGGCAGCTTTTGGAGATAGCTTTTGGTGAAGTTGGCCTATTCGTGCCAATGCGTTCTCCGTTCAGCCAGCCCGTGTTTCTTTTCGTGGCCTGTTTGTCGTTGCTGACAGACAGGCAACCGCCCTTTCCGACAAAACACACCGGAAAAAACGCCCCACCCTTCACTTTTATTCACTTTTGTATTCACGAACCCATCGTTAAAACGGGAATCATCAGAACATTATCCTGAAAGGGTTCCAATGTTGTCAAGATTTTGTGCGGCATAAAAGGCAAATTTTTTTCGCTGCAAAAAACAGAAAAAAAATAAACCGCTGTAAGAATTCGACCGCGCACGCGCCCGAATTGCCATGCCTTACGACTTAAAAATCGGCCTACTTCTTCTTGGCAGGCGCTTTCTTCGCAAGCGGGGGAATTTCCGGCTGCACCTGCAAACCACCACGCTACACTCCAAGACCGCTTTCGACAGTTTGCATTTTATAACCACGTACTGCTCTGACTATGACTACGTGCTGCTCTGACCCTATTATAAAGGCGTCAATCAGCGCTTTCCAAGGTCTGTTAACACTGTTTCCAATGGAGTCGTGAATTCATACATCGCGGCTTCGCGTGAAAAACAAAAGACGCTGGATTCCCGCCAAAAACACGCGGGAATGACGGCGCTTCGTACTATTTTCAATGGAGTTGTGAATTCGTGCATCACGGCTTCGCGTGAAAAACAAAAGACGCTGGATTCCCGCCAGAGGCACGCGGGAATGACGGAGTATGTATCAGGCTCCCCTCGCCCGCTTGCGGGAGAGGGGCGGGGGAGAGGGAGGGAAGGACTGGCTCTAATCCAGTTCGTTCAATGCCTCGGCCACTTCGAGCCATTCTGTTTCCAGCGCCTCCGTGGTTTTTGCGATTTCGCGTTGCCGCGCCAGCGCAGTGGTCAGGCGCGTTTTGGCGTTGTCGAGGTAGGCTTCCGGCGAGGCCAGCCAGTGTTCCAGTGCGGTACGCTCCGAAGCAAGGGTTTCCAGCTTTTTTTCGATGCCGTTTTGCCGTTTGACGAACGGTGCGCGTCGCTGCCGCGCTTCGGCATCGCGGCGCTTTTGGGCTTTTCGGTCGGGAGCGGCAAGGCTGCCGGATTCGGTTGCTTCAAGATTGCTTGCGTTCGTTTCGTCGCGCAAATGATCGAGTACGAACCGGCGGTAATCATCGAGGTCACCATCAAAAGGTGTGATGCGGCTTTGGTGGACAAGCCAGAATTCGTCAACGGTTGCCGACAGTAGATGGCGGTCGTGCGCGACGACGATCAAGGCACCGTTGTAGGCTTGCAGCGCCTCGGTCAACGCTTCTCGCATTTCAATGTCGAGATGGTTGGTCGGTTCGTCAAGAATTAGTAATTGCGGTCGCGCGTAAACTATCAGCGCCAGTGCCAGCCGCGCACGCTCACCGCCGGAAAATGAGGCGATGGTTTGTGTGGCTTGATCACCGTGAAAGGCAAAGCCGCCCAGGAAATCGCGCAATGTTTGTTCACGCGCTTCTGGATCGAGGCGTTGCAGGTGCAATAACGCCGATGCTTTCGGGTCGAGGGTGTCCAGTTGGTGTTGCGCGAAATAACCGATGCGCAGATCGCGTGCGGTGTGCCGTGTGCCGCGCAGAAGCGGCAGGTGGCCGGTCAGCGATTTGATCAGTGTCGATTTTCCGGCGCCGTTGGGGCCAAGAAGCCCCAGGCGGGTATCAGAAAGAATGCCGCATTCGACGTCGGGCAATATGGGGGTTTCGGTGTGATAACCGAGGTCGGCGTCTTCAAGTCGCAGCAACTGGCGTGCGCGAGAATCGCCGGACGGGAAGCTGAACGAAAAAGGGCTGTCAACATGCGCTGCGGAGATGCGCGTCATTTTTTCCAGTTGACGCAGCCGACTTTGCGCTTGTTTTGCTTTGGTGGCTTTGGCGCGGAAGCGATCAACAAAGCTCTGTAGGTGCGCAATAGTGCGTTGCTGTTTTTCGAACGTCGCTTGCTGATTGGCAAGCGCTGCGGCGCGTTCTTTCTCGAACTGCGCGTAATTGCCGCTGTACGTTTTCAGGCTGCGTTGATCGAAGTGAATAATGGTATCAACAACGCTGTCAAGAAAATCGCGGTCGTGGGTGATCAATAACAAGGTTCCAGGGTAACGGCGCAACCAGTCTTCAAGCCACAGCACGGCATCGAGATCGAGATGGTTGGTCGGTTCGTCGAGCAGCAAAATGTCGCTGCGGCACATCAATGCCTGCGCCAGGTTCAATCGCATCCGCCAACCGCCGGAAAAGGTATTGACCGGGTCGTGGTGTTGTGTGTGAACAAAGCCCAGCCCGGACAACAGCTCACTGACGCGGGCGCGGGCGCGATAGCCATCAATCGCTTCAAAGCGGTGATGCCATTCGGCGAGCGCATGGCCGTCGTCGTGGCTGTCGTGCGCGGCATTCTGCAAGCGAGCGATGGCTGCTTCGACAACACGCCATTCGCGGTCGCCATCAAGCACATAATCGAACGCCGAAGCCGCGACGTTGGGGGTTTCTTGAGCGACGTGCGCTATTACCGCTTGTTTGGGCAACAGGATTTCGCCGCTCTCCGGCGACAAGGCGCCGCGCAACAGCGCAAACAGGCTTGTTTTTCCGCAACCGTTGGCGCCGATGATGCCGACTTTGTGGCGGTCGTGGATCATCAGGCTGACATCGTCGAGCAAGATTTGTGCGCCACGCGCCAGTGTCAAGCGGTCCAGGCGAATCATGGCGATGATGCGACGTGTTTTGCTCTCCTCTTCACTTTTGGGAGAGGCGCCCCGCCAGCTTTGCCGACATCCCCCCAAGCCCCCGTCGGCTTCGCCGACGCTCCCTTTGAAAAGGGGGCGAGGCGGGGGCTTTGAAGCGGCTTAAGCGAGAAGTCGTAATCGACGATAAGCGGCGCGTGATCGGAGAAACGTTGCTCTTTGTAAATCGACGTCGCCCGCGCTTTTTCTGCGATGCCGGGCGTGGCGAATTGATAATCGAGCCGCCACCCGACGTTCTTTGCCCAGGCTTGTCCCCGGTTCGACCACCAAGTGTATTGTTCGGGACGCGGATCAAGGGCGCGAAAAACATCAACAAGTCCGGTTTCTGCAAACATCCGGTCAAGCCAAGCGCGTTCTTCAGGCAAAAAACCGGAATTTTTCTGGTTCGATTTCCAGTTTTTGAGGTCGATCTCTTTATGGGCAATGTTGATGTCACCGCAAACGATCAATTCGCGGTTTCCTTTCGTCGCGCCTTCAACCAACAGCAACAGATGCGGCAAAAAGCGATCGAGAAAGCGGTATTTCGCTTGTTGACGCTCCTCTCCGCTCAATCCGGAAGGAAAGTAAGCACTAACAATCGTAAGCCCCTCGAAATCGGCCTGCACGTAGCGCCCTTCGGCATCAAATCCGGTATCGCCAAATCCCATGCGCGGCGAAAATGGCATCGAGGCGATGAGTCCGACGCCGCTGTAGCCTTTTTTCTGCGCCGGAAAAAACGCCGCGTGCATTCCATCGGCCTGCGCCAGCGTTGCGGGAATGTCGCCGAGATCGGCTTTTAATTCCTGAAGGCATAAGACGTCCCAAGGCCGTACTTGAGCGAGCCAGGCGGACAAGCCCTTGCGTTCAGCGGAGCGAATGCCGTTTAGATTGAGTGAGATAATGCGCATACTGAAAACCGTGTAACAGGCGACAGGATACAGGAAAGCGGCTGTGCCGACGGCCACCATGTCGCCGCGCCGTATGCTGAACGACACCTTTCGCAAGGGTTTATGCAAAAATGACGCCGAAAAACGGGTGTTTTGCTAATAGTGGTACAAATTTTGCGGGTATTTTGTTACATTGGAGTGAGTGTCTTGTTAGATCGGATTTTCCCGGGTTCGTTTCGGCGAGAGCGGTTGTTTGTATGTCGCAAATTTGTAAAAAATGTCGGTTTGCGACCATAGTGTGGGGAAAAGGGAATTGGCGGTATAAACAAAGGGCGTTTTACCGGAGCCGAACGATGGGAATGACAATAAAACAAACCGCAGCGATTTTTCTGATGCTAACGTTTTCAGCGGGCGTCGGCATTGCTGCGGCGCAACAGGCGCAATCCGGCAAAACCTACAAATGGGTTGACGACAAAGGCGTCGTTCACTACAGCGACAAAGCGCCGTTGGAAGCCGTTAACCGCGATCAGACGATCCTCGATCGACAAGCGCGGCATCTGCGCAGAATCGAGGCAACGCAATTCGAGGGACAACGCAAAGTCAACGAAGAAGAGGCCGAGAGACGGCGTCTTGAGCGCGTGCAGCAGAGCATTGACGATCGCAAGGACAGGGCGTTGGTGATGTCGTATCTGAAAGAAGAAGACATCGATCTTGCCCGTAACCGCGCCCTTTCCGCGCTGGACGCACGGATCGAGGCGACGAAAGCGGTGTTGTCTCAGCATCAAACCCGGCACAAGGATTTACTGGGGAGGCAGGAAGCGGGCGACGTGTTGCCGGAAGGCGAACTGGAGAAGCTGGAAACCGACATCGCGAACCGCAACGCCGCCATCGACCGCGACCTCCGCGAAAAAGAAAAGGTTTACGCGAAATACGAGCGCGACAAACAACGCTGGCGCGAATTGAAAGACGCCGAAAGAGCGCGGGCTGAAGCGGAAAAGCGGGTGGAGAAAAAGGAGTAACACCACCCTTTGTGCGCTCCGCGTCCCCGCGTAAAACACGTTTCCGATTCCTGACCTCTGATACCTGCTTGCCGTACAATGTGTTTTTTGGCGAGCGGCTATGCATCTTCACATTCTCGGCATCTGCGGCACTTTCATGGGCGGTATTGCCGCGTTGGCGCAACAGCAAGGACACACCGTTACCGGTTGCGACGCGCAAACTTATCCGCCGATGTCGTCGCAACTCGAAGCGCTCGGCATCACTTTGACCACAGGCTACGAAGCCGAACAACTCGATACCGTTGCCCGTGATGTCGACATTTTCGTTATCGGCAATGCGTTATCACGCGGCAATTCGCTCGTCGAGGCGATTCTCGAACGCAACCTGCCCTATACTTCCGGCCCGCAATGGCTGGCCGAACACGTATTACGCGCAACAAGGCCGCGCCATGTGCTTGCCGTTGCCGGCACGCACGGCAAAACCACCACCGCGTCAATGCTTGCCTGGATCCTCGAAAGCGCGGGGCTTCATCCCGGCTTTCTGATCGGCGGCGTGCCTGCCGGTTTTCAAGTCTCGGCGCGACTGACCGACAGCCCGTACTTCGTGATTGAAGCCGATGAATACGACACTGCTTTTTTCGACAAGCGTTCAAAATTCGTTCATTACCGTCCGCGTACTGCGATTCTCAACAACCTCGAATTCGATCATGCCGACATCTTCGCCGATCTTGCCTCTATCGAGACGCAATTTCATCATCTGGTTCGCACCGTGCCACCAAGTGGCCGGTTGATCGTCAACGCAGAAAGCGAAGCGTTACAACGTGTTTTGGCACGCGGCGCGTGGAGCAGCGTCGAGCATTTTGGTGGCGGTGAGGTTAAGTCGTCGCCGGAGTGGAGACTTATCGCCTCTGGCTCCTTTTTCAAAGAGTCTGTCCTTCCATCCCTCTCCCCCTGCCCCTCTCCCGCGGAAAGCGGGAGAGGGGAGGCATTTCCCTCCTCTCTCCCTTGTGGGAGAGAGGTCGGGAGAGAGGGTCGGGAGATTTTGATCGGGGAGGGTGCCGCCCTCCGTCGACAAAGCCGGTCATCGCATTGCGCCTCCCCTAGCCCCCTTTTCAAAGGGGGTGCCGCCGAAGGCGGCGGGGGTTTGCTTCTCCAACAAAGCGGGAGAGAGGTAATCATCACCCCCGAAAACGCGCACAAACCATTGTCGTTGCCGCAACCCGGCACCATGAACGCGATGAACGCGCTCGCCGCACTTGCCGCTGCGCACCATGTCGGCGTCGGCGTTGATGAGGCGCTTGCCGCATTGGCATGTTTTCCGGGGGTTGCGCGACGCCTGGAGTTGCGTGGGCGCGTTCGCGGTGTCACGGTTTACGACGATTTCGCGCACCACCCGACCGCGATTGCCGCCACGCTTGAAGCGCTGCGCAGCCGTATCGGCAACGCCCGTCTTCTTGCCGTTCTCGAACCGCGCTCAAACACAATGAAGCTCGGCACGATGAAAGCGACGTTGCCCGACAGCTTGCGTCACGCTGACGCTGTTTACTGTTACGCGGCCAACCTCGGCTGGGACGCTGCCGCTGCGTTAACACCATTGGGCGAAAAAGCGCGAACCTTTGACACGATACCGGCGCTGCTCAATGCGCTGACGGCTGACACACAGGCAGGCGATCATGTGCTCATCATGAGCAACGGCAGCTTCGGCGAAATTCACCAGAAGCTGCTCGCCGCTTTATCGTCCTTCGAAGGGGATGGCGCAACGCCGGTTGTCTCTTTTTAACAGAGCGCTTGTTGAGAGATTTGCAGCGGCGGCTTGCCCGTGTGTCGCAAAGAGGCGAATCGGTTATAGAATCAACCATTTAATTAATTATTTTGATTCAAGGGGGGCTTCGTACTCGGCAAGCGCAGATGCTGCTTCATGGGGAGCCGAGGTGCCCCCTCTTATTTGTCAATGGCCTGGATGCCCGAATTTTCGCTGGAGTTTTCCTTCCGTCGCTGGAGCGCTTGGGCGCCTGCTATGGCCGATGTCGGCGCGTGGTCGCTTTGGGCGCACAAAGAAACATCGCTGGCCGATCACGAAGAAGTCGCGTCGGTGAAGGCAATGCCTCCGTTGCTGCGCCGTCGGGCACACCCGCTGGGACGCGCTGCGCTGGAAGTGTTGTATGCGCCTGCGCTGGATTACGTCAATCAGCCTATCGTTTTTTGCGGTCGTCATGGCGAAATTGACCGCTCCCTGGCCATCCAGCATGCGTTGGCGGAAGAAGGGCGTGTTTCGCCGCAAGAATTCAGCATGTCGGTGCACAATGCCATTCCCGCCCTTTTCCTGATCGCCAAGCAAAGTCAGGCACCGATTACCGCGCTATCTTCGGAAAACCAACTGGTGTTTTCGGGTATCACGGAGGCGCTGACCCAACTCGCTGACGGCGCCTCTTCTGTGATTTTGTTGTTTTGCGACGCGCCGCTGCCGACGTTGTTCAACCCTTTCATCGAGAACGAGCCGACCTGTTTCGCTTTTGCGTTGGAGATGACAGAAGGCAAGGATTACCGCCTCGCTTATACACCCCCCATTGCTTCCCTTGCGCATGAGAAAGCAACTTCTGCGTTGCCGCCCGCTTCATTGCTGCCGTTGTTGCGCTTTGTTCTCGACGAAACGCGAAGCGCCTTACCGTTGACAGAGACGGCGGATTGGCAATTGCAGCGCCTTGCGCCGGAGACTTGTCGTGTCTGAGCGCTCGCTGTCGATGACCCCTTCGGCGCCTCTTGATGGCAGGCCGCGATTTTCGCTGGAGCGCTGCTGGCGTATCGTCGCAACGGGCTTTTGTTTTGCGGTGTTCGGGCTGGGCGGATTGGTTGTGCTGTGCTTGGTGTTTCCGCTGTTGCGATTACTGGTTTGGCGGCAATCGCTTCGTCAAACGCTGGCGCGAGACGTCGTATGCCAGAGTTTCCGGCTTTTTTGCGGCTTGATGACCACCGTTGGCGTTATCAGCTATGAAGTACGAGGTCTCGAAAAACTACGGCGTCGCGGTCTGCTGGTCGTCGCCAACCACCCGTCGCTGATTGATGTGGTGATGCTGATTTCGTTGTTGCGTCAGCCCGATTGTGTCGTCAAAGCAGCAGTGTGGCGTAACCCGTTCATGCTGGGGCCTGTATCGCTATGCGGCTTCATCCGCAACCAGAGCGGCCCACAATTGATCGACGACTGTGTTGCGTCGATACGCCACGGCAGCAATCTGATCATTTTTCCTGAGGGAACCCGTACTCGGGTGGAGGCGTTGCTCCAGCGCCAGATCAACCCGTTGCAGCGTGGCGCAGCCAATATCGCTGTGCGCGGCGGCTTCTCGTTGACACCTGTGGTCATTACGGTGACTGAACCGATGCTGACCAAGCAACAGCCCTGGTATCAAGCGCCGCAGCATCGCCCGCACTTTGTGCTGAACGTGCTTGACGATATAGCTCCGGCGCACTTCATTCCTGCCGACACAACACCGGCGCTGGCCGCACGTCTCTTGACGAAACACCTTTCCGATTTTTTTAACCACGAGCTGAAAAAAAATGTCTACCCTGATTGATGAAATCAAAACTCTGATTATTGAAACGCTGAACCTGGAAGATGTCACTGTCGATGACATCGACCCCGACGCGCCGTTGTTTGTCGAAGGTCTTGGCCTCGATTCGATTGACGCGCTGGAGCTTGGCGTCGCCCTGCATAAACGCTACGGTTTGGCGCCGTCGGAGGACGCAGAGGAGGCGAAGCAGTATTTTGCGTCGGTGCGCCGTCTTGCCGATTATGTCGCGGCTCACCGCAACCACTGATACTTTGAGGAAACGTAATGTCCCCAACGATGTCCAAAGAAGAAATTTTCGACTGGATGCGTAACGTCCTGAGTGAGCAGTTTGAAGTTCCTGCTGAACGAATCACGTCAGAGGCGCTTTTGTACCAAGACCTCGATATCGACAGTATCGACGCCGTCGATTTATTGATCAAGCTGAAGCAGTTGACAGGCAAGCCCATCTCGCCAGAGACGTTCAAACAGGTGCGCACGATCGGCGATGTGGTGGACGCTGTCCATGCACACTTGGAAAACGGCTGATTGCCCACGCATTTCGGAGCTTTCCTGATGCCCATGTTTGTTGTTCCATTGCTCGGTATAGCCCTGCCGCTGTTTTTCTGGGTGTGTTACTGGCAGGGATGGCCTTTCTGGCTGGGCGGTTTTCTACTGTTGCCGCTGGCTTGGCGACGGCACGGCATCGCCGGTTTGCTCGGCTGGCTGGGGCCGTGCGCGGCGTTGCTCGGCGCTATGGCGTTACTGCTACGCTCCTCAGCGCTGCTGCTTTATTATCCGATGCTGGTCAATATGATCTTCCTGTTGGCGTTCGCCATGAGCTTTCTTCAATCGCAAACGCTCGTCGAACGGCTGGCACGCCGCGTCGATCCCGAATTGCCACCGCATGGCGTTCGTTATACCCGCAAGGTGACGCTTGCCTGGTGCCTCTTCTTCGTTGTCAACGGAAGCATCGCCTGGTGGACGACAACCCAATCCATGACGGTCTGGACGCTTTACAATGGCCTCATCGCTTACTTGGCAATGGGAGCGATGTTCGGCGGCGAATGGCTGATCCGCCAGCGCGTGATGCACCGCGCTTCACTACCGGTTTCCCATGAATAATTTTCCGCTGTTACCGCCGCCGTTGCTTTCAGCGCCCCCGGACGCTATCGCTTTTTACCGGAATACGACGGCGATTACGTACGCGGTGTTGCGCGCCGATCTCGTCGCGGCACGGCGCGCGTTAATCAAACTCAACGCGCCGGAGGTCGTGCTACACGATGACGATGCTTACACGTTTATCGTTTGGCTGATTGCCTGCTGGCAGAACGGTCAAACCGCTTTGCTGGCGGCGAATGATCTTCCGGCAACACGCTCGTTTCTTCCGCTCCCCTGGGTCGGCCATTGCAGTGACAGCGCGCTGTCCGACTGGTCAAACAGCGCGGCCAACACGATAACCGATGCTGCCGCCTTCCCCGGTTCGGCGCCGCAATTCGATTGCCCCGGTATGGTGGTTTTCACGTCCGGCTCCAGCGGCACGCCCACCCGCATTTTCAAAACGCCGACGCAGTTGTACCGCGAAGCAGCGCTGTTACAGCAAGTGTTCGGCGACGCGCTGCCGCCCGACACTCGCTTTGTCGGCACCGTTCCACATCAACACATGTTTGGTTTGCCGTTCCGGTTCATATGGCCGTTGTGGGCGGGGTATCCGATCATCACCGAACCGCACCACCAGCCGGGAGAACTGGGACGGCTGGCCGCCGAACCACATGTGCTCATCAGCAGTCCGGCGATGTTAAAGCGACTGGCGCAAATGGAAACGTTTTCTCCGTCGGCGCGTTTTCTTGCCACGTTTTCAGCCGGCAGCCCTCTTCACGACAGTGTGGCCGCCGCCTGCGAAAAACGTTTGACAACAAAGATGATCGAAATCTACGGAAGCACGGAAACCGCCTGCGCCATGCACCGCGTCGCTCCGGGCGGCGCCTGGAATGAACTGCCGGGCGTCACGCTGGCGCTGGATGAAAACGGCTGCCTCAAACTGCGTTCGCCGCTCCTGCCCGACGATCATTGGTTTCACACCAAGGATACCGCCGTGCATGATGATAACGGTTGGCGTCTAACCGGTCGCGCTGATCGCGTCGTCAAGATTGAAGGGCGTCGTGTCGCGCTTGATGCGCTCGAAACGGCTTTGCTGGCGTTACCCGAAGTGAGCGAAGCGCATACTGCGCCGCTGTATGGAAAACGCGACGAAATTGTCGCTGCTGTCGTTTTGAGCGACGCTGGGCGCACTCAATTGCGCTCGCTCGGAAAGTCGCGCTTTGACCGCTGGTTGCGACAGCGCCTTTCCATGTCGCTCGATCGTATCGCGTTGCCGCGCCGCTGGCGCTATGTGTCGGCGCTGCCTTACACCACGATGGGCAAAATCACCACTGCCGATATCGTGCGGCTGTTTGAACAGCACGCCTTGCCACCCTTTGCCGTCACTACGCGAAAGACGAACGAAATGGTGTTGACGTTGGCGCTGCGCGATGGCGCACAGGCGTTTGAAGGTCATTTCCCGGAGCTGCCGATTTTGCCCGGCGTCGTGCAAATCGACTGGGCGTTGCGGTTGGCGCATCGGTATTTTCCCATCGAAGGGCATTTCTCCGGCTTCCGCCAGCTCAGGTTTCAGCGCATTCTGTTCCCTGATGATGAAGTCTCGCTCACGCTTCACTTTTTCCCCGAGAAAAAGGAAGTGCATTTTGCCTACACCTCGTCGCACGGCACGCATTCGCAAGGCCGCGCCTTGTTCACGTATTCGGTTGTCGCGCCGGACAACGCATGAAACCTGTCGCGCTCGTGCCGGTGTACAACCACGCTGCTACTGTCGGCGCGGTCGTGCAAGCATTGCATCAGTTGATGTTGCCGGTCATCTTGATTGATGATGGCTCGAACGCTGAATGCGCGACTGTCCTCGATGCGCTGGCGGCAACACCGGCAACATCGTTATTGCGAATGCCTGAAAACAGCGGCAAAGGCAGCGCGGTGATGGCGGGTTTGCGTGAAGCGCACGCAAGAGGATACAGCCACGCCTTGCAACTGGACGCTGACGGACAGCACGATGCCGAAGCGCTCCCAACGTTTCTCGATGCCATGTATAAAACGCCAAAGGCGGTGATCGCCGGGTTCCCGTGTTACGACGCCAGCGTTCCGGCGTCTCGTTTGCTTGGCCGTTATCTAACGCATGTCTGGGTCTGGATCAATACTTTGTCGCTTCGCATTCGCGATTCGATGTGCGGGCTTCGGATTTATCCACTCGCCAGAACGCTTCTGGTTCTTGATTCGATGCCACAACGAAGTCGAATGGAGTTTGACACTGAAATTCTGGTGCGCCTGGATTGGGACGGCGTGCCGATTTGCAACCTGCCTGTCGCTGTGTGTTATCCGACAAACGGCGTGTCGCATTTTCGTCCATGGCGCGACAACGTGCGTATCAGTTGGATGCACGCCCGTTTGTTTTTCGGCATGCTGCGACGACTGCCGCGTTTGATCGGGCGTCACTTTCTTTCTCCGGAGCACCGCTGATGCACTGGGCGAAAATGCGCGAGGCCGGCAGTCTGACGGGAATCCGTTTTCTGTTGTTCGTCTACCGTATGGGAGGACGTTGGCCGTTCCGGTTTTTTCTGTTTTTTGTGTTGTTGTGGTTTTACGCACGTCGGCGCGTCGCCCGCGAAGCATCGCGCGAATATCTGCAACGGCTGCATGATTTCAGTGGCAGCGTCACGCCGATGCCAACGCAACGCAATGTCTTCCGTCATTTTCTGACGTATTCCGAAATTCTGCTCGATAAATTGTTGGCGGTCGGTGTTTCCCGCCCGTCGATCCCTCACCACATCGACGGCGCCCAATACGCTCAACCGCTGTTCGATCAAAAACGGGGCGCTGTTTTCGTCACCGCCCATTTCGGCAATATCGAACTGTGTCGCAAGTTGTCGGAACTTTACACCGGAATGCGTCTGACCGTTCTCGCGCACACGAAAAACGCAGTCCGTTTCAACCAATCGCTCAAAGAGCGAAGCCCTGATTACGACGTTGATCTCATTCAGGTAAACGACATCAATATCGACACCGCCGTTGTGTTGGCGCAACGAATCGCCGCCGGAGGTATCATCGTGATCACCGGAGATCGTGTTCCGATGAAGGGCGTCGCCACGGTGCGCGTTCCGTTTCTGGGGCATCACGCCGATTTTCCGATCAGCCCCTACGTACTTGCCGCAACATTGCAATGTCCGCTGTTCGCCGTCTTCGGATTTCGTCATCACGACAACTTCACGATCACCGTGCGGCCTCTCGTCCAATCCATTGCTTTGCCACGACGCGCCCGGGACGCCGCCATTCTTCCTTACGCAACGGCTTTTGCCGAACTTCTGGAAACGGAATGTGTCAAAGCGCCGTTTCAGTGGTCTAATTTTTATCCGTTCTGGGCGCTGCCTTCGCCCACCAACACCGAGGAGACGCGCTGATGCCGTTGACTGCTCGCATTGATTTGACTGTGCCTTTTCACGACATTGACTCGATGGAAGTATGCTGGCACGGCCATTATGTCCGCTATTTTGAACTGGCGCGTACCGCGTTATTGCAACGCATTGATTACGATTACCCGCAAATGCGCGCGTCCGGTTATGCCTGGCCGGTGATTGAGTTGTTCATTCGCTACGCGCAACCGCTGGTGTATCAGCAACGCCTTCATATTGATGCCCGTCTCGTCGAATGGGAAACCCGATTGAAAATCGCTTATGAAATTCGTGACGCCACCACCCAAAAACGGTTGACGCGAGGACATACCGTGCAAGTTGCGGTCGATATACAAAACCAGGAGATGTGTTTTGTCAGCCCCGACGTTCTGCGCGAAAAATTGAAAGGGTATTTGTAAGTTATGAAAGCGGCGATAAAACAAGCATTCTTTCTGCTGAGTGGGTTTCTTTTGTGCGGGTTGAGTCCCGCTGTTCTGTCGCAGACAGTGGACGATCCCGCCTTGCTGCGAGCCATTCAATCGCGGCTGGCCGCCGATACCGTCATCCGGGGCGATTTCACTCAAACCCGTCAACTGGCCGGCGTCAAAAAACCGCTGACGGCAAACGGTGTTTTCACCGTCGAAAAAACGCGAGGCGTGTTATGGCGCACACTGACGCCTTTTCCGCAAACCACAAGAATCACGCAAGGAGAAATCCTGCAAAAGGACGGCGACCGCGTGTTGATGAATTTGCGTGCCGACCAAGAGCCTGCGATTAACGCTATCAGCCGTGTTTTGTTTTCACTGTTTGCGGGAGATATTCCGGCGCTGTCCGAATACTTTCATTATCGCGGTCAACTCGATGGCGATAATGGCTGGCAACTGCATTTCACGCCGCGCCTCGACGCTTTGCGAGCCGTCATCGGCTCATTGTCGATGGAAGGCGATCATGTCGCCCGACGTGTCACGCTCACCAGTGCCGCAGGGGACATAACCCGCATCACGTTTTCCAACGTTGTCACTGCCGCCGCACTGACCGCCGATGAACGCGCCCAGTTCGAGTAATCCTCCGCTTGACGATGCTTGTTGCTACGCTCGCGTCCACCGCACGCTGGCTTGGGGTTGGCTGGGTGTTTTGGCGCTGCTCGCCGCAGCACTTCTCGTCCACCTCTTGCCTTGGCGCGGTCAAATCGACACCGACCTATTGGCGCTTCTTCCCGTTGACGAACGCAATCCGCACGCTGAAGCAGCGCTCAAAACGCTGGCGCAACACGGCGAACGGCAACTCGTTTTACTGCTGGCCGCGCCGGATGCGGCGACAGCGCAACGCGCTGCCCATTTGGTTCGCCACTTGTTGCGCGATGCGCCTCTGACGCCTCAAGCGCCCCAGGCACACATCGACGCGATACGCGATCTTTATTTTCCTTATCGCGCCGGTCTGATCACCGACCAGGATCAACGCTGGCTCGCCGACGCCGATCTCTCCGCGCACACACAACGCGCGTTGTCGCTTGCTTATCAGCCGTTCACAAGCAGCGCTCTCAACTGGCGTGACGATCCTTTCGGTTTCTTCGGTCACTGGATGCTGCAACGGGGAGCGGCCAGTCCGGCGCGGCCTTACGGCGACACGCTGATGGCGCAAGCGGCGGATCGCTACCATGCGGTTCTGCTTTATCAACTGACGCAAAGCGCGTTTTCGTCCGACCTTCAGACGCGCCTTGCTGCTGATCTGACAACCGTTCAGAGCGAATTGACGCAACAATTCCCCGGCACGCAACTTCTACGTGCGGGTGTCGTCCTGCATGCCACCGCCGCCGCGCAACAAGCGCGTTTTGAAATGTCGCTGATCGGCGGCGGCGCGTTGCTGTGTTGTCTCTTGCTGACATGGTACGTTTTTCGTAGCTTCAAAGCGTTACGGCTGATCCTGCTGTCGTTTGCCGTCGGCGCATTGGCAGCGTTGTCGTTAACCTGGTTGATGTTTGACCGTCTTCATGTTTTGACGCTGGTGTTCGGCGCCAGCCTGATCGGGGTCGCCGTTGATTACGGTGTTCTGGTGTTGGCGCAACATCTGAACGGCTCCGAGGCGGAAAATCGCTGGCATCGTTTTCGCCGCGTGTTGCCGCCGTTGACCTTGGTGTTGATCGCGCCGACGCTGGCTTACCTCAGCTTGCTGCTTATGCCGTTTCCGGGCATGCGCCAAATGGCGTGTTTTGCCGTCAGCGGCATTGCGGGCGCTTGGTTGACGATCATGCTATGGCATCCTTATTTGTTGCCGCCCTCCATGCCGATAACGCCGCTTTCCCTTCTGTTGATGCAACTGTTGCAACACTGGCCGCGCTGGACGGCTTCCCGCGCACAATGGATCGGCGCGGCGCTGGTCGTCGTCGTCATCGGTGTGGGAATCATGCAACTGAAAACAAACGACGATGTTCGCAATCTGATCAATATCGACGCAGAACTGTTGCGTGAGCAAATCGACGTCACCAAAGCGCTCGAACTGCCCAGTCCGGCGCAGCTTTTTTTAATCACCGGCGCAACGCCCGAAGATGTCTTGCAGCACGAAGAAACATTGCTGGAAAAACTGTCGCCGCTGCTTGCTGCCGGAAAACTCACCGGCTTTGACGCGATCAGCCGCTGGCTGCCGTCGCAACAACGACAACACACCGCGCAGCAAGCGCAACAAACCTTGAACGATGCTCGCGCCGCGCTGGCAAAAGAGCTGGAACTTTCCGATGACTGGATTGCCCCTCCATACACCGCGCCGCTGACAGCAGACGAGTGGCTGGCGCACCCGGCGACGGCCTCATTGCGTTATCTGTGGCAAGGTCGCATCGAACACGATAATCTCTATTCAAGCATCGTCTTATTGAAAGGGCTGCACGATGCCGACACCGCGCGTCAATTGGCCGCGCTGAGTAACGCTCATATCCAATGGGTCGATAAAACCGCCAACGTTTCGTCACTGATGGGTCGTTACCGGACACTGCTGTCGTTCGTTCTGATCGTTGCCTACGTGCTGGTTCCGTTGGCGTTGTTGGCGTTCTTTCGTCGCCAGACTTGGCGGGTCGTTCTGCCGTCGCTTCTGGCAACGCTGGGAACGTTGGCAATCATGGGTTACGTCGGCTTCCCGTTACAACTGCTCAACGTATTGACGCTTTTATTGGTGTTCGGCATGGGTATTGATTACGGTTTATTCTTGACCGCGCAGAAGAGCGATGCCCGCGCCTTTCTTGCCATTTGTGTTGCCGCATCGCTCACTTTACCGGCGTTCGGCTTGCTGGCGTTAAGCAGCACGCCCGCATTGCAGACCATCGGACTCACGACGGTACTTGGCATTGGTTTGGCGTGGCTGTTCACGCCGTTCTTTCGGCCACCGGCGCAGGCTGATGAAGCGCTTGCATTGCGCCCCGTTTAATTGTAAATTAGGGTGTAAATTGAAATTTAACTCCTGCAAATTTCAACTTCTTCCATGAAACGCGGCCTTACCGGACATTATCTGCCGATCTCGACTGTCGATGAAATCTGTCGGGCATTCGTTCCCAACCCGTTGCCGCCAAAGCCTCCCCTGCAACTGGACGACCGGCTGCTGACATTGGCGCAGGACGCCGCCTTGGCGCTGGGTCGTCTGGATGCGCTCTCAAGCCTGCTGCCCGATCCACAAGTGTTCCTGTATTCCTATGTTCGCAAGGAAGCGGTGCTGTCCTCGCAGATCGAGGGCACGCAGTCTTCGCTGTCCGACCTATTGCTGTTTGAAGCGGAAGGCAACCCCGGTGTGCCGCTGGACGACGTGCGCGAGGTGTCTAACTACGTCGCCGCGCTGGAGCTGGGCATCGCCCGCATGCAGGAAGGCTTGCCGATCTCGTTGCGCCTGATCTGCGAAACCCATGCAGTGTTGTTGCGTGACGGGCGCGGTGCTGGCAAATTGCCCGGCGAATTCCGCCGTAGCCAGAACTGGATCGGCGGCACCCGTCCTGGCAACGCACGCCATGTACCGCCACCGCCGGATAAGGTGTTGGAGTGCATGGGAGCGCTGGAAAACTTCCTGCATGGCAAACCGTCGATTTTGCCGGTGCTGATCCGCGCCGCACTGGCGCATGTGCAGTTTGAGACGATTCACCCTTTTCTGGACGGCAACGGTCGTCTGGGGCGTTTGCTGATCGTTTTTCTGCTCCATACCGAAGGCGTGCTGCGTCAGCCGCTGCTCTACCTGTCGCTGTATTTCATGCAGCATCGCAGTCGTTATTACGAGCTGCTCCAGGCCGTGCGTCTTGAAGGTGACTGGGAAGAATGGATCGAATTTTTCCTCGAAGGCGTGATCAATGTGGCCTCCGGCGCGGTGGACACCGCACAACACCTGTTGGCACTGTTCCAACAGCACCGGCAACAAGTGCGCGGGCTGGGGCGACGCGCCGCGTCCGCCTTGCGTTTGCTCGACCACTTGCAGCACCATCCCATCTCCACCGCGCCGCGTGCGGTCACGGCTACCGGCATGACCTTTAACACTGCCCAAAGCACATTCCGTGCGCTGGCCGATCTGGGCATCGTTGCGGCTGCCGACGAGCGCAAATACGGCAAGTACTACACCTACACCGATTATCTGGCGCTGCTTAACCGCAACGCCTGACATACCGACACGTATAGTGAACCGCACAAACTTTTATACTTTGTTGGCTTCGCCTTGCCGTACTACCTGTACCGCCTTCGGCTCGCCGCCTCGTCTAAAAATAGATGCGATTCACTATATGATTGCATTCATGACCAAAGCCCGACCTTTGTTTGCGCTGCTGGCAGCGCTGGTTCTGACCGCCTGCGCTTCTTTCTGGCTTTCCGGCGGACTGCCGTTGCTGCGAATCGCGCCAGCGGCACTCGGAGAACGAACCGTTGAACAACGGCTGACCATCGTCTGGGCTAACAAGCAGAGAACCTTGGAGACGGTGCTAGACATCCACGCCGACTCTCTGACGGTGATCGGCATGGCGTTCGGTGCGCGGCTGTTCAGCTTCGATTACAATGGAAAAAGAACCGTCGAAACGCAGCCGCTTCCCGCCAACTTGTCGGCGGCGCGGATCATGAACGATGTGTTGCTGGCGTATGCGCCGCTTGACACGTTGCGCGACGCATTGCCGCGAGGTTGGACGGTTCATGAAAAACAGGGGGTGCGGCAGGTGTTTCTCGACGAGACGCTCAACATTTCCATTCTCTATTCTGAAGGCTCGCCGTGGCAAGGGCGCATCGTGCTCGACAATCATGCGTTGCGCTATCAGGTGACGTTCGATAGCCGTGAGGCAACCAGCGATGAATCCTGATCCTGTTGTCTTGCTGCCACCGGCAGTTGCCTGCGCGCTGGGCGACGGGCTGGAAAATGTCCGCGAGGCGCTGTTTTCCGGTCGCAGTCCGGGCATGCGTTACAGCGATGCCTACAGCCCAGGGCGAACACTGATGCTCGGCCACGCCGATGTACCACTGCCGCCGCTCGATGGTTTACCGCTGTCCCAAAGGTCGCGCAACAATGCTTTGTTGCTGGCGACGTTCGCGCAAATCGAACCCTTATACCGTGAACTAACGCGCAACCTTCCAGCACACCGCATCGCCGTGATTCTTGGCACCAGCACGTCGGGCATGGCGCAAAGTGAAGAGGCCGTCCTCTTTCACCATCAAACAAAACGCCTTCCCGATAACTTTCACTACAGTCAACAGGAACTCGGCTCGCCGTCCCGGATGCTTGCCGAGCATCTCGGCTGCACGGGTCCCGCCTACAGCATCTCGACCGCCTGTACATCGGGCGCCAAGGCATTGATCAGCGGCGCTCGCTTGCTGCGTGCCGGTCTGGCGGATCTGGTGATTGCTGGCGGCGTCGATACCCTCGCCCGTTTCACGGTGGGCGGTTTTGCTTCGCTCGAAGCCGTCAGTGACGCTCCCTGCCTGCCCTTTTCGGCCAACCGTTGCGGCATCAACATCGGTGAAGCAGCCGCGTTGTTTTTGATGCGGCGGCAAACGGAGGAAGACAAGCACGCGGTCACACTGGCCGGTTGGGGGGAGACATCCGACGGCTATCACATTTCCGCGCCCGATCCTGAAGGCGTGGGCGCCACCAACGCCATTCTCGAAGCACTGACCCGCGCCGACTGCTCGCCATCCGACATTGGCTACATCAACTTGCACGGCACGGCCACGCAGCATAACGACGCCATGGAAAGCCGCGTCATTTCACCGCTCTTTCCGGATTGTCCCGTCAGCAGCACCAAGCCGATGACCGGCCACACGCTGGGCGCAGCCGGAGCGCTGGAAGCCGCACTGACCTGGTTGACACTGACCGACCGCGCTCATCGTCTGCCGCCGCACCTGTGGGACGGCATTCAGGACCCGAACGACCCGCCGCTGTCGCTGGTGGCGTTGCACGCACACGCAAACGCACCGATACGGGCGGCGCTTTCAACCTCATTCGCTTTCGGCGGCAGTAACGCGGCGCTGGTGCTGAGAACAAGTTAAGGACGCTCTGAATAAACCATTCCGTCATTCTGCGCGTAGCGTAGCAAAGTCGCAGAATCCAAAGACCGCTTGGATACTGCGGCTTCGCGCAGGGTGATGCCGATTTGGGTGCGTTGCCCGGTTGCGTCGGTGACTTGCCTCAGGTTGCCATTGACGTCGTAGGGGCAGCTGGTCTGCCGACCAATGTTGTCGGTCACGCGAGTAATGCAGGTGGCGCAGTTGGGATGTCCATACTGGAAACGCAGGTAGCGTCCGTTCGGGGTGCTCGCTTGCAGGATTTTGCCGCTACCGTCACGAACGATGCCAAGACGGTTGCCCCAGCAGTCTTGAATGTACATCAGGCGAGAGTTGTACCAGGAGAAGCCGTAAACGGTATCGTCTTTCAGGGTGATGGTAAAGCCCGACATGAGGGTGCCGCTGAGTTCGACGCCGTAGAATTCCCCCGGCACTTGGGATTGAAAGGTGGCGATGCGGTAGCCGGTGTTGCTCCCGGTCGGTTTGAACGGGATGCGGCCTCTATTGCCAAGCACAAGATCGATCTGACTAGCGGTGTATCCGACCGGGTTGACCTTATTCAGGCACATAAACCGATGGGGAAGCGTGGCGCGTAAACCAACTCTCGTTGTACGGTTGAAAGGATAGCATGCGGGTTTCGGCGTCCCATGAAAAATCAGAGCATGGCGCACAATACGCTTCGTCCAGTTGCTCAATGAACGCTGGAATGTCCTCCGAAAGGATTTTCGCAAGACGCAGCTCCAACTGCAATCGGACTAACCTCAAATAGGCATCGAGGTCGTAGAGCCTTCGCAAAGCATCACCCCAATGGTAGTAGTCGTCCCAATAGTAGCTAAGGTTGCGGAACGCCCCCTTGCCAACAGGATTGTAAATCCAGTCGATTCCTGGCCTGGACAATTCGGTCAAAGAAGCCAGCGCTTCCTCGCGTTGCTCGATATAATTCTTCCGGGAGAGGTCGGAAATTCTAAGCCACGTTTTATAGAGAGGGACGCCATAATTGAACTTTGCGTTGGGTTGGAAGAAAAGGGCATGACCGTTCTTATCCAGCCACCACTGCCACGTAGAGCAAGTCTCGCCTGATTTTTTGAAGGAGCAAAAGCGGTACGGATGCTCGGTCGCCTCCTGATACGACACCCATTTCGTTGCCACCCCATAGTCGTAAATGCGCCTGATATCTCCCTCAATTGCCGAGCGCAAACTGATCTGTTCGCGTGATAGCGGCTCCAACAACTCCCGCCATCCCGATGGCTGCCCTTCAACATTGATTGACGGTGACGATAGTAAAAGACTTAGCCGATAAACACTCCGAGTCATATGAGCCTTCGGCGTTATGTTATCGACGGAAATACCTTTTCCTTCGAGAATCCGGCGCATGGTTGCCAAGTCTTTTTTGAAAAACGTCAGCCCTGCTTCTGCATTTCCGCTCTCAACGTCCAGTAAGGCCTGCGCCACCAGAAATATCCGCACATAGGTCATCGCCGAGTGGCTTCTCATAACAAGTAAGGCACCGGGATTCCGTGAGGCAACATAATAGGGCAGCTCTTGCAAAATGCCGTACCGATATACCAGCGTTTCATTTGCCGCCAGTGTTTTTTCAATGCGTTCTTTTTGGGAACGTGCGCATCCCAAAAAATCCGTTTCTTTATCGAATCGGCAATCAAAGGAGGGCTCTGTTTCCTGCCAACGTAATTCTTCTTTTCCCTCCTGTTCCTTGATCCCTCCAAATATTGTTTTTACTTCCCAAGGGTCTTGCTCAAGCGCTTTTTCGATTTCTTCGATATGACTCCCCCCGGCTTCAAAAATATCGTCTCCTTCGGGCGCATTAAAGCCTGCCATCGCCACGAAGATATTCTCGTTATCCGGCACCGTTTTCATCGGCCTTGCTTCAAGAAGCGCACGGGCTTCATCGCTCAACACCTCATCGCGCCAGTTGATCAATACCGCCAGCGCAAAAAGTGTCACGGCGATGAGAGGCATCCACTTTACGGCTTTCCAGAGAAAACGGGCTACGCGAGATAACATGTTAGTCCCCCACAAAGATGCTCGGTATTAGTTGTGTCCCTTCTAAACGTCCAATAAGGAGAAACGGCACGCCCGACTGCTCTCACGCTGACCTCCGCCCACTTCCCCAACCGTGTTATCGAAACCACCTTTGTCTCCTAGCATTTTCCCTTGTTTGCACCTCCCTCATCCCCTCTTGTGGGCTTAGGCGGCTTGGGAGGTATCAGGTAGTTCGCTTTGATCACTGTTCCGTTCAGTTCTTGCGCAATGTTGTTTATGCTTGAGATCAAAAACGCTTCCCCCTCTCCCTCAATCCTTCTCCCTCCAAAGGAGAGGGAAGAATATCAACGACGCTTCGCTGACCCTATGCGTACTATTTGTTAAAAAATCCATAAAAAATTTCTAAAGAAATATAAGTTACCATAGCAACAAGGAAAAGTAAATTCCGCATCCAAAAAAGATTTCTGAACTGTACCAAAGAAGGTATTTCCTCTTTAAATTTTTTGCGCGCGCGAACAAAAAAACGATTCCGCTCGTAGCAATTCATCTCGGCATGCCGTTTTCACTTATTGGGCGTTTGGACAAGATGCCCTCCATCAGGGACGGTTGCCATGGTTTTATTGCTTGGCGAGCGTCTGATTCTTCATGGCTTCGAGCGCTTCTTGGGCGTCCTTATTCCCTTGTTCCGCCGCCTTGCGGAACCACTTCACAGCCTCCGCATCATCCTTTGCGACACCTCGACCTTTGGCATACATCTCCCCTAGCTTGTTCTGAGCAAATGCATCGCCCTGCTCTGCTTCTTTTTGAAATCTGTCTGCCGCGTTCTTGTACCATTTGACAGCCTCAGCATGGTTCTTCGCCACGCCCCGGCCTTCAGCATACATTTCTCCGAGGTTATATTGAGCATGCGCATCGCGCTTTTCTGCTTCTTTTCGAAGCCCTTCTGCGGCCTTCTTGTACCACTTCACAGCTTCCGCGTCATTCTTCGCTACGCCTTGGCCGTTAGCGTATTTTTGCCCAAGCTTGTATTGACCGTACGCATCATCCTGTTCTGCCGCTTTTCGGTGCCACCTCACAGCCTCCGCGTCGTCCTTTACCACGCCCCGACCTTTGGTGTACATCTCTCCAAGTTCATACTGGGCATGCGCATCATCCTGCTCTGCCGCTTTTCGGAGCCACTTCACAGCTTCCGCGTCATCTTGTGTGACGCCCCGGCCTTCGACGTACATCAGCCCAAGATTAAGTTGGGCAAATGCATCGCCTTGTTCTGCTTCCTTTTGAAACCCCTCCACTGCTTTTTTATACCACTTCACAGCTTCCACATCATCTTGTGTAACGCCTCGACCATTGGCGTACATCCATCCAAGGTTGGCTTGGGCAAACACATCTCCCTGTTCTGCCGCTTTCCGGAACCATTTCACGGCTTCTGCATCATTCTTTGCGACGCCCTTGCCTTCAGCATACATCACGCCAAGGCGCTCCTGAGCAAGCGCATATTCTTGTTCCGCCGCTTTCCGGAACCATTTCACGGCTTCTGCATCGTCTTGCGAAACACCTCGCCCCTCGGCGTGCATTAACCCAAGGCTAAGTTGGGCAAACACATCTCCCTGCTTCGCTTTTTTTTGGAAGCCCCTTGCTGCTTTCTTGTACCATTTCACGGCTTCCGAATCATCCTTTGCGACGCCTCGGCCTTCGGCATACATCTCTCCGAGGCTCTCTTGGGCATCCGCATCGCCCTGCTCCGCCGCTTTTCGGAACCACTTCACGGCTTTCGCATCATCCTTTACGACGCCTCGACCTTCGACATACATCCATCCCAGGCTAAGCTGGGCGGACGTATTTCCCTGCTCCGCCGCTTTTCTATACCACCTCACAGCCTCTGCATCATCTTTTGCGACACCTTGACCAGCAGCGTACATCCCGCCAAGGCTAAGTTGGGCATATTTATCTCCCTGTTCCGCAGCTTTTCGGAACCACTTCACGGCTTCCGCATCGTTTTGTGCGACACCTTGGCCTTCGGCGTATATCGCACCAAGATTATTTTGGGCTTTTGCATCCCCCTGTTCCGCAGCTTTTCGGAACCACTTCACGGCTTCCGCACCATCCTTTGTGACGCCCTGGCCCCCTGTATAACTCGCACCAAGATTGAATTGGGCAATCATATTTCCCTGTTCCGCAGCTTTTCGGAACCACCTTACGGCCTCTGCGTCATCCTTTGTGACACCCTGACCTTCGGCATAACTCACACCAAGGCTAAATTGGGCATTAGCATCTCCTTGTTCCGCCGCTTTCCTAAGCAGCTTCACGGCCTCCGCATCTCCCTGCTCCGTCGTTCGTCTGCCCATTTCAAAATAAACCATCAGAGCAAAACACATTACGAAGAGCAGGGCAAACCAGCGTATCGTACGAGACATATCTTTTCCCATCGGGTTTTGTTCGTGAATGAGGCGGTCGAGCGCATCGCCCCGGAAGGCGCTTCGCTTATCCGGGCTTGCTAAAACCAGGACAGACAATAGGGTATTTTTATTGAATTATTCACAAGTATCTCCCTTGGGCAACGCTGAAGATGTGCCATCCAATGCTTTATTAAATTCGAGATATGCCAACAGCCTTTGTTTGGTGTTGCTTGTTATTGATTTTAATTCATGAACAACCTGTGCGGGCGGTGTTGTTCCTTCTGCGCCATCAAACTGTAAATAGATACAATTAATTCCATAAGAAATCTCTTGGGCGATTGCTTTGATGTCTTGGATATTTGTTGTGTCTGACGTCAATGCGTTTTGCATGGCTTTTGCCGTTTGTATGACAGCGGCACGTTGCGCGTTTGAACTGTATTTGTTATTGATGAAGGCGTCTATATCATCACGCACGCCATTTGCATTGGCATCGACGCCTGTCAGCGTGTTTTCACGCTCCAGTTTGGGTATGGCGCCTGACTCTTCCAGAGCAATGATTGGTTCTTGAGATGTTGTGGGTGTTGCAGGGGTTGTTTCCTCGCTGTTTTTTTCGTTGCACCCAGCGATTATCCATACGAGAGATATAGCTAAGAGAGAGATAGCTAAAACTTTCCTTTTCATCCATATTCTCCTGGGTTGAATTTCCGATAGCGTTCAGTAGCGTCCGGTTAAAACGGCCATCATGGCAACAAAAGTCGCTTTGGAAGCTGATTACGAGGCAATTATAGCTGCTCGCCCCTGAACAATTCATTTTCCTCTATGAAGCGAGAACGTTTTGAGGGGAAACCCGTTTCGACGCCTAACCGCTGATATGTCGCACCACCATTTATCCGCCCTTATTCAGGCACATACACTGACGCAGGAAAGGATTTCGCAAACTTTTCATCGTATGGCTTGAACGAAAGCATGCGGGTTTCGGCGTCCCATGAAAAATCAGAGCATGGCGCACAATACGTTTCGTCCAGTTGCTCAATAAAAGCGGTAGCTTCTTCTCCAAAGGCGCCAATACTTCATCGCGTTGCGCAAGGATTAGGGGAAGCTCAAACAGTGTGATAATGTAAATTTCTCTGGAACGATTCCTGGAATTCGCTATGACACAGGACAGCTTAAAACAAGCCGCAGCCCAAGCAGCTCTCGCGTATGTTGAGGACAATGCTTGGCTGGGCGTCGGCACTGGAAGTACGGTGGATTTTTTCATTGAAGCGCTGGCCGAAAAACGCAAGGCGCTTATCAAGGGCGCGGTATCGAGTTCGGAGCGCACGACGAAGCTGCTCAAAAAACACGGCATCGTGGTGGAGGAATTGAACAACGCCGGGGATTTGTCGGTGTACATTGATGGCGCGGATGAGGTGACGGTGCATGGTTCGATGATCAAGGGCGGCGGCGGTGCGCTGACACGCGAAAAGATCATTGCCGCAGCGGCGCAGAAATTTGTATGTATCGCCGACGGCTCAAAACTCAAACCGGTTCTGGGTGATTTTCCGGTTCCCATTGAGGTGATCCCGATGGCGCGTAGCTTCGTGGCGCGTGCTATCGTGCGCCTCGGCGGATGCCCAGAGTGGCGCACCGGCTTCACGACGGATAACGGCAATGTGATTCTCGATGTGCATGGTTGGAATTTGTTGAACCCTGTCGAAATGGAAACGAAGCTCAATCAGATTCCCGGTGTTGTGACGGTCGGGATTTTTGCGCAGCGCGGTGCTGACGTGATTTTGCTTGGTGAAAAAAACGGTGTGCGAACGTTGACGCCAGGCACTCTTTAACGGAAAAAGAAACGATGAAACCCTCTGATTTTGATTCAATCGCTGCGTACATGAACGCCGTGGGCAACGCGGCGCGACAGGCTGCCGCTGAGGTGGCACGCGCCGACACCGCCGCCAAAAATCACGCATTGACAACGATGGCAGCAACCCTCCGGCGTCAGGCAAGCGTTTTGTTGGAAGCGAATGCGCAGGACGTTGAAGCAGCGCGTGTCAAACAACTCGACGCGGCGTTTGTTGATCGACTCACGCTAAAACCATCCACGGTCGAAACCATGGCTGAAGGGCTTGCGCAAATCGTGGCGCTTCCCGATCCTGTCGGCGCGATAACCGATTTGATGTCGCGTCCCTCGGGAATTCAGGTCGGAAAGATGCGCGTGCCGCTTGGTGTGGTCGGTATTGTGTATGAAGCCCGTCCCAACGTCACCGCCGATGCTGCGGGCTTGTGTCTGAAAGCGGGGAACGCGGTGATTCTGCGCGGTGGCTCAGAAGCGTTAAGAAGCAATCTGGCGATTGCCGCTTGTGTTCATGAAGGATTGCGTGCGGCAGGATTGCCGGAAACAGTCGTGCAAATCATCGCCACGCCCGACCGTGAAGCTGTCGGTCATCTGGTTCGTGACGAAGCGAACGTCGATGTGATCGTACCGCGTGGTGGAAAGGGTCTGATCGAACGCATCGCGCACGAGGCACGGGTTCCGGTGATCAAGCACCTGGACGGCATCTGCCATGTTTATATCGACGCTGATGCCGATCCTGAAAAGGCGATTCGCATTGCTGACAACGCCAAAACACAGCGCTACGCCCCATGCAACACGATGGAAACGTTGCTGGTGCATCACGCTGTTGCCGAAACGATTTTGCCGCCGTTGTGCAACATTTACCGTGACAAAGGCGTTGAATGTCGCGGTTGTGCGCGGACACGCGCCGTGATACCGGACGCACGCGAAGCCACTGAAGAAGACTGGCGCACGGAATACCTAGCGCCGATTCTGTCGATTCGCGTTGTCGATTCGCTCGATCAGGCGATTGAACACATTGCCCGCTACAGCTCACAGCATACCGACGCCATCGTCACTGAAAACCACACGGCGGCGATGCGTTTTTTGCGTGAAGTCGATTCAAGCTCGGTGATGGTCAATGCCTCGACACGTTTTTCTGATGGTTTTGAATACGGATTGGGCGCAGAAATCGGCATCTCGACCAACAAGCTGCATGCCCGTGGCCCTGTCGGAATCGAAGGATTGACAACGCAAAAATGGATCGTTCTGGGCGGCAGCAAAGCCCAGGGTCAGATTCGGACATGAAACTGTTGAAAATGAATATCTCCCGCGAAGGCGCAAAGGCGCGAAGTGGTATGAGAACTGGTTTTTTGAGCATTCTTCACGCCTTTGCGCCTTCGCGTGAAAAGAAACTCACGGGCTGGCTGCTTGTCTCGCTGTTCATACTCGCTGCGCAAGTCGCCATGCCGGTCGCCGCGCAAACGCCGCAGCCCGTGAAAGCGTCATTGATCAGCGACGTAGAAAGCGTCGCGCCGGAATCGGCGTTCACCGTGGCGCTGCAACTCAAAATGGAACGCGGCTGGCACATCTACTGGAAAAATCCGGGCGACACCGGTTTGCCAACATCGATCATCTGGACGTTGCCGGAAGGCGTGACAGCGGGCGCGTTGCAATGGCCAGCGCCGCAGGCACAACCGTACGGGCCTTTCGTTAATTACGGTTTTGAGCGCGAAGTATTGCTGCTCACCGAATTCAAAGTCTCGAACATCACTCCACCATCACTTAAGATCAAAGCGCGCGCCGACTGGCTGATGTGCAAGGACGTCTGCATCCCCGACGGCGCTGATCTGATGTTGACGTTACCGATCGCTGCGACATCGCAACCTGCTGTTGCCAACGCCTCCGCCATCGCTGCCACGCAACGCCTTTTACCGACACCGCTCACCGGCTGGACAGCTTCCGCGCAAGGCGATGGCACGGCAATCACAGTACGCTTGACGCCCGTTCATCCTGAAACATCCGATCCCGGCGCTCTATATTTTTTCGCCGATGAATCCCGAAAGATTGAGCCATCGTTCGCGCAACCGTTGCAGCGCGATGGTAACGCGCTCACACTGACACTACCAGTGTCGCACCAACTGGAAGGCGGCTTGCCACGGTTGCAGGGTGTTTTGCGTTCAGCGCAACCTTGGGGTGGCATGGACGGCAACATCATAGCAGTCACGATCGACGTGCCGCTTCAAGGCACGGTATCGCCAGGGACAGTGCCGACGTTTGACGCGCCTCCGGCGGCGCGACCGCCGGGAATGGTTGCAGATACAACTCTCAATTCCCCCCCCGACAAAGGCAACAGCAAAAATCTTTCACTGGGACTGGCGGCGTTCTTTGCGCTGGTGGGCGGCGTGATTTTGAATCTGATGCCGTGCGTGTTCCCGATTGTTTCGCTGAAAGTGCTGGGCTTCGTCAAGCACGGCGATGATCGAAAAACATTACGGCGCGAAGCGCTGGCGTTCAGCGCCGGTGTGATACTGACCTTCCTGATGCTGGCCGGCGCGTTACTGGCGCTGAGAGCCGCAGGCGAACAGTTGGGGTGGGGCTTCCAGTTGCAATCGCCGATGGTCATTACCGGACTGGCGCTGCTCTTTTTCGTGATGGCGCTGAATTTTTCTGGCGTCTTCGAGTTTGGTGCGCTGGCACCGCCAGAATGGCTTGGCTGGACAGCGCGAAACCGCACGCTCGACGCGTTCGGCTCCGGCCTGCTCGCCGTGGTAGTTGCCTCGCCGTGTACGGCGCCGTTCATGGGTGCAGCACTGGGCTATGCGTTGACGCAAAGCGTGCTGACAACTCTCGTCATCTTCGCAATGCTGGGACTGGGCATGGCGCTGCCGTATGCGCTGCTGGCGTTCTTCCCAGCTTGGCAGCGGTTTTTGCCGAAGTCTGGCGCCTGGATGCTGCGCCTAAAACAGCTACTGGCGTTTCCACTGTACGCAACAGTCGCTTGGCTGGCGTGGGTTCTCGGCGCACAAACAAGCGGCGACATTGAACTGCGACTGCTGCTGGCGCTGGTGGCGGTAGCGCTGGCACTATGGGCGTGGCACGGCTACCGGATGGCGTTCGGTGCGCGGGATCGCGTCAAAATCAGTTGGGTATTGACGGCAACGGCGGGCATCGTGATAGCGGGCTGGTTGATTTCGCCGGTGTTTTCCACCGCTTCAGAGCAAGCGTCCATGCTGGAACGAGTGGATGTCGTCTGGCAACCGTACAGCGCCAAAGCCGTTGCGCATGAAAACGCTGCCGGAAAAACCGTGTTCGTCGATTTCACCGCAGCGTGGTGCGTGACCTGTCAAGCCAACAAAAAATGGGTGCTTGACACCGACGATGTGCAGCAAGCCTTCGCACGGCAGGGCGTCGTCCTGATGCGTGCCGATTGGACGCGCTACGATCCGGCCATCACCGAAGCGTTAACTGCGCTCGGTCGCAGCGGCGTGCCGGTTTACGTGTTCTACCGACCCGGAAAACCGCCGCACCTGCTGCCGGAATTGCTTCAAAAAGGAATGGTGCTCGACGCGCTGCGTTCTTTGTGAATCAGGAATCAGGCTGATTCAAATTGACACGATGTATGAATTCACGACTCCATTGGAAAAGGTACGATGCCCCGTCATTCCCGCGTGCTTCCCCGCCCAAAATCGCTGCGGGGACAAGTCTGGCGGGAATCCAGCGTCTTTTTTCCGCCCAATCAGTACTCCGTCATTCTGCGCGTAGCGTAGCGAAGTCGCAGAATCCAGAGACCGCTTGGATCCTGCGACTTCGCGCAGGATGACGGCACATCGTACCTTTTCCAACGAAGTCGTGAATTCGCACACCGCGCCTTCGCATGAAATAGGGGCACGGTATGCCGTACCCCTACCATTGATCCCAAAACATCGGGCGGCCACGAAAGCCGCGCCTGCTCTTAACAACGCCGCCGCCGCAATCCAGCCGCCGCCAGTCCGGCCAGAAGCAGACCAAGCGCAGCAAGAACGCCGCCGCCAGCCACCGGGACAGAGGTTGTCACTCTGCTCTGAACAGGTTGCAGTATCCTCAACACCACTGTGTCGCTTTCCACCGCCAGCGTGTAGGGATACCCGCCAATCGTGCCGCTTTGCGACGCTGCCGCCACTGTTCCGCTGAACGTGGAACCCGTGCCGTCGATCAAGATAAACGCATCGCCCGGGCTGACGGTAAATCCGGGAGCCGCGCTGACAGTCATCACTGCGTTCGTGCCGATATCCGTCCAGGCAGTTGAGATCAACACTGTGTCGCTGTTCGCCAAACCCGCAGGCAAGGTGAATTCAAAACGCTGAAAATATCCCAGCCTTTCCACGCTCAACCCGGCGGATTCGATTTGCAAGGTATTGCCGGTGGAAACGGCGGTGCCGGTATTGGTATTTGCATAGCCGCCGACGAGCAATGCGTTTGAACCAAAGACCGTCGCCGGCAACCCGGGGCCGATCCGCACGGTGTTGTTGCTGGCGACAGCCTGGCCGCTTGCGCTGCCAGCAAGCCCGCCGAAAACTATCCCGTTAATCGTTCCGCCCGTGATGACGACGGTGTTGTTGCTGGCAAGAGCGTCGCCGCTAACGTCGCTCGCGGCTTGTCCACCAGTAGTATTACCCACCGTGCCCCCGTTGATTTCAACGCGGTTGTTCAAGGCGCTGGTGTTGCCGTTTTCGAGAACGTGAAGCGCACCCTCAACGAGGTTCCTCACCGTGCCGCCGTTGATAACAGCTCTGTTGCCGCTGAGGGCGTCTGTATCCCCAAAATTGACCGCGCCAAAAACATGGCTAACGGTGTTGCTGTTCAGCGTGACGGTGTTGCCCGTCACAAAGTTGCTTTTGTGGAACGTACTGACCGGGGTCACGCTGGTCGTGAGAACATCGTTCATAGTGCCATCGTAATAGTCAATGGATTGCGTCGCGGTACCGGGGTGGGCGATGTTTTCTTGCGCCAAAACCGGCGCGGAGAAAGAAAAACTCAAGGCCAGCGCTGCGCCGCCGAGGGTGTGACATAAAAAACGCTTCATTGAAAAACTCCTTTCAGAAATTGGCTTGCGGGAAAAATGCGGGAGAAAGTGAAAGTGGGAACGGAAACGAAAAGCCCCTGCTTTCCGTCGGGAAACAGGGGCTTGAAGTGAAGAGCAACGCGCCTTCCGGTCGGAAGGCGCGTCTGTCTTTAACGTAAGTGTGAGTGAGTGAGTGAGTGAGCAAGAAGCGTGCCAAAATCGCTGCGGATTTCGGCTATCGCACACATCGGAAAAACAAACTCACTTTGCGTCATGATTGAAAAATGGATAACGAATTCCGGTTTGAATGCGTCATAGCGAAACAATTTAACTTAACTCCATGTAAAAAGCAAGAGGCGATGGGTTCATCGCAGCTTCGCGTGCAACGGTTGTGGTGATATACATACTCCGTCATTCCCTCTCCCCCAGCCCCTCTCCCGCAAGCGGGCGAGGGGAGCCTGATATTTTTCGTCTTATTCTGATTCTTCGTCCGAAGAATCTGCGGAGCGTTGGATGAAATCCGGAAGCGGTGTCAGGGATTTGTTTGAGTTCCCGGCATGGGTGATTTCGATTCGGGCAAGCCGCTTGGAGGTGCTTGGGTGGGACGCCAGAAATTCCGAAAGCGCGTCATCGTCCTGGTAGCGTTCCAGTATTTTTTTGAAAAACGTTTCGGCGCCATGGGTGTGGCCGTAGTGTAGCGACAAAGCATCGAGCGCAGCTTGATCGGCGGCGTTTTCCTGGGAGCGTGAAAAACTCAATTGCGCCAACAAGCTGGATGTGTCGCTGATAATGGAGGAGTCAGTGCTGCCGAAAATCATCCCCATCACAATGGACACCACCACAGCGCTGCCCGCGCCAATAATGGGATCGCGGTGCTTGACATGTCCGATTTCGTGGGCGAGAACCATCGCCAAAGCGTTTTCGCTATCCACAAGATCAAGAAGCCCTTGGGTAACGACGATGTGGCCGCCGAGTGTGGCAATAGCGTTGGGCGTTTTTGAAGAACTGATATGAACTGTCACGGACATACCATCGGACAAGGCCATATGCGCCGCCAGGGAATCAGCCAGATTTTGCAGGTATTGGCGAGAAGCCGAAGGCGTGTCTTTATCGAGCTTTTGGGCGATACCTTCGGCAAACGACACTTCATACCGAAAAGGAATGTAGGGCGCAAAAAAACGCATGCCGTAAACCACTGCCACGACAAGAACGACACAAAAAACGACAAGAACAACGGCCAATTTGACGAATTCGCCCAGCGCCGATGCCTTGCCGACATTCACATCGTCCGGAACCTGCAAGTTTTCGTAGTGTGACACGGCATGCTCCGGCGGCGATCAGCGAGAAACTCCTTGATCAGAAAAACTCGCTTTCAGCGCGGTTCCATACGCCAGCATTTCAGCGCAGATAATGCCTTGCTTCCTGCCCTGGTTAAGCGTAGACGTTTCCAGGCGAACATTGAAGATGGCTTGGGCGCCTTGTTTTGCAGCCTCTTCTTTCATCCTGAGAATGGCTTCGCGGCGACCACGGTCGAGCAGCGTTTCGTAACTGGTCAGCCGCCCTCCGACAAGCGATTTCAATCCGGCGGCTATGGTTTTGAAATAATCGCTGGAGATGACGACCGAACCTGTGACCAGAGAAAACGATTGGCCGGAGAAATTCGGCGGCGGTCTGCGCTCGGAAAAAACCAGAATGTGTTTTAATTTGGCCTCTCTTTTGCGTATGGAGCGATAGTGACGTCGCTCAAGAATCGTTCCGGTAATCAGCCCTGTGAGAACCAACAGGATAAAGACAATCAGTTCCATCATGGAATCTCCCTGGCTCAGCCTTGCTGCTTGAGAACGACGGCGGTTCCATAGGCCAGAAGCTCGGATGCGCCAGCCGTGATATTCGACGTGCTGAAACGAACATTGATAACAGCGTTGGCGCCGATGGCCTCAGCTTGCTCCTGCATGCGACTGAGAGCTTCCTGGCGCGATTCGTTCAACAACTCTGTGTAGCCTTTCAGTTCTCCGCCGACGATATTCTTGAGTCCGGCCATCATGTCTCGACCGAAATGCTTGGCGCGAACAGTGCTCCCCTGGACAAGACCCAAATGACGGGTAATCGCATATCCCGGAAGAAATTCGGTGTTGCTCAAAAACATTTTGAAAGAAGATTGATCGTTGCTCATAAATAACACTCATAAAAAAATGATTGACATTAAAAAGCGGAACCACCGAACGGCAGACAACGGCAACAACCTGTTGCCGCCCAACCAAACGATTGAGAACCCGCTTGATCCCCTTGTAAAACTTTTTCATTCTACTCTGTTTATCGCTCAATCCTGCGAAGAATCATGAGCCACCCTCCAGCCACAGGAAGCCACCCTGTTTTCTTGAGAAGACGCATTGCCTGCGTGAGTTGGTGTCATTCTGCGCGAAGGCGCGGAGGAAAATCATTTTCACGCGGAGACGCGAAGGCGCGGAGAAAGGCACGAAGCACCGTCATTCCCGCGTGTTTCCCCGCCAGGCTTGTCCCCGCAGCGATTTTGGGCGGGGAGGCGCGCGGGAATGACGGGGCTTCGTGCCTTTTACAATGGAGTCGTGAATTCACACACCGCGCCTTCGCGTGAGTTCAATCCGATACCTGATTCCTGATAACCCCATCCGCTCCCTAACCTTTGAAAGGGAGGGGATCACTGCGTGCGTTACGCCCCGATTTTTTTCTGCCATTCGAGTGGCCCGGTTTGGTGCAGCGATTGGCCGCTGCTGTCCACGGCGACGGTCACGGGCATATCTTTCAGATCAAATTCATAAATAGCTTCCATTCCAAGGTCTTCAAACGCGATGACTTTGGATTGTTTGATGGCTTTGGCGACGAGGTAAGCAGCGCCGCCGACGGCGATCAGGTAAGCCGCGTTATGTTTTTTGATGGCTTCGATGGCGACAGATCCGCGTTCGCCTTTGCCGACCATCGCAATCAGTCCGGTTTGCGCCAGCATGGTTTCGGTGAATTTGTCCATTCGCGTTGCGGTCGTGGGTCCGGCGGGGCCAACGGTTTCATCACCGACGGGATCGACGGGACCGACGTAGTAGATCACGCGGTTTTTGAACGACACTGGCAGGGCTTCTCCGCGTGCCAGCATATCGGCGATTCGTTTGTGGGCGGCGTCGCGGCCTGTCAGCATTTTTCCGTTCAGCAGCAAGCGTTCGCCGGGTTTCCATGAGGCGACTTCTTCCCGGGTGAGCGTATCAAGGTTGACGCGACGTGCTTCCGGCGATGGCGCCCAGGTGACTTTCGGCCAGCACGATACGTCCGGACGCGGCAATTCGGCAGGGCCGCTTCCATCGAGCGTGAAATGGATGTGGCGGCAGGCGGCGCAGTTCGGGATCATCGCCACCGGAAGGTTGGCGGCGTGTGTCGGGTAATCGAGTATCTTGACATCGAGCACGGTGAACAAGCCGCCCAGACCTTGCGCGCCGATGCCCAGAGCGTTCACTTTTTCGTAGATTTTAAGACGCAGTTCTTCGAGGCGGTTTTTGGAGCCGCGCTTGATCAGGTCGGCCATATCGACCGGTTCCATCAACGCTTCTTTGGCAAGCAGCATCGCTTTTTCGGCAGTGCCGCCGATGCCGATGCCGAGAATGCCGGGCGGACACCAGCCGGCGCCCATGGTCGGGAGCATTTTGATCACCCAGTCGACGATGGAATCAGACGGGTTGAGCATTGCAAATTTGGACTTCGCTTCGGAACCGCCGCCTTTGGCTGCAATTTTGACATCAACGGTGTTGCCGGGAACGAGGTCAAAATGCACGATGGCCGGTGTGTTGTCGCGGGTGTTTTTTCGAGCGCCCGCAGGATCGGCCAACACGGAGTAACGCAACGGATTGTTTTTGTCGCCATAGGCACGGGCAACACCTTCGTTGACCATGTCGAGGATGGATCGCGAAGAATCCTCGAAACGAACATCCATCCCGACTTTGACGAAGGCAGTAACGATCCCGGTATCCTGACAAATCGGTCGATGGTTTTCGGCGCACATCCGGGAGTTGGTCAGGATTTGCGCGATGGCATCTTTGGCAGCGGGCGATTGCTCGACTTCATAGGCTTTGCCCAGAGCTTCGATGTAATCCATCGGGTGGTAGCAGGAGATGTATTGCAAGGCATCGGCAATACTTTGAACGAAATCTTCAGTGCGGATCAGGGTGCTCATGTGGGTTATCCCCCATTTTCATTGAAAACGTCAGTGTTGCGAGTGACCATTTTGCGGCAGAATGCGGTCACAGGCGGCAATGGCCATGGCTGAGACCAGGAACGTAAGATGGATCGCCGTTTGCGCGATCAATGTCTTGGCGTCGTAAGCATGTGCGTTGATGAAAGTTTTCAGCAAGTGAATTGATGAAATGCTGATGATTGCGGTGCCGAGTTTGACTTTCAACACGCTGGCGTTAACGTGCGACAGCCATTCGGGCTGGTCAGGGTGACGTTCAAGGTCGAGACGCGAAACAAAGGTTTCGTAACCACCGACAATCACCATAATCAGAAGATTGGAAATCATCACGACGTCGATTAGTCCCAGAATCACCAGCATGATCACCGTTTCTGATGGTTTGCTCATCTCGACGATTTCTTGACCGTGTGGCGTGACGTTGGCGACGATCTGGCGGATGGCTTCTTCGTTGCCGAAGGTTGCTTCAACCAGATGGACGAGTTCAACCCAGAAGAGCCAGACATAAACACCTTGGGCGATAATCAGCCCCAGATACAACGGCAATTGCAGCCATCGGCTCATAAAAATGAGGCGCGGCAGCGGTCGCAAAGGGCGGGTTTCGAGTTTGGCGATAGTTTGGCTTGTATTGGAAGCTTCGGATGTCATTCGAAAAAAGCGTTCAGATGAAAAGACGCAAGTCTACCATTTGCCGAAAAATCTTGCTGTTTGAGGATGGTTGCGATAGGTGAACGAATCGGGGACAATCTGTCGCATGCGTTATCCCTGATCCTCGTGCGGTTTTGGGAAAGCAACGGAAAAACCAGAGAAGCGAGCAGCGTCATGCTGCGTCGTGAAAGGCATGATGAAACAACAAGTCTTGCAAAAACTTCGACAATTGACCGCTTTGATTGGCAATACGCCACTTTTGCAGATTGATTGTACCGATCAAGGGCAGCCTCGGCGGGTTTACGCCAAAGCGGAGCACTACAATCTGACCGGAAGTATCAAGGACAGGATGGCGTTCCATATCCTGTGGCGTGCGATCGAGCAGAAGCGTTTGCAACCCGGCGCCCCGATTGCCGAAGCGACCAGCGGGAACACCGGCATTGCTTTTTCGGCATTGGGCAGGCTGTTGGGTTGTCCGGTGGTGATTTTCATGCCGGACTGGATGAGCCGCGAGCGTATTGATCTGATTCAGAGTTTCGGGGCTGATGTGCGGCTGGTGAGCCGCGAGGAAGGCGGTTTTCTTGGCAGCATACAAAAGTGCGAACAGTTTGCTGCGCAAACGCCAGGGGCTTTTTTGCCGTGTCAGTTTTCTAACCAGGACAACAGTGAAGCGCATTATTTGACGACTGGGCAGGAACTGTTTGCGCAGTTACAAATGTGCGGCGTGCGCCCCGATGCGTTTATCGCCGGTGTCGGTACCGGCGGCACCGTGATGGGCGTTGGCCGCTTTTTGCGCGAGAAAGCGCCTGCTGTGCGGGTGCACCCGTTGGAACCGGCGAATTCGCCGACGCTATCAACCGGGTACCGGGTCGGTAAACACCGGATTCAGGGAATCTCCGATGAATTTATTCCAGAGGTGCTCGATTTGAAGCAGTTGGACGGCATTGTGAGCGTTGATGACGGTGATGCGATTCTAATGGCGCAGAAACTGGCTGCTCATGGTCTAGGAGTGGGCATTTCATCCGGCGCCAATTTTCTCGGCGCACTGAAACTGCAAGACGATATGGGGGGTAGGGCAGTGGTGGCGACGGTATTCGCCGACTGCAACAAAAAATACTTGTCTACCGATTTGATGCGTACAGAGTCGCTGAAGCCCGGCATGCGTGCTCCCAATATTGAAATTACGGGGATTCGGGCAATACCCTCGACGATGCGGGAAGGCTGCGAGTGTTGCTGACCTTTTTCACCTTGAGGGGATTACACCTGAATGCTTGGGAAAGGCATCGCGCCTTTCTGTGCTATAAATGAAAAATTCCGCCCCAAACGGGTTGGCATGAATCATGTCAGATAACATTAGAAATATTATATAAGGCGTTGTATTTATGAGAAATTATCCTCACCCACTGGTGGCGCGCGAGGGATGGCCGTTTCTGGCGGGCGCTGTGTTGCTTGCTCTGGCATTGTCGTGGTTGGCATCATGGTGGTTGGCGGCGCTGGCGTGGCTGGTGGCGCTTTTCATTTTGCAGTTTTTCCGCGATCCGGCGCGCGAGATACCTGAGCAACCCAATGCGATCCTGTGTCCGGCAGATGGACGAGTGATCAAGGTCGAGCCGGCGCACGATCCGTACTTGGATAGAAACTCTTTAAAAATCAGTGTGTTCATGAATGTTTTTAATGTTCATTCTCAAAGAAGCCCGGTCGATGGGAAGGTAGAGAAAGTATGGTATGACCGTGGGCGTTTCTTGAATGCGGCGGTCGATAAAGCGTCGATCGAAAACGAGCGCAACGCGCTGCATTTGACGGCAGCCAACGGGCAGGCGGTGACGTGTGTGCAAGTGGCCGGTCTGATAGCGCGGCGGATTCTTTGCTACGTTAGTGCCGGGGATACGTTGACACGCGGCCAGCGTTACGGGTTCATCCGCTTCGGGTCGCGGGTCGATGTGTACTTGCCGGTGTCGGCGCGAGCCTGCGTCACTATTGGACAAAAAGTGCGGGCAACCGAAACGGTGCTGGCAGAGTTGCAGTAACGGAAAAGGGGAGGCGCCATGTCCCTCTACGATAAAGACCACAAAGAACGTGTGCTTCGCAAAAACGCCGCTCGGCGACGGGGCATTTATCTGCTACCCAATCTGTTCACAACGGCGGCGTTGTTTGCCGGTTTTTACTCGATTGTCCAGGGAATGAACGGCCATTTCGGGCGAGCTGCCGGAGCCATTTTTATTGCGGCCATTCTCGACAGTCTCGATGGTCGGGTGGCGCGGCTGACCAAGACGCAAAGCGCGTTCGGCGCCGAATACGACAGTTTGTCAGACATGGTTTCGTTCGGGGTAGCGCCGGCGCTTCTGATTTATGTGTGGGCGTTGCATGGCCTCGGCAAGCTGGGCTGGATCGCGGCATTTATTTATGTTGCCGGTGCGGCGGCGCGGCTGGCGCGTTTCAATACCATGCTTGAAGTGGCTGACAAGCGCTGGTTTACCGGCATTCCAAGTCCGGCGGCAGCGGCGTTGGTGGCAAGTTTCGTCTGGGTGTTTCACGATAACGCGGTAACCGGCCAGCAAGTGTTGTGGCTGGCAGGGGTGGTGACGTTGTTTGCCGGTGTGGTCATGCCAAGCAACTTGCGCTTCTACAGCTTCAAGACGCTCAATCTGAAAAAGAGTGTGCCCTTCATAACGGTGTTGATTCCGGTGCTGGTATTTTCGTTGCTTGCCTGGGAGACATCGCTGGTATTGTTCTCCTGTTCTGTGCTTTACGCCTTATCAGGATTTGCGACAAGCGGTTGGCTACTGTGGCGCGAACGTCGGCGTAACGATATACCTCCTCTTTGAGAGCGGAATTTTCACCGAAATTCAAAGACTTCTGCGTTACAATACGCTGCTTTTGGAACGAGGGTCGGCAAAATTGAAGACCCTCGTTTGCTTTGCAAGGTTTGACGGGCAAGGCGCTTTTCATCCAGTCGGGAATTTTTGTGCAGTTTATACGCAATTTTTCAATTATCGCCCATATTGATCACGGCAAATCGACGCTGGCTGATCGCCTGATCCAGTGTTGCGGCGGTTTGTCCGCCCGGGAAATGAGTGCGCAAGTGCTCGACTCGATGGATCTCGAGCGCGAGCGTGGCATCACGATCAAGGCGCAAACGGCGGCGTTGCGCTACAAGGCGCGTGATGGGGAAACCTATTTGCTCAACATGATTGATACGCCGGGGCATGTGGACTTCGCCTACGAAGTTTCGCGTTCGCTGGCAGCATGCGAAGGCGCATTGCTGGTGGTTGATGCTTCACAGGGCGTTGAGGCTCAGACGGTGGCGAACTGCTACACGGCCATCGAGCAAGGCGTTGAAGTGTTTCCGGTCTTGAACAAGATCGACCTGCCATCGGCAGAACCTGAGAGGGTGATTGAAGAGATTGAAGAGATCGTCGGCATCGAGGCTTCCGACGCGCTGAAAATCAGCGCGAAGACTGGCGAAGGAATCGACGATGTACTGGAAATGATTGTTGCGCGGGTGCCGCCGCCGAAAGGGGAGCCCGACGCGCCGCTACAAGCGTTGATTATTGATTCCTGGTTTGACAATTATGTTGGCGTCGTCATGCTGGTGCGGGTGGTCGAAGGGACGCTGAAACAGCGCGACAAAATTTTGTTGATGTCAACCGGCGCGATGTACCCGTGCGAGCAGTTGGGTGTTTTTACGCCGAAGTCGGTATCGCAACTGTCGCTGTCGGCGGGGGAGGTCGGTTTTGTTGTTGCTGGCATCAAGGAATTGAAAGCGGCGAAGGTCGGCGACACGGTAACGCTGGCACAGAAACCGGCAAGTGTGCCGTTGCCGGGTTTCAAGGATGTCAAACCGCAGGTCTTTGCCGGACTGTATCCAGTCGAATCCAATCAGTATGAGGCGTTGCGTGATGCGCTCGACAAGCTGAAGCTCAACGATGCGTCGTTGCATTACGAGCCGGAAGTGTCACAAGCGCTGGGCTTCGGTTTCCGTTGCGGTTTTCTGGGCTTGTTGCACATGGACATCGTGCAGGAGCGCTTGGAACGTGAATACGACATGGATTTGATCACGACGGCGCCGACGGTGATTTATCAATTGCTGTTGAACGACGGCAATACTGTCGAGATCGAAAATCCGTCGAAATTGCCGGACTTGTCGCGCGTTGCCGAAATTCGTGAGCCGATCATCACGGTCACGATTCTGGTGCCGCAGGATTACGTTGGGCCGGTGTTGACCTTGTGCACTGAAAAACGCGGCATCCAGAAAAACATGCAGTATCTCGGCAGACAGATTTTGCTGACGTATGAGTTGCCGATGGCTGAAGTGGTGATGGATTTTTTTGACCGGCTGAAATCCGTATCGCGTGGCTATGCGTCGCTTGATTATGATTTCAAGGAATTCCGGAGCGCCGATGTCGTCAAGCTCGACATTCTGATCAACGGCGAACGGGTCGATGCGTTGTCCTCGATGGTGCATCGGTCGGTTGCGCAATACCGTGGCCGCGATGTGGCGGCGCGGATGCGTAAGCTGATCCCCCGACAAATGTTCGACGTGGCGGTGCAGGCGGCGATTGGCGGCCAGATCATCGCTCGTGAAACGATTAAAGCGATGCGTAAGAACGTGCTGGCAAAATGTTACGGCGGCGATATTACGCGCAAACGCAAATTGCTGGAAAAACAAAAAGCCGGTAAAAAGCGAATGAAAGCAGTCGGCAGTGTTGAAATACCGCAGGAAGCGTTCTTGGCGATTCTGCAAGTTGATGATAAATGATGGAACTTGTTAAAAAATGGATGCCCTGAATTTTCCGCTGATTTTGTTTTTGCTGACGTTGGTAACCGGCCTGATCTGGGCGCTGGATTTTTTCTACCTGCGAAAAAAACGCGACCCGAAAGCACCGACACCGACATGGATCGACTATACCGCCAGTTTTTTTCCGATACTGCTCATTGTCTTTGCGCTACGCAGCTTCGTTGCCGAACCGTTTAAAATTCCGTCGTCGTCGATGCGGCCAACGCTGGAAGTTGGCGATTTCATTCTGGTCAACAAATTCAGTTACGGTATCCGCTTGCCAATCATTGAAAAAAAGATCATTCCCACCAACGACCCGCAGCGGGGCGATGTGGTGGTTTTTCGCTATCCAATGAATCCGTCGCAGGATTACATCAAGCGGGTGATCGGTGTGCCCGGCGATGTCGTCGAATACCGCGGCAAGGAATTGAAAGTCAACGACCAACCGCTACCGCAACAAAAAGCCGCCGATTACAGCTACCTCGAAGGCTACCGTTTCGAGACCCTGAGCCAGTTCACAGAGACGACACAATCGGCTGGTGGGGCGCACGAATACCCCATTGCGGTCGATATGCAGAAACCGACGTTGTATTTGGATCGCGTTTTTTCTTTTCCGTACCGCGAAGCCTGCAAGTATTTTGAAAACGGCTTTCGTTGCACCGTGCCGGAGGGGTATTATTGGGTGATGGGTGACAATCGCGACAACAGCGAGGACAGCCGTTATTGGGGATTCGTGCCGGATGAGAATCTGCGCGGCAAGGCGTTTTTCATCTGGTTTAACTGGGGGGATATTTCGAGTTTCGCGTTTAATCGCGTTGGTCACAAGATCAAATGAAAGGAAATACCATGAAACAAGGATGGAACAAACAGCAAGGGATGTCGTTGTGGGGCGTATTGGCCGGTGTGTTTGGCGCTTTCTTCGTTTTCTGGATTGCGATCAAAGTGGTGCCGGAGTACCTGGAGGCCAACACGATACAGAAATGTCTTGAGGAGGCCAGGGCGGTCGGCGGCAGCAACTTTTCCAACGTTCAGCAGCGATTCGGTTCCTGCCTCGACGTAAACAGCGTCCGAGATGGGGTCACGTCTAAAGATATTGCGCTGCGCGGCAGCAGTGTCAGCGTGTCTTGGAAAAAACAATTGTCGATCGCAGGCAATGCCTCGCTGCTTCTGGAATTTGAAGCGCAGGCGCCAAAGTAATTCATGTTGCTATCGCCGCTGACGCCGCTTGAAACCACGCTGAATTATCGCTTTACGGCGGCGTCTCTGTTGCGGCAGGCGGTAACGCACCGCAGTTACGGGACGCCGCACAACGAGCGCTTGGAATTCGTCGGCGACGCAGTGCTGAACTGTGTGATCGCCCAGGCGCTGTTTGAACGTTTTCCGCTGTTGGATGAAGGGGCGTTGTCGCGGTCGCGTGCTGGCTTGGTTAACCGCGAGACGTTGGCGCGGTTGGCGCGGCAAATGGAATTGAGCCAGCACCTTCTGCTGGGCGAGGGCGAGTTAAAAAACGGCGGTTCGCAACGGGTGTCGATTCTGGCCGATGCGCTGGAAGCCTTGTTCGGCGCGGTGTTCCTGGACGGAGGGTTTGAGGCTGCACAGCAGGTGATTGTCACTGTGTACGGTGAAATCCTGAAGGAGGCTGACCCGGAGCAACTGGGCAAGGATGCCAAGACGCGCTTACAGGAATGGTTGCAGGCGCGGCGTTTGCCACTCCCCGAATATGTGGTGACGGAAATTCGCGGCGAAGCGCATGTGCAGAAATTCGTTGTCGAATGCCGTATTTCCCCGCTTGAAGTGGTCGCTTCCGGCGAGGGAAACAGCCGACGGGCGGCCGAACAACTGGCAGCGGACATGGCGTGGCAGCAGTTGCAAACGCAGCCTAAAACCACCCAACCACGCAAGGCGCCGATCAGGAAAGCGTGAAGTGAGAAGCGTGAGCGACACGACCTCAATGCCTTCGGAGAAAGAAACGACGCGCTGTGGTTTTATCGCGCTGGTCGGACGCCCCAGCGTTGGAAAATCGACCTTGCTCAACCGGCTTCTGGGCGCAAAGATCAGCATCACTTCGTCGAAGCCGCAGACAACACGGCAACGCATCACCGGTGTTTTGACCGAAGGCGCTAACCAGTTTCTTTTTGTTGACACCCCCGGTTTTCAGACCAAGCATAAGTCGGCGCTGAACAAACGAATGAATCAAGCGGTGCGCGATGCGCTGGCTGAAGTCGATGTGGTGGTGGCATTGTTCGACGCGGTGCGCCATACCGATGCCGACGAGACGCTGCTTTCTTTGCTGCCGACGAACGAAAAAACGGACAAACCCGTGATTGCAGTTTTGAACAAGGTCGATTTGCTGGCCGACAAAACCGCGCTCTTGCCGCGTCTCGATGCTTTGTCGAAGCGCCACCCGTTCGCGGCGCTGATTCCGCTGTCGGCTGAGAAGGGCATGCAGGTTGACGCGCTCAAAACCGAAATGGCGAAGCACCTTCCGGCCATGCCTTGGCTGTATCCGCAGGATGAATTGACGGATCGTGATGAGCGTTTTCTGGCGGCGGAGTTCATCCGCGAAAAAATTTTCCGACTGTTGGGTGATGAAATTCCTTACTCGACGCATGTTGTGGTGGAAACCTTCGAGTTGGAAGGGAATTCTGAACACTCGCTGCGCCGAATCCAGGCGCGTGTTTATGTCGAGCGCGACAGCCAACGGGCCATTCTGCTAGGCCATCAAGGACAAACGATGAAGCGCATTGCTACCGAGGCTCGGCAGGAGATGGAGCGGCTGTTTGGCGGTAAAGTGTATCTGGTCGTGCTCGTACAAGTGAAGCCGGGATGGAAAGACAACCCCCGCACTTTGCAACATATGGGATTGTGATGTCGGGGACTGACGTCGTGACACCAGAAACCTTGCCGCGTGGACCGCTAATGTGTGGCGTCGAAGGTACGGTGCTGACGGACGGCGACCGTCGGCGCTTGCGCGATCCACGGGTGGGTGGGGTGATTCTGTTTTCACGCAATGTCGAAACGCCGGGAAAACTGGTTGCGCTGTGCGACGAAATACGGGCGTTGCGCTCGCCGCCGCTGGTGATCGGAATTGATCAGGAAGGCGGACGGGTACAGCGATTGCGCGGACAGGGGTTCGTTGACATTCCGCCGATGCGTCGTCTGGGCGAGCGTTTTTCTGAAGCGCCAGAAGCTGCTGAACAGGAAGCGTATCGCTGGGGTACGTTGATTGGCGGTGGGCTTCGTTGTTTCCGTGTCGATTTTAGTTTTACGCCAGTGCTCGATCTCGATTACGGCAAGAGTACGGTGATTGGTGACCGCGCTTTTGCCGCTTCTCCGGAAGCAGTGGCGCGGCTGGCGGGCGCATTGCGACGTGGGCTGAATGCGACAGGATGCGCGGCAGTTGGCAAACATTTTCCCGGCCACGGTTGGATCGAGGCCGATTCGCATCACGACATGCCGGTCGATACGAGAACAATGGACGCTATCGAGCCTGATCTTGTGCCGTATCGGGCGCTGATCGCCGAAGGTTTGGAGGGTGTGATGATGGCGCACGTCAAATACCCGTCACTCGATTTGCTGTCGGCGGGGTATTCGGCGTTTTGGGTGCGTGAAGTACTGCGCGAAGCCTTGGGATTTGATGGTCTGGTATTTTCCGATGATCTCGGAATGGCCGGAGCAGCGCTGGAAAGTGGCGCGGGTAACGACTGGGCGATGCGTGCCGATGCAGCGTTGGCGGCGGGTTGTGATGTCGTGCTGGCATGCAATGATTTTGTCGCCATTGATGACATGTTGACGCGCTGGGCGCTATCGCTCGATGCGGAGCAATCCGCGACTTTGGCGCGACGCTGGCAGATGATGACGGGCAGCTTTCATGAAGCGGGCGGAACAGGAGTTAAACCGCTTGTTGATGCACCGGTTATTTTTTGAGGTGCGCCTTTTGGCAACCCCTTTTATAATTCCATGAACACGTAAAGAAAAAGGTAAGACGATGACGAACCATACAACAACAGCGCGGGTGATTGATGGCAAAGCGATTGCCGCGCAGGTAGTGGAAGAAGTGCGCGAAGCGGTTGCGCAACGCGATGCGCAGGGATTGCCGCCACCGGGGTTGGCGGTGGTTTGCGTAGGCGATGACCCGGCATCGGCGGTCTATGTTCGGAATAAGCGACGGACGACCGAAGCGACTGGTATGAAGTCGTTTTCATACGATCTTCCCGCCGATTGTTCCGAAAAAACGTTGCTGGCGCTGATCGACGAATTGAACGCGAATGCCGAAGTACACGGCATCCTCGTGCAACTGCCGCTGCCGACGCAAATCAACGCCGAGCGGGTGATCGAGCGCATTGACCCGAAAAAAGATGTTGACGGTTTTCATCCGTACAATGTCGGTCGGTTGGTGCTAAAGATGCCGACGCTGCGCCCGTGTACACCTTACGGCTGTATGCGGCTGTTGCGTGAAACCGGCGAAGACCTGATCGGCAAGCATGCTGTCATCGTCGGGCAATCGAACATTGTGGGGCGCCCCATGGCGTTGGAGTTGCTGATGGCACGTTGCACCATCACCGTTTGCCACTCGAAAACTTACGATTTGCCAAAACTGATCGGCCAGGCCGACATTCTTGTTGCCGGCATCGGCAAGCCGCGTTTCGTTGAAGGTGATTGGATCAAATCCGGCGCCATCGTGCTCGATGTCGGCATTAACCGGCTGGCTGACGGAAAATTATGCGGCGATGTTGATTTCGAGGCAGCAAGTCGCCGCGCTTCATGGATCACGCCTGTACCGGGTGGCGTCGGGCCGATGACGATTGCGACGTTGCTGGCCAATACCTTGGAAGCGGCGCGTTGGCAGGAAACGAATCGTTAGCGCTTGGAAGAGTCGCCAAGAGCGTCGGATTTGCGCTCGAACCCGCACGCATTGCACTATCGCCTACCAATCCCTGCTATGATGATGCTCCATTTTCCAGAGGTTTCAGGAATGCTTCAACGACTTCTTGGGGCGTGTTGTCAGCGCACTGTATTGTCAGGGCTGATGGCCGGACTGATCGCACTGTCGGTAGCGTTGCCGGCGATAGCGCAAAATGGCGGCCGGAACAACGGCCAGAACGGCAACGACGTGGTTACACTCAATTTCGTCAATGCCGACATTGAAGCGGTCATTCGCACCGTCTCTGAAATCACTGGTCGCAATTTCATCATCGACCCGAAAGTCAAAGGCACCGTCAACATCATTTCGACGCAGCCGGTTTCGCGCGATCTGGTCTATCCGACATTGCTTTCGGCGTTGCGTTTGCAGGGCATCGCCGCCGTCGAAGGAGAGGGCGTGGTTCGCATCGTTCCTGAAACTGACGCCAAGCAGTACGGCGGTTCTGGGAAAACAGGTGGCGATCAACTCATCACCAAAGTGATTCCGCTGCGTTATGAATCAGCAACGCCGATGGTAGGCATACTGCGACCGTTGGTGCCGCCGAACAATTCCGTGTTGGCTTTTCCCGGCAGCAATGCGTTGGTGATTACCGACTACGCTGAAAACATGAAGCGACTTGAGCGGGTGATCGTCTCGCTTGATCAGCCGCCCGCCGGTGAGCCGCTGATGGTGCAACTTAAAAACGCGTCGGCGCTCGATATGGTGCCGATGCTGAACAAACTGTTTGTCGAAGGCGCGGCGGTCAATACGGGAGTGCCCGGCGGTGACGCGATGCAGAAAGTCACCTTGGTTGCGGATTCGCGTTCGAACAGCATACTGATTCGTTCCGAAAACCCGGGACGCGCCGAACGGGTGCGCGAATTCATCGAAAAGCTCGACGTGCCTGGACGCCCCGAAGGAAACATCTTCATCATTTACCTGAAAAACGCCGACGCGCAAAGCGTCGCGCAGACATTGCAGGGAGTCCTGACGGGTAACAGTGCCGACGCAACCACGAACATTGCCAGACCGGCGACGACCAACTCGGCCGCATCAACGCTTACCTCGCTTTCTTCCAGCACCACCGGCGCGATGACCAATATTGAACCGTTGCCATTCGCGCCGCCGCAGGAAAGCGGCGTGAGCTTTTCCGCCAACGGTATCACCGTCCAAGCCGACAGTGCGACAAACTCCATCGTAGTGATGGCGCCGGAGCCGGTGTATAACACCATCCGCACCGTTGTCGAAAAACTCGACGTGCCGCGCGCGCAGGTTTTTGTCGAAGCGCTAATCGTCGAGGTTGAAGCCGACAAAGCAGCGGAATTCGGGATTCAATGGAACCTTTTATCCGACAAATCGGGAGTGCGTCCTATCGGCGGCACCAATTTCGGTAGCCGCGGTAGCGGGCAAAACATCCTGGACATTACCCAAAATCCTTTTGCAGCCGGGCAGGGGTTAAACATCGGCATCGTTGATGGAACGATCAATCTACCCGGTTTCGGAAGAATCACCAACCTCGGTTTTCTGGCGCGGGCATTGGAAACGCAAACTAAAGCCAACGTTCTTTCGACGCCGACGTTGCTAACGCTCGACAATCAGGAAGCGCGAATCATGGTCGGACAACAGATTCCGGTTCCAACGGGTTCGTATACGACAGCGGCAGATACCAGCACTAATCCGTTTGTGACTTATGAATCTCAAGAGGTGGGTCTGATATTACGAATCAAACCGCAAATCACCGAGGGCGGCACGGTGCGGATGAATATCTATCAGGAAGTGTCGCGGGTGATGAGCAAGGACTTAACAGGGCCGACGATTTCCAAACGTTTTATTGAATCAATGGTGGCGATTGACGATTCGCAAATCATCGTGCTCGGCGGGTTGATTGAAGACCGGATGGACGGCGCTTCGGACAGCGTACCGATTTTGGGCGATATTCCCGTTCTCGGTCATTTGTTCCGTTACGACTCGCGCAGTCGCCAGAAGAGCAATCTTTTGATTTTCCTGAAACCGACGATTCTCCGTTCGTCTGCCGACGGTCGCGAGTACACGACCGAGCGTTACCGCTACTTGATGGGCGAGCAGAAAAATCTGGCGCCGCAGGAGCGTTTCTTCTGGACCGACCCGACAATTCCCGAATTGCTGCCGCAAACATTGTTGCCGGGAAGCGAAAAACCGTTGCCAATTCCGCAGCGCGGTGAGCCGTTGCCGTCCGGCGCGATGTTGATTTCAGCGCCACCGTTTTTTCCGGAGCGGACATTGTTCAATGCTCAGCCGACAACGCCTTGAACATTTTTAACCGAAAAAAACGCATAGAGCGCAAAGGTCAATGCTTTGAAGTATCGCGAGGTTTTTGCCTCTGATTCCCGATTCCCGATCCCTGACCTTTGACATGTCAACGCCGCTCGTTCCAAAAATCCCTTACCCCTTCGCCAAAGCGCAAGGCGTTTTGCCGTGGTGTGAATCGGAGGCGACGCTGACCGTATTGATTCGTCCGGGCGCAAGTGTTGAAGCCTTACAGGAAGTGCGGCGCGTTTACCGCAAGCCGGTGACGATTGAAGAAACCGACGCGCAACATTTCAACGAGGCGCTGGCGAGGGCGTACAACGTCGGCACAGAAGCGGGCGCGTTGAACGAAGAATTGGCGCGTGATACCGATTTGTCGCAGTTGTTGCAGGAGATGCCGACCACCGAGGATTTGCTTGACGACAGCGCTGAAGCGCCGGTGATCCGGATGATCAACGCGCTGCTCTTGCAGGCGTTGCGCGAACAGGTTTCCGATTTACACTTTGAACCCTACGAAACACGTTCGGTCGTTCGCTTTCGGCTGGATGGCGTTTTGCGCGACGTGATTGAACCGCCGCGTGCGCTGCACGCAGCATTGGTGTCGCGGCTCAAAATCATGGCAAGCCTCGACATTGCCGAAAAGCGATTGCCCCAGGATGGGCGGATCACATTGCGGCTTGGCGGTAAAAGCGTCGATGTGCGCGTTTCGACATTGCCGACGGGGCACGGTGAGCGTGTTGTGTTGCGTTTGCTCGACAAAGAAGCGGCGCGCCTCGATCTGTCGGCGCTCGGCATGGGCGATTCCCTGCTGACCGGCGTAGACCGCATCATTCGTGAGCCGCACGGCATCTTTCTGGTCACAGGGCCGACCGGTTCCGGAAAAACGACGACGCTGTACGCAGCGCTGTCGCGTCTGGAGCGTGGCCGCATCAACTTGATGACCGTCGAAGACCCGATTGAATACGCGCTCGATGGTGTCGCTCAAACACAAGTCAACCCGCGCATCGAATTAACCTTTGCGCGGGCGTTGCGTTCGATTCTGCGGCAAGACCCGGACGTGGTCATGATCGGCGAAATCCGCGATCTCGAAACCGCGCAAATTGCTGTGCAAGCGTCGCTGACCGGCCACTTGGTGCTGGCGACATTGCACACCAACGATGCGCCAAGCGCAATCACACGTTTGGCCGACATGGGTATCGAGCCGTATCTGCTGGCTTCGAGTCTGCTGGGTGTGCTTGCGCAACGACTGGTGCGTGTGCTGTGCCCGCATTGCCGAAAAGCAACCGACCCCAACGATAGCGAGAAACATTTGTTGCAGCAGATGGAATTGGCGTTGCCGGAACGCTTGTACGCGCCGGTGGGATGTGAGCAGTGCAGTCACAATGGTTACCGTGGCCGCACCGGCATTTACGAATTGCTGCAAGTGGATGATGCGATGCGCAAGTTGATTCACGAAGGCGCTTCTGAAGATGCGTTGCGTGGCCATGCCGTGCAAAGAGGCATGACGTCGCTGCGTCAGGACGGCATGCGTTGGCTGCGCGGCAACACAAAAACAGGCGCGACATCGTTAGCGGAACTGGTGCGCGTCACGCGCTCGTAGAGGGCAAAAGAGGGCGAAGAATGCCGCGTTTTCAATGGGAAGCCGTCGATGCACAAGGCCGGATCACTCGCGGCATTCGTGAAATCGAAAACGCGCGTGCGCTACGGCAAGCGTTGCAAAGCGAAGGATTGACGCCGACAGCGGTTGATGAAACCTCTGGCGCGACGACGGCCTTGTCGTGGTCGCGCTTGCCGCCGCAACAAGTATCGCTGCTGACGCGACAACTGGCAACACTTGTCTATTCCGGATTGCCATTGCATCAGGCGTTGCAAGCCGTCACCGATCAAACGGACGACAAACGCGCCCGCACCATCGTGACGGCGCTGGCGCAACATGTGGCAAGCGGAGAAAGTTTTTCGGCGGCATTGGCGCATTATCCGCGCACCTTCTCGCCGCTGTATCGCGGGTTGGTGGCAGCGGGTGTCGAAAGCGGTTTGCTTGCGGAAGTGTTGCAGCGTCTGGCCGATTACCTCGATGCGCGGCTGGCGCTCAAGCAAAAATTCGTAATGGCGCTGATTTATCCGGCGCTGGTGACCATTATCGCGTTGGCGGTGATCGTTGTGTTACTGACCTACGTCGTGCCGCAAGTGGTCGCGGTTTATGAGCACAGCCGCCAAACCTTACCCTGGCTGACGCGGGCATTGATTCAAACGTCCGCTTTTCTTCGCGCTACCGGCGTGTACTTGCTCATCGGCGGCGTGCTGACGTTTCTTGCAGCAGGGCTGGCATACCGCCGTCAGGAAATCCGCGAGAGCGTACACCGCTTTTTTCTGAAAGTCCCCGGGCTAGGGCGCTTGCTGCAAAGCCTGGAAACCGCACGTTTCTCCAGCACATTGGCGATTCTTGTCGGAAGCGGTGCGCCGTTGTTGCGGGGATTGGAAACGGCGGCGGGCGTGTTGAACCTGCTGCCGATCCAGCAGGCCGTACAAAACGCAGTCGGCCATGTGCGCGAAGGTGTCGCGTTGGCGCGGGCATTGAAAGAGAGCGGCGTGTTTCCGCCGATCCTGATTCACCTTGTTGCCAACGGCGAGACGACCGGCAAACTCGCCGAGATGCTCGAACGCGCTGCCGGTGAACTGGAACGAGAAGCCGAACGGCGACTCGCCTGGATTGCGGCGTTGGTGCAGCCTGTGCTGATCGTGCTGATGGGCGGCATCGTGCTGGTGCTGGTGCTGGCGATCATGATGCCGATTGTGTCGATGAATCAGTTGATTCGGTGACGGGGATAGTCCCCTCCACCTTCAAAGAGGAGGGCTGGGAGGGGATGGGGTTATAAAAAATCAAGCTCACGCGAAGACGCGGATGATAGACGCAGGGGTGGGTTTCAAACTCGCCCTTTGAAGAAAGTTAAGCAAAGTTATTGAAGGACTAATGATGGGCAAACGCATTCTGGTGATTCTTGGTCATCCTGCAACTGAAAGTTTTTGTGGTGCTCTTGCGGCTTCTTACATAGAGGGCGCTAAAACCAAAGGTCACGAAATTCGTTTCATTTCTCTTGGAAAATTAACTTTTGATCCCGTACTTCATAACGGGTACCGTGTAAAACAAGAACTGGAACCTGATTTAATCGAATCACGAGAGGCGATTTCCTGGGCGCAGCACCTTGTTTTCGTTTATCCGATTTGGTGGGGAGCGATGCCCGCGCTTCTCAAAGGTTTCATTGACCGTATTTTCTTGCCAGGCTTTGCTTTTCGCTACCGCGAAGGTTCCCGGTTTTGGGATCGTTTGCTTCAAGGAAGGTCTGCGCATCTTCTGACAACGATGGATTCGCCCCCCTGGTATTTTCGTTGGGTCTATCACATGCCGGGTCATCATCAAATGAAGCGCACGATTCTTGAGTTCAGCGGAATCAAGCCTGTCACCATTTCAAGTTTTGGTCCTGTTCGTGGTTCATCTTTCGAACAACGAAAAAAATGGCTTGAAAAAGCCGCCATGGATGGGCGGAATGCGTGACGCCATGAAAATCGACCGCTTGGATCATTTCGTGCTGACGGTGCGTGATATGAGCGCTTCAATGGCTTTTTACGAAGCGCTGGGCATGACGGCGATGACTTTCGGCAATAACCGCAAAGCGCTGGCGTTCGGGCGTCAAAAAATCAACCTGCACGAGGCAGAAGCGCCGATGACGCCTCATGCAAAATCACCAACGCCAGGATCGGCAGATTTTTGCCTGATCGCTGAGGGAACGATTGACGCAGTTGTCGCGCACTTGGAGCGTGCTGGCGTTGTGATTGAAGAAGGTTCGGTGGTGCGCACGGGCGCTTTGGGAGCTATCACCTCGGTGTATTGCCGTGATCCCGACGGCAATCTCGTTGAAATTTCCTGCTATGATCAAAAATAGCCCTACGGCATAGCTGCGGCAAGTGCAGTCTTACCGATCAAGCAAGGGTTGGATACAATATCAGCTTTTGCGTCGTCGCAGGGCGGTACAGCCGCAAGAGGCGAGGCGCTTTTCAGAGATTTTTTCCGCCAGAGCGCAACCATGACCGAATTTGAACGCATCAAACGGCTTCCGCCGTATATCTTTAGCATCACCGACCAATTGAAGATGACAGCGCGGCGGCGCGGTGAGGACATTATCGACTTCAGCATGGGCAATCCCGACGGGCCGACGCCGAAGCACATCGTTGATAAATTGATCGAGACGGTGCAACGCCCGGACACGCACGGTTATTCGGTGTCACGCGGCATTCCGCGCTTGCGCAAGGCGATTTGCGATTGGTACAAGCGCCGTTACGCGGTTGATCTCGATCCCGAAACTGAAGCCATTGTGACCATCGGCTCAAAAGAAGGAATTGCGCATCTGGCGTTTGCGACGATGGGGCGCGGCGACACGATTCTGGTTCCGAATCCAAGCTATCCGATTCATATTTACGGCCCGGTGATTGCCGACGCCAACATCGCTCATATTCCGAACACGCATGGTACGGACAGCACGGAGTTTTTTGAAGAGCTTGAGCGGACGATCAAGAACAGTTTCCCGAAGCCGAAGATGTTGATTATCAATTATCCGGCGAATCCGACAGGCGAATGTGTCGAGTTATCGTTCTTTGAGAAGATCGTGGCATTGGCGCGTGAGTACGGTATTTTCGTCGTGCAGGATTTGGCTTACGCCGACATCACGTTTGATGGATGGAAAGCGCCCTCCATCATGCAAGTTCCGGATGCACGCGACGTGGCGGTGGAATTTTTCACGATGTCGAAGAGCTACAACATGGCGGGGTGGCGCATCGGTTTCATGGTCGGCAACCGCGAATTGGTGGCAGCGTTGGCGCGTATCAAAGGCTATAACGATTACGGAACGTTCACGCCGATTCAGGTGGCGGCGATTGCAGCGCTCGAAGGGCCGGATGACTGCGTGCGTGAAATCACTGCCAGATACGAGAGTCGTCGCAATGTGATGGTCAAAGGTTTGCACGAACTCGGATGGAAGGTCGCCACGCCGAAGGCAGGAATGTACATCTGGGCGAAACTGCCGGAACCGTACATGCCGCTGAGGTCGCTGGAATTTGCCAAAAAACTTCTGGCGCAGGCGAAGGTTTCCGTGTCGCCCGGCATCGGCTTTGGTGAATACGGTGACGACTACGTGCGTTTTGCGCTGATCGAGAACGAAGCGCGTTCACGGCAAGCGTTGCGCGGCATCAAACAAATGTTCCGTGAAGATGGTCTTATTTGACGAGTGGAAGGAAAAAAATGAAACCATTGAGAGTCGGACTTTTGGGATTTGGCACTGTTGGTAGCGGCGTCTGGAACGTGTTGCAGCGCAACGGCGGTGAAATCGCCCGTCGGGCAGGGCGCGAAATTGTGATCACGCATGTTGCGGCGCGTGCCGCCGACGGTTCGCTTGAGCGGGCGAGGGCGGCGTGTAGTGAAAAATGCGATGGCGTGACAGTGCTGGACGATGCGGCGGCTATCGTTCACGATCCGTCCATCGACATCGTTTGTGAATTGATCGGCGGGACGACGGTAGCGCGTACATGGGTGCTCGATGCGATTGCGCAAGGCAAACATGTGGTGACTGCCAACAAGGCCTTGCTGGCGCATTACGGTACGGAGATTTTTGCCGCAGCGCACGACAAAGGCGTGATGGTCGCGTTTGAGGCGGCTGTCGCCGGTGGCATTCCGATCATCAAAGCGTTGCGTGAAGGATTGAGCGCCAACCGTATCGAGTGGATCGCAGGGATTATCAACGGCACATCCAACTTTATCTTGTCGACGATGCGTGAAACCGGCGCGTCATTTTCGGACGTTCTGAAAGAAGCGCAGGATTTGGGTTACGCCGAAGCCGATCCGACCTTTGACGTTGAAGGCATTGATGCGGCGCACAAACTGACCATTATGGCGTCGATCGCGTTCGGCATTCCGATGCAGTTTGACAAGGCGTTTGCTGAAGGCATCACCAAGTTGACCCGTGAAGACATTCGTTACGCCGAAGAATTGGGTTATCGGATCAAACTTTTGGGAATCGCACGGCGCGTTCATGGTTCTGTTGCGGATAAAGGCATCGAATTGCGCGTACACCCGACGCTGATCCCGGAGAAAAGATTGATCGCCAATGTTGAAGGCGCGATGAATGCGGTGCTGGTCAAGGGAGACGCCGTTGGGCCGACGTTGTACTACGGAGCAGGCGCAGGATCGGAGCCGACAGCAAGCGCGGTCATCGCCGATCTTGTCGATGTGACGCGCATGCACACGGCGGATCCCGAACACCGCGTGCCGCACTTGGCGTTTCAACCCGATCAGTTAAGCATCATTCCGATTTTGCCGATCAGCGAAGTCAACACCAGTTATTATTTGCGCTTGCGAGTGCTTGACCAGTCCGGTGTGTTGGCGGACATCACACGGATTCTCGCTGACCATTCAATTTCGATTGAAGCGTTTTTGCAAAAAGAAGCAACACAAGGCGAAGATGAAGTCGATATCATCATTTTGACGCATCTTGCGATTGAAAAAGATGTGCGCACGGCGCTGACAAAAATTGAAGCACTGAAGAGCGTTAAAGACAAGGGCGTATTGATTCGGATGGAGGGGTTGCACTGATGCGCTACGTATCGACACGCGGCGGTTTGATCGGGGGACAAACGTCAGCGCCGTTTTCAACTGTTTTGCTGGAGGGGCTGGCCTCTGATGGCGGTCTGTCGATGCCTGAAAAATACCCGCAGGCCGAGTTGGATGCCTGGAGACCGTTATCGTATCCGGCGCTGTGTCTGGAAATCGTCTCGTGTTTTGTTGACGACATTCCACGAGAAGCGTTGAAAACCATTATCGACAAAACCTATACGCTGGAGATTTTCAACAGCGACGAAATCACACCCGTGCGCGAATTGGAGCCGGGGTTATCGCTTTTGTGCGTATCGAACGGGCCGACGTTGGCATTCAAAGACATCGCGTTGCAGTTGCTGGGAAATTTGTTCGAATATGTGCTGGCACGGGAGGAGCGCGTGATCAATATTCTTGGCGCAACGTCGGGCGACACCGGTTCATCCGCCGAATACGCGATGCGTGGTAAACGCGGCATCAAGGTATTCATGCTCTCGCCGCACAAACGGATGAGTGCGTTTCAACAAGCGCAGATGTACGCGCTCGACGATCCCAACATCTTCAACCTGGCGATTGAAGGAACGTTCGACTGTTGTCAGGATATCGTCAAAGCGGTGAACAGCGATGCGGCATTCAAAGCGCAATACCATCTTGGCGCGGTGAATTCGATCAATTGGTCGCGTGTGATGGCGCAGATCGTTTATTACTTCAAAGGCTATTTCGCGGCAACGCGAAAGAATGGCGAACCGCTTGACGTCGCCGTGCCTTCCGGCAACTTCGGCAACATTCTGGCGGCGCACATCGCCAAACACATGGGTTTGCCGTTGCGTCGGCTCATTCTCGCAACCAACGAAAACGATGTGCTCGACGAATTCTTCAAGAACGGACATTACCGACCGCGTTCTCCGGAAGAAACGCACGCAACGTCCAGCCCGTCGATGGACATTTCCAAAGCGTCCAATTTTGAGCGCTACCTTTTTGATTGTGTGGGGCGTGACGATGCCGTAATGCGCGATTTGTGGACGCAACTGGCGCAACACGGCGGTTTCGATCTGGCCGAACCGAAGCACAACGCTTATTGGCAGCGAGTGCAGGCGTCGGGATTTGTTTCCGGTCGCAGCACCCATGTTGACCGTTTGCAAACCATTCGTGACGTTTACCATCGTTATGGCGTCATGATCGACCCGCACACCGCCGACGGCGTCAAGGTCGGGCAGGAGTACCGTGAAACCGGCGTGCCATTGCTGTGTATCGAAACGGCGTTGCCTGCAAAATTTGCGGCAACCATCGAAGAAGCGCTCGGGCAAACGCCTCCGCGCCCGGCGGTTTATGCAGACCTTGAACAGCGTTCGCAGCATTACACCGTATTACCGGCGGACGCCGAAGCGGTGAAAACCTTCATGCGTGAGCAGTTTGTTTGAATCGAATTTGCCACAGAAGCGGAAACCCGCTATAATCCTTCTTCTGACGCGGGGTGGAGCAGCTGGCAGCTCGTCGGGCTCATAACCCGAAGGTCACAGGTTCAAATCCTGTCCCCGCAACCAATTCCGAAGGGTCTGACTGATGTCAGGCCCTTTTTACTGCTTTTCGCAAATGATGCGGCGTACAATAACTATTTTCGCTTTTCAGGACGCCTTTCATGGTGAAATCCACACCTCAAGCATTACTCGATGATGCGCTTAAAATACATCGTCAGGCGATTGACGCCATTGATAGCGCGTTGTTGCGTTTGTTGAACGAACGCGCTGCACACGCGCAGGAGATTGGCCGAATCAAAGACAAGCAACCGGCCTACCGTCCCGAGCGCGAAGCGCAAGTGTTGCACCGTTTGTTGGCCGAAAACCCGGGACCGCTCGGCAATGAGGCCATCGCACATTTTTATCAACAAGTGATGAGCGCCTGCCGCGCACTGGAACAGCGGCTGCGTATCGCGTATCTGGGGCCGCCCGGAACCTTCAGCGAGTTAGCCGTATTTCGACATTTTGGCTCCTTTGTGGATGCTCAACCGTGCGTGACTCTTGACGAAGTAGTGCGCAGTGTTGAAAAAGGGCAAAACCAGTACGCAGTTGTGCCAATAGAAAACTCAACCGAAGGCGCTGTGGGTCGAACCCATGACTTGATGATTGATACCACACTGCATATCTGCGCTGAAGTTAAACTGCGCATCCAACAAAACCTGGTGTCGCACGCAACGACACTTGATGCGGTTCGCACCGTTTACTCGCATCCGCAATCTCTGGCGCAATGCGCACAATGGCTGGCGCAACACCTGCCCGGAGTGGAATGCATACCGGTAGCCAGCAACGCAGAAGCAGCACGGCTGGCGTGTGCTTCAAAAGATGCAGCCGCCGTTGCAGGCGAGAGCGCAGCGGCGCAGTACCACCTCAACGTGCTGGCGTCGCACATCGAAGACATGCCGAACAACACGACGCGCTTCTGGGTATTGGGCGAACAGTCTCCGGATTCTTCTGCTCGTGACATGACTTCATTAGCGATGTCAGCGCCGAACACACCGGGGGCAGTTTACCGGCTGCTGAAGCCGCTGGAAAAACACGGCGTCTCAATGACGCGGCTCGAATCGCGTCCGGCGCGTACCGGCTTGTGGGAGTATTTCTTCTTCGTCGATATGGAAGGCCATCGCAACGATCCGGCGGTAAGCGCGGCGTTAAACGAACTCGCCCAACTCGCGCCGTTTCTGAAAGTTCTGGGATCATATCCGACGGCGGTGCTTTGATCATGATCGGCAAACTGATTGTTTTCGGAGTTGGTCTGATCGGCGGCTCGTGTGCGCTGGCGCTCAAAGCGCGTGATGCAGTGCGCGAAGTGATCGGGGTAGGGCGCACACGCGCCAACCTGGATGACGCGCTGCGAAGCAACATCATTGACCGTGCTTACGCACTTGATGAAGACTGGATGCAGGAATTGCGCGACGCCGACATCGTGTTGCTTGCTGTTCCCGTTGCGCAAATGGAAAACGTGCTCAAGCGAATCCTTCCCGTCGTGTCGAAACACGCCGCGATTACCGACGCGGGCAGCACCAAACAAGACGTTGTCGCAGCAGCGCGAAGCGCTTATGCCTCTTGCCCGGAAGCAAACATGGCGCAGTTTGTGCCAGCGCATCCGATTGCAGGAACCGAACACTCAGGAGCCGCCGCAGCATTTGCAACACTCTACGAAAACCGGCACGTCATCGTCACCCCGCTGGACGAAACCGACGCCGATGCTGCGCAAAAAGTCGCCATGATGTGGCAGACGTGCGGCGCGAAAACGCTGATCATGTTGCCGGAACAACACGACCAAACCTTCGCTGCCGTATCGCATTTGCCGCACATGCTGGCTTTTGCGCTGGTGGCGGAACTGGCAGGACGACCGGAAGCAGAAACTTTCTTCATGCACGCGGGCAGCGGCTTTCGTGATTTCACCCGAATCGCCGGAAGCTCACCGGAAATGTGGCGCGACATTGCACTCGCCAACCGCGACGCGCTGCTTGAAGAATTAAGCCGCTATCAAGCGCATCTGGATCATATGTACGCTGAACTGGAACGCGGTGACGGCGCAGCACTCGAAGCGCGAATGAAACGTGCAAGCGAAGCTCGGCGGCATTGGGAGAAGGTTTTTCGGGAGAGGAAGAGGTGACGAAGTTCGCAAAAAAAAACAGTCATCCCCGCTATTGCAGGGATGACTGAAAGATACAATGCTCATACAGAGCTACAAGTCAGAGAGTGCGCTACGGCTGCCAAAGAGTTTTCTTCCAAGAAGAGCTCGCTAGCGTTGCCGCCGGACGCTCTTTGACCCATAGCCCGCGGCTGTCCACGTAATAAAGTTTTCTTGCTTGGGCGTTCATCGCAGGAGGAAAGAAACCAGTGCCTGCGGAAAACTCCTGTGTAGGCAACAAAGCCGAGCCAACTCCACAGCGATAAATATCGCTGCTAACAATAGGGTGTATTCCATTATGACGTCTTAGGTAGCAGTTGGCGTCATCTTCTGCAAAAACGCCGATGATCTTGTCCCGATCCTCATAGGAAAAAGGGACATTAATAATCTGGCCGTTTGACCTGACACGTACAATGACAGAAGTGATGACAAAGGGAAGTTCAGCGTTAGGCCTGTAGCCGATTTGCAACAGCAAGTCCTGCCCTACCACATCCGCTTGAACGACCTGACCTCCGATCTGGCAAGTATAGTCATCATTATTAGCAGGAGAGTTGACTATCCGCGCTATTTGGCTTACTTCACCATTGCTGTTCCAGCGCTCGACAATAAAGTCGGGGCAAATATAACCCGCTTGCAGTCGCACTGCGTAAAACCAGGATGTTCCTCCCAGGGTTTCTACGAAGCGGAGGGTTACTTTTTCGTCGAGACTATCTCGTGGGACACTCAAGACGAGTTGCGTGGGCACATTATCGCCTTGAACGGTAATGCAGGAACTCACGCTTTCTGGCGACTCCACATCGCATTCCCAAGAGTCGTTATGTTGAAAGTACATCTTCCCCTGTAAATCAACGCCAGCAAATTCGGGCGCCTTTGTCAGATAGTGATCATGGGTATCAACCTCAAAGAAGTCCTGGCTATTGTCCGCAGGGCGATAGCGACCGACCTTGTAAGGACCGCTGTTGATAAGGTACTGAGACCGAAATTTGATTTCTTCGAAGTACACAACGCCATCTTTCGCGGCGAGCAGAAAAACAGACGGAGCTGCCGCATGTACTGGCGGTCGCGTGCGCAAGTCGAGTTTAAAACAGATGCCAAATCGAGGCCAATCCGAAGGATTAGGGCCAGGAGGGATAGAAAAACAAGGAGGGCCAGAGGTCTGTCCAGGAGATGGCGGTGGAAAGACGATGTAACCTTTGGCTCCGAGTTGCTTGATTTCGGGATGCGGCGCGTCATCTTCGGCAGCAGTGGCAAGCACAGGAACCTCATCCCAACCTTGACCGGTGCCATCAAGGAAGATTTGGGTTGCAGAATATGTCGCACCGCTCAGACTGGCAAAGCAAACGAACAGTGCTATTGCGCCCAAGTGGCGGCCTTGTGAAGAACGCAAATAGCGAGCAGCGATCGTCCCTGTAGCGATGGCAATAAGCAAAAGCAGGATCGGAGTGGATGTCGGAACGGGAGCATTTCCTGAGCGGTTTCCTGAGCTTAGCAAGGACGCGAGCGAAATGGGTTGGCCATTATCGTCCAAGAAAAATACGTCAGAAGAGACGTCAAAGGCGGATGAGGTTGAAGCGGCGAAGCCAACGATACTTTGAGAGGTGATCGTAACGTTGGGAATTTGGAATTCAACAAAAGATCCGCCAAGGGTATAAGTTGGATGGCTGGTGTCCAGCCCTTGGGAAACGAGGACGTTGCTAATGCACTCAAACCGCTCGGCGGACACCAATGCGCCGTTGGTGACTGTTAGTAGTAGGGTGACTTCAACACCGGAGAGGGTTTGAGGGGTGTTGGTGGTGTCGGGAACAATAACGGTGCAACCTGTGGCAGCATTGCCATCAAGGTTCAGGTAGGTTTGGTAATAAAACGTCGTAGGAGTTTGAGCTGCGGAAAGGCTGGCAAAAACAGAAAAGCCGAAGGTTACAAGCCCTGTAAGGAAACGGGATGCCAAATTATTCTTTTGGCATGGGGGGGGGGTGAAACTTCGGTTTTTGCTGAAAAGCGAGAATTTTTCAAATAACTTGGCATATTTTTTACCTCTGTTAGAGTCAACAAAATACGAGTTTCAGGGAAGGCGCATTGTTTCACGCTTTTCCTGAACGATTCTTTGAAACAGAGCAGCGGAAAACAAAGCTGCAGGAAAACAGCAATAACGCAATGGTAAAAACAAGAAAACAATGCAAACAAATGCCATTAACCTGCATAGGTTAGCTATGCAAAAAATGATTGTCAAGGTATTTATTTAGGTGGGCTGAATAGAATAAACAACCCCGCGCCAAGAGCGCGGGGAATTCGCTTCGCTATTAATCTTGTTTATGTCGCTGTAAATTAAGAGAAAACGCAGATTCAACTTCGTTCCCAATCCCCGGAACAAAAACAAGTTCTCCATCGCAGTAAATCCGTGGCCAGGTGTCGCGTTCCCAATGCGGGATACCGGCTTCGCGCAGCCAATCGCACAGCAACCGACGCGGGCGGTTGGGCGCGGGTTTCAGGGTTTCTCGTTTGTGCAGACGGCTGGCGATTAGAATTTCTTGGCCTCGGTTTAAGGCATCGCGCAGAAGGCCGGTTTCGGGATCGGATTTCTTCCCCTGTTTCAAGTGCAGGACGCCGTGCGGCAGCGCCACGTTTTCTTCGCCGCGCCACAGAATTTTGTAGGGTGCGACCGGCGTATAGAGCATGACTTTTCCGCGATGGACGCCAAGGCGTTGCCCTCCATGCCGCAGTTCGATTCGCGCGTCGGGGCGGGCGTGTCGCAGTTGTCGGAGCATTTCGTTCAGGCGGGCGAATGTCGGCGCTCTCAGTTCGGCTTGGCGAAAGGCTATCCGCAGCGCGTGACGCGCCAACGCTTCCGGCAATGTTGTCAGCCAAGGCAAATCCAGCGGGAAACGCGCTTTTTCGTCGTCGATTTCGTGGCGGGCTCCCGCAAGTTCTGTGAGCATGGCTGCCGTCTCAGCCTGCAACATCGCTGCGCGGCTCAATGTTTTGCGATAAGCGGGAAATGCTTCTTCCAGCACCGGCAGAATGCGGTGACGGAGGAAGTTGCGTTTGAAACCGATTTCGGCATTGCTTTCGTCTTCAATCCATTCGAGTTCATGTGTTTGGGC
>JAITMR010000028.1 GCA_031277215.1 Burkholderiales bacterium
CACAGCACAGCACAGCACAGCACAGCACAGCACAGCACAGCACAGCACAGCACAGCACAGCACAGCACAGCACAGCACAGCACAGCACAGCACAATAGCTCTGTAGAAGCAAGTTCTGAGAAAAGCCCTGCGCCTGCAGCAGATGCTTTCGAGGTTCTCGCCGCAACGCCCAACTTCAAAAGAAGCAAGTTCTGAGAAAAGCCCTGCGCCTGCAGCAGATGCTTTCGAGGTTCTCGCCGCAACGCCCAACTTCAAAACCGAACTTGCTGCGCGACTTGCCGAGCTGATTCCTGAAGCCCTTGCCGACGGCAAGCTGGATGTCGTCAAACTGAAGGAATTGCTGGGCGATGATGTCGCCGATGAAAACGAGCGCTTTGGCCTGTTCTGGCCGGGAAAAAAGCGCGCCCTGCGCGCCGCGCAAGCGCCGACCACGGCCACGCTGAAACCGGATTTCGTCAACTCGAAGGATTGGGACACCACGCAAAACGTGTTCATCGAGGGCGACAATCTGGAAGTGCTGAAAATTCTGCAACGGCACTATCACAGCAAGATCAAGCTGATTTACATTGACCCGCCGTACAACACCGGCAAGGATTTCGTGTACCCGGACAATTACAAGGAAGGGTTGGAAACGTATCTGGAATGGACGCGACAGGTGAATGAGGAAGGCAGGAAGGTTTCCAGCAATTCCGAAAGCGAAGGGCGCTACCACTCCAACTGGCTGAACATGATGTACCCGCGCTTGAAGCTGGCGCGGAATTTGTTGACGGATGATGGCGTGATTTTTATTTCGATTGATGATAATGAGCAGGACAACCTAAAGAAGTTGTGCAATGAGGTTTTTGGTGAGGGCAGGTTTATTACCCAAATTCCTTGGCGTAAACGAACAGCCAAGAGTGATGTTCCCTATGGGGTCTCGCAAGACTTTGAGTGGATACTTGGTTTTGCGAAAAGTGACTCTTTCCGCGCTCGTGTTCGTGGTAAAGAACGCAGGTACTTTGAAACCCCAGACCTAGCAGGGCGACGCTGGCGCATACATGACCTGACAAAACAAACAACAGCTAGTGAACGCCCCAAAAGTTTTTTTACTATCGTCAATCCACAGAATGGTTCCGAATATCCAGCAAATCCAAATCGCACATGGGCTATTACCTCAGACACCTTCGACGACTACTACGAGAAGAAGCGAATCGTTTTCCCTGGCGACTACGATTTTTTGAATATCAAACAACCTGTTTTCAGATACTTTGAAAACGACGACATGGAAAAGGCTGGGGAAGATTTTGGCTTTGTCGCTGTCAGCACGCTACTTCCCGAATCCGTTGGTATGACAAAGGAAGGCGGGGCAGAAATTATCGAGCTGTTCGAGGAGAAAATCTTTTCGTTTCCCAAGCCATCGGCGCTTATCAAACATCTGGTTGAAATTAGTGCGAGAGAGGACAACATCATCCTCGACTTCTTCGCCGGCAGTTCCACCACCGCCCATGCCGTCATGCAACTCAACGCCGAAGACGGCGGCAATCGCCGCTTCATAATGGTGCAACTGCCAGAACCCACGCCCGAAGATTCCGAAGCGCGCAAGGCCGGTTTCAACACCATCGCCGATATTTCCCGCAGGCGCATTGAACTGGCGGGCGAGAAAATCGTAGGGGCGCTGCATGCAACGCCTTTACCGGATGTTGGTTTCCGCGCCTACAAACTGACCGACACTCATTTCGCCAAATAGCGTGTGAATAGCGACATTACGCCGGACAAACTGGAGCAACGCCTGCTCGATCTTCGCGATTCGGCAAACGACAACGCGCAGGCCGACGACTTGCTCACCGAGATTCTGCTGAAAATCGGTTTCTCGCTGAGCGCCCGCATCACACCGCTCACGATTGCAGGGTTGGCAGTCAAGCGCGTGGATTCCGCGACTGCGGATGCTGACGCATCCTCCGCGCAGAATGACATGCCTCTGCTCCTGGCCTATCTGGACGAGCACACCAAGCCCACGCTGTAACAACTGCGCGCGCTGGTGGATGCTGCGCCCTTGCGCCTGATCGTGCTGGAAGACGCCTTTCACGGTGACGATGAATTGAAAACCAATCTGGCGCAATACACCAAGAGCAAAGGTGTGGAATTGTGGACAGCGTGATGAAAAAAATCATGGGCAATTACTCCGCCTCCATCGTCATTCTGCGCGAAGCGAAGCGCAGTCGCAGAATCCATAGGCTGTGTGGATTCCGCGACTACGTGTGGAATGACGAATTGGGAGAAACACAATGAGCAATTCCAGTTTCCAATTTGACTCACATCAGCAATACCAACTCGACGCCATCGCCGCCGTGGTGGATTTGTTCGACGGCCAGCCCAAAGATGCCGAAAAATTTGTCGTGACCTTGCGCGGCGCCGTGGATACGCCGCTATTCGGTGACACCACGGTGGAAGAAGTTGGCGCCATTGGCAATCAACTGCTGCTGGATGAGGTCGCCATTCTCGATAATTTGCAACAAGTACAAGATCGCAACGGGTTGGAGGTGAGCGATGCGCTGGCCGACAATAAACTCGATTTCGATATTGAAATGGAAACCGGCACGGGCAAGACCTATGTTTATCTGCGCACGGCGTTCGAATTGGCGCAACGTTACGGCTTTACCAAATTCATCGTGCTTGTCCCCAGCGTCGCCATCCGCGAAGGCGTCAATACCAGCATCCGCTTGATGCGCGAGCATTTCCGCGATCTGTACCCTGCCCTGCCTTTTGATGCCAGCGTGTACAGCGGCGAGCGTGCCGAGGAAGTGCAAGCCTTCGCTACCAGCACCAATGTACAGATTCTGGTGATGACGATAGACGCGATTCGCGGTGACAAAAACACGCGCATCATTCACCAGAATCGCGACAAGTTGAACGGGCTGCGCCCGATTGATTATCTGAACGCGACGCGACCTGTGGTTATCATGGATGAGCCGCAAAATATGGAGTCATTGCTGTCGCAATCAGCGGTGGGAGAACTTGACCCCGTATTCACCCTACGTTACAGCGCCACGCATAAGCAACAACGCAATCTGGTCTATCGGCTCGATCCGGTGGACGCGCATGAACTGGGTTTGGTCAAACAGATTGTCGTGGCCGAAGTGATGCAACAAGGCGCGGATGCCGCACCGTATATCAAACTACTGGAAGTGAAGGGCGCGCCGAAATGGTCGGCAAAACTGGAGCTTGTTTGCCGCAAGGCCGATGGCTCGCTAGAACGCAAAACAAAATCGGTCAAAACGCATCAGGAACTATCCGAGATAACCGGCAATCCGGCTTACGATGGCTGGCGTATCAACGAAGTGCGCATTGCCGACGGAATCATGCCTGCCAGTATTGAACTCACGAATCATGGCGTATTGAACGAAGGCGAAACCATCGGCGGCGCGAATGATGCGATATATAAAGAGATGATCCGCGAAACTGTGCGCGAGCATTTGCGCAAGGAAGCCATGCTGCGCGACAGACACATCAAGGTGTTGAGCCTGTTTTTTGTGAACAAGGTGGCCAGTTTTCTTGGTGACGGCAACAACAACGAGGATGCCAATGGCGATTTCGTGCAGTGGTTTGATGAGGTGTTCATCGAAGAACGCAACAAGGACAAACGCTACCAAGCGCTATTGCCACAAGAACCGCGCGAGTTGCGATGTGCCTATTTCTCGCGACTGAAAGCAAAGGGCAAAACCACCTTCGTCGATTCCTCCGGCACAACAGCCAAGGACGATGACGCCTACGAACTTATCATGCAAGACAAACAGCGTTTATTGGACGAGGACGAGCCGGTACGCTTTATCTTCAGCCATTCAGCTTTGCGTGAAGGCTGGGACAACCCCAACGTGTTCCAGATTTGCACGCTGCGCGAAATGGGAAGGGAGAGCGAACGCCGCCAGACATTGGGGCGCGGCCTGCGCCTGCCGGTGGCGAATACCGGCAAAGGATATGAACGCATTACGGATCGTGGCATCGCCACGTTGACGGTAATCGCCAATGAGTCCTATCTGAGCTTCGCGCAAAATCTGCAAAGCGAATACAAGGCAGCGGGTGTTGCCATTGGTCAAGTGCGTCCCAATGAGTTTTCCAGATTGTGGCGTGTGGATGAAGAAGGTAAGGCCACGGATGAGATGCTGGGCTTCAAGAGTTCCACCGAGATTTTCGGCCATCTGGAAAAGGCAGGCTTTATTGAAGACGGCAAGGCAACATCGAGGTTTCTGCCCGATACGGAGGGTTTTTCCTTGCATTTGCCGGAGGCATTCAAGCCTTACGAAAACGACATCATCGCCCTGATTCGTCGCGCCAACATCGAACAATACGTTAAACCCAAAAGCAAGCGAGTAACGCGTAGGCTCAACAAGGAGTTATACGCGACCCCGGAATTTGAGGCATTCTGGAACGCCATCAGTCAGAAAACGACATACAGGGTTGCTGTGAAGCGCGACAAATTGATCGCAGCTTGTATCAAGACAATCCAGAACGCCCCAACCATTGCGCCGCTGCGTATCGAAATCAAACAGGCCAAAGTCACGGTAACACGCGGCGGCGCACAAGGGCACGAAACTCAATCGCCGCGCAGCGCCGAACTCAAGGGCAGTTATGACCTGCCGGACATCATCAGCGAATTGCAGCAGGCCACTTCGCTTACCCGCAAGACGCTGGTGGACATTCTCATCGGCAGCGACAAACTGAAAGAGTTCATCGGCAGCCCAAATGACTTTATCGCCATGTTCAGACGATGCGTGCAGGGTGAGTTGTCGAAAATTCTGGTGGAAGGCATTCAGTACGAAAAAATCGGCGGCTCTATCTACGAACTGCGTGAATTGCAGGCCGATGGCGCGGAAGAAAAAGAGCGCTTTCTCGATCAGATGTATAAGGCTCAAAACAGGAGAAAAACCGATTTCGATTATGTTGTTTATGATTCCGACGTGGAACATCAATTTGCGAAATTACTCGACAACTGTGAGGACATTCGGTTGTTCATGAAACTTCCACCAAAATTCAAAGTTTCTACACCGGTCGGCAGCTATAACCCTGACTGGGCTATCATCAAGGAAAAGGATGGTGAAAAGAAAATTTACATGGTTCGGGAAACCAAGAGTACGCAAGACGATAACAAATTACGTCCTTTAGAGCTTGCCAAGATTAAATCTGCCAAGAAGCATTTTGAGAAAATCGGCGTTAACTATGGCCGTTCAATTCCGCAAATATGGAACCTTGATAGTAGCGTGGGCAGTTGACTTCAATAAAGTGTGAGAGGTACAGGCGCCTTGGCTGGCGAGGGAAAAGGCGCAGAAAAAATAAACCCGGATTTTCCATTAGAAAGCGATTTCTAATGCCCGACAATAGAATAAGAACTTGATTGAAAATGGGTTTATGGGCTATAGCCATCTGAAAAGGATGGTACGAATTAAGTGTGCTCTCAGGGAAGCTCTTCCGATGGACGTTGATTTACGGACAAACCCACTTCATTCCCGTGTGCTCCCCACCCAAGATCACTGCAAGTTTGTATTCCAAAATTGCTGGCGAAGTATGATAGGGAACCTCTGAACAAAACGCCATTCGAACGAATTTCATTAAGCCGCCGCTTTTGATTTTCAAAAATGCTGCGAAACGGCTCAAAAACTCCCGTTTATCCCGCGCTCACGCCTCGGG
>JAITMR010000034.1 GCA_031277215.1 Burkholderiales bacterium
ATTTTGTTCGCCATCAATGAAACCCTGGAAAACTACACGCGTGAAGAGATTGCGATGTTCGTGCGCAAGGCGCAGGGAATGAGCCCATGAGAGATGAATGGATGTGTAGATACCTATGCGGAGAAGGGAGGGGATAGGATTGTGGCGCTTTGTGAAAGAGTCATTCTTCTTCGCGCCTTCGCGTCTTCGCGTGAGATAAAACCTCCGCGTCTTCGCGTGAAAATGGTTTTTCTTACAGACTTGCAAAAAACAGTGTGGCGGGTGTGAGGGCGATTGCTTACTTCTGCCAATCTGTTTCTTGCACTATTTTTTTGGCAAGCATGGCTAACGCAGCGTCCGACAAATCATCGGGATGAAAGCGCGGCGCGTTGTGCAGTTTGCTGAAATGGCGGTACTGCGAATGGGTGTACAGCGGGTCGTAATGGCGGGTGAGCAGTTCTGAAAAGAGATCGGGCAAATTGCCGTTTTGCGCCCATTGTTGCCAACGTGCCAAGGTGTCGTTGTCGATGAAGCCTTTGAGTCGTTCCAATCGTTCACACAGGCTTTGCGGATGGTGGCCAAGGTAGGCGTAATCATCGAGCAGATAGCGCAATCGCGCTTCCGGTGGCGCAAGCAATTCAAGGCAGTCGGCGCTGCGCATTGCGTCGATCAAAGCATTGGGCAAGGCGACGCGCCCGATTTTGCGACTCTCGGCTTCGACGTACACGGGACGCGCCGGATCGAGTGTACTCAGTGCTTCCGAAAGATGTGTTTCAAACGCTTTTTGTGAAGGTTGCGATGTGTCTGGCAATGCGCCAAGCACCGATCCTTTATGAGCGGCCAGCGCTTCGAGATCGAGCGTTTGTTCTCCACAGGTCGCCAGCGCTGCCAGCAGCCGGGTTTTGGCGCTGCCGGTGGGGCCGCAGATGACGCGCCAACGGAAACGCGGCGGCAAGTCGCCAAGGGTTTGCAAAACGTGGCGACGCCAGGTTTTATAGCCGCCCGTCAATTGCATGGCTCGCCAGCCGATCAGCCGCAGCCAGGTGACGAAACTGGCGCTGCGCATGCCGCCGCGCCAGCAGTACACCAAAGGACGCCAATTTTTGGGGCGATCGACGAATTCATTATCGAGGTAATGGGCGATGTGGCGGGCCACCATCGCGGCGCCGGTTTTTCGCGCCTCAAAGGGTGCGTTTTGGTACAGCGTGCCGATGGCGACGCGCTCCTCATTGTTCAAGACGGGGAAATTGCGAGCGCCGGGGAGGTGGTCTTCGGCGAATTCGGCGGGAGAGCGCACGTCGATGATTTCATCGGCATCGGCTCGTTGAGCCAGTGTGCAGCGCACGTCGGGGAGGAGGGTCATGACGTTGAAATTTGTAGCGGGGTGTCGAGTAACCCGCATTGTGGCAAAAAATCGTCGCAAGCGTTATATTCCGCAAAATATAATCGATATGTTTGTTAGAATATAGAAAATCAAAACAGGGTCAAACTGGCGTTGGTCGTGTGATTGATCTTTTTCCGGCAGGGCGTGGGGGCGTGCGTAACAGGGGTGATGGAATGGAATTGGAAGTAATCATTGGGCTGGCGGTACTGATCTTTTTGGCCGCTGTTCTGTATTCGTCGGTTGGACATGCCGGAGCTTCGGGGTATTTGGCCGCAATGGCGTTATTTGGGCTGGCTCCTGAAACCATGAAGCCCACGGCGCTGACGCTGAATATTCTCGTGGCCGTGATTGCCACCATGAAGTTCTACAGGGCGGGCTTCTTCTCGTGGGAGTTGTTCCGGCCATTGGCTCTTGCTTCTGTGCCATTTGCCTTCATCGGCGGGGCTGTTTCCCTGCCGGGATACCTGTATAAGCCGATAGTTGGCTTGGTGCTGCTCTACGCCGCCTATCGACTGCTGGCAGGCAAGGGCGTCAAAGCTGAAGTGTCACACCCATCGCGGCTGCCGCTTGTCGCCTCTGGCGCAGTCATTGGACTGCTGTCTGGCTTGACCGGGGTCGGCGGCGGCATCTTTCTTAGCCCGCTATTGCTATTGCTCGGATGGGCTGAAACCCGGCAAGTCTCCGGCGTGGCGGCAGCTTTCATCCTGGTCAATTCGGCGGCGGGTCTTCTCGGTCACTACTCGGCGGTATCGTATGTGCCTGGCGAAGTGCTGGCATGGGCTCCTGCGGCCATTCTTGGCGGCTGGATTGGGGCGCAGTACGGGAGCAGGCGTTTGCCCGCGCCGATCATACTCAAGCTGCTGTCTGCCGTGCTTCTGGTAGCCGGGTTGAAAATGTTGTTTGGTGCTTGATTTTTAGAAAACGTAGTGCGCCCACCATTCGGGAGTTTTCCTTGGTGTTGTGTGGAAGAAAAAACGTGGCAAGAGGCACGAGTACCGAACAAGTCAAGTCAGTGCATTATTGCCAACACACACCACAACACGGTAATAAGTATCGGCTGATGCAGCATGTAAATCCACAGGCTGCGTTGTCCCATCCAGGCCAGCAGCTGCGCGGCGCGGTCAGGTGACGAGGGGGTGGCTTTTCGGATGGGCAGTAAGGGCGCGGCGCCGATACCGATCAGCACGACGCCGAGCCAGGGGAAAAGCGGCACGTAATCTTCGGTGCGCGGCAATTCGGTGACGAAGCCGATCAGGGAGAGTGCGCGGTTATCGAATAGTGAATGCGAAAAGGTGACGCCGACTAGAACAACGATGATGCCGAAAATCAGAGCAAAGCGCGGATAAGCGGCGAACGGCCAGGCGAGTATCGAGGCGATGGCGATGAAATGCAGCACACCGAAGTAGATGAACGATTCGGGGAAAAGAAAGTAAGTGGCGATGCTAACGATCAACGCGCAAGCAGAGACTTTAAGGATGCGCAACCAGAAGGCATGAGCGCTGATCTCGCGTGCGTGCGCGACGAAGAGGCTGATGCCGACGATCAGCAGAAATGCGGTGATAATGAATGTGCGGGCGGTTGTCCAGAACGGGTCGCGGTAGAAATCGGCTTCGATCATGCCGAACCATTGCAGATCGAAACAGAAGTGATAAACAATCATCGCGCACAGCGCCAACCCACGGCTGATGTCGAGCCAGGGGAGACGGCGGGCGATGGCAGTTTTTTCTTTGCTCATGCAGTGGCGATCAAGTAACTTCAAGCACCTTCATCTCAATGCGACGGCCTGCTGCCGTTGCCCTATTCATCAGTGCATCGATAGCATCCCAGACGCTTGCAAATCGTTGGCGGTTCATGGGTCTAGTTCCTTTAGTAAGTCACGATAATGGTCGGTTGCCAAGTCCAGACCGGCTTTGTTGGTTTTTTTTCAGTTTTCTTTCGAAAACAGTGGATGACATAGATCGTGCCGGTAAGTTTTGCAACGTGAATAACCCGAAGCATGTTTGGTGAAACGATCAATTCATTTCCAGAACATAAGCGCCTTGCGCATCCGGCTGGCCGGTGGTTGAGAGCAGTTGCAGCAACGCTTCCGGCGCATCGGAGCGCGGGGTGATTTTCAATGTGCCTTGCGTCGGTTTGCCGGAGGTGTTGGTTTGAAAATTGCCATCAAGCGACACGGCGCCGCCTTCGTTGTTGATGACGCTATGGCTGCTTTGTTGACGGCTGTCGATGTTGAAGCTAACGTTGCCAAGGTCAACCGGCACTTTCTGAAACACCATTTGCGCGTTTTGCCAGCGCCCCGAAATTCGTCCTTCCTGACCTTTTTCATGCAGCAGCAACGACGGCGCGTCGATGATGAGAACGCCTTCCAAAGCCTGCACCATTTCCGGCGGCAATAGCGGTTGCAATACGGCTGCCGAGGTGTGCAGCGACAAACCGTCAAGTCCGACGCCTTTTCTGCCGAGTGTCAGCACGCCGGTTAGACGCGGTGTGGTTTCATCGGCGAGCAATTGCCAACGCGCCGTGCCGCTGGGCAGGGCGGAAGGCTCAAAACGCCAGCGCAGTGGTGTGAGTACCGCGCCTTGTTCGTGCCCTTGTGTGTGCATCAACATGCCACTGCCGTTCCACAGTGTTCCGGTGGTTTCGGCCAGCCGCCATTTTCCTTTTGAGGCACGGTCAAGACCGCTGTCGAGCAGTGACGCCGGAGCGAAAAAAACCAGCGCGGCGATGATAAGCAGCAGGGTGAGAACAATTTTCAGAAGCGTACGCATGGTGAAAGTTCGACAAGGAAAATAAAATTCATGAAGAAGGACGAACAAGGATGAGTTCGGCGCGTAGCTGTCCTGCCGCGTTGGTCAATGGCGTTAAGGTGGCGGCGGTCACGTAAAAATGTTCTTCTCGCTGCAACATTTCGATCCACTGTACGAGGGTGTCAAATGGCACCGTCGAGAAGGTGATAGAGACAGTATTTTGGGCGGTGCTTTGTTGAACGTCGAGCGTCACGATGCCGGCGGCGATGTTGAAATGCGCAGCGGCGCGTTGAATGGCGGTGCGGGCATCGGTGGTGGCGGGCGCGGGTGGGGGATAACTGAGCGGGCTACTCAGGCCGACGCTCTCGCTGAATTGTTGTTGCGCTTGTTTGAGTTGCGCTTGGGCAAACGGCAGACTGCTTTGCAGTTGTTGCAGGTGTCGCGTCAACGGTAGCCAGAGCCACAGCCACAACAGGGAAACGGCGACGAGCGCGGCCAGCGCGATGATGATGCATCGCTCGCGGCGCGGGCGTTGTTGCCATTGCAAACGCCAGCGTTCGAGTGTGTGCGGCACGGTGATCACGGTGCTTTCTCCTGCATTTGGATACGCAAACGGTAACCGGTGGCGGCGCTGCCGCTCATCACTTGCAAACCGGCGCGGCGCAAATTCGTTTCCAATGTTTTCTGTGTCGCCGCATCAAGCGGCGTGAATTCAAATGTCCAGGCGTGGTCGGCATAGGTAACGTTGCGCAATGCGCCTTGCGGCAACGTTCGCAAGGATGAAGCGGCGTGCGCCAGCAGCGGCAACGCATCGTTGGGCGCGGACAGACCGGCTCGGTGGCGCGTTTCAGCGTAGGTGCGTGACCATTGCGCCGGAACTGTCGCCGCATTCGCTTTTCCGGGAATTCCGGCTTCGTTCGCCAACGCCTGCCAACCGCGTGCGATTTGCCAATGTTGCCACAACGACGAGCTCCAAACAGCTACGGTAGCGACAACATGCAGCACCAGCGCGATGCTGACCAACAAAGCGGCGGTTCGCCAGCCCTTGCTTGAACGCGACGATGCCGATGCTGCGGGTTCAATCTGCGGCAAAAGTTCGGTTGCCTGGGCGAACAATGCCGGTTCTGCATGCGTCCAGCGCCAGGGTGGTTCGACGGTGAGACGACAGATATTGCTGGCTTGCTGCCAGGAGGAGAGGATTTCAGCGGGAAGCGCTGCGTGGATGTGCAACATTTTTGGCGGCGCGGTTTCAGCGGACAGCGCCAGCATTAATTCGGTGGGAAGCGTTGTTTTATGGTCGGCGGAGGGGGAAGGTAGATCAAGCGTGAACGCGCTGCCGCCGTTGCTACAGTCGCGGCGCACAAAACCGCGCCCCTCCGGCGACACGCACCAGTGCCAGCCATCGGCAGCGATACTGATCAATTCCGCTTCGCTGAAGGCGCGTTCAATGCTGAGTTGCCGCAATGCGTTCAGCAACGTTTGTTCGGCCAGTACGACGCGCACCCAGCCGTCGCGCTGTTGCGTGCCGATGGTGATTTGTTGGGCGGACAACGGGGTCGCCAAGCGGTCTTCTAGTTGCAATCGAATGGCGCTGTCGAGACGCGACGCCGACAACGGCGGCAGTTTGAACGCCATCAGCGGCGCGAGATCGGCAGCAAGCACAGCCTCGCGTCTGGCGCCGTGCGGCCAGTGTTCTGCCGTGCTGCGTCCTTCGCGGAAACAGACGCCGTGCGCATCAAACAGCGCCCAGGTGAAAGCGCGGACAGCAGCAGGCGGGGCGTCGAAGAAAATGCGGAGGACGGTCATTGGGTTTTAGTGAAGGGAGCGCATGTCATGCGTAACCTCTTATTCTACCGTTTTCCAGACGATTTCCGGCCAGCGTTTAGCGTCGCGGCGCAGCAAGGCTTGCGCTTGTGCGCGGGCGTCGCCCTGACGGGCGCGGACAGTGACCAGAAAATAGCGGCTGTTGACGCCAAGCCCTTCTTCGTTGAACGTGCGGACATCGGGCGGCAGTCGGCGGCGAAAGTCCGCCAACGAAAAAAAGGGGCGGTTGTCGCGCTCCGCCAGAATTTTGTTGAGGTCGTCATCGCTGATATTTGCGAATACCGCTTTCAAGGTGTTGCGTTCCGCCGTGTTGATGTTGAGCGACGTGGGTTCCGGCAGGGCGACGAGATGGGGCGCCAGTTTGCTCATTGCTGCGGCGGGTAAGGCAAGGTCGCTGAGATCGAAGAGCGGCGGTAGCGCGGAGGGATTGGCGAGCGAGGCGGAAGGGTTGTCGAAATCAATAGCGGCGAGGTAATAGCTGAAAAGCGCTTGCTGCGCACTGCTGTTGATTTCCAGTTGAAGGATCAGGCGGTTGAGGCGCTCAACATCGGCGCGTTTTGTTCCGGAAGTCGGCAACAGGTTGTTGATATTGAAACGGCCTTGCAGGTCGATGATGCGGCCTTCGACAAAACCATTTTCGAACGGTGTCGGTGGTAGTGGAAATGCCCAGGACTCTTTCAAATGAACGACGGTGCTGTCGTGCTGCATGTCTTGAAAAAAAATGTGACGCGCCATTCGCACACCGGCGTCGGCAAGTGCTTGTGCTTGCGCATGGTCACGTTGCGTTTCAACACTGGACAGCCAGCGTTGCTCACCGACGATTAGCGTGACGGCGACCGCAGCGGCCAGCGCCGCGACCAGCATGGCGACGATTAACGCGCCGCCGCGATGGGAAAGAATATGTTTTTTCACTGTTCTTTTCATCGTGGCGCTTATGGTGGTCTTCATTGCAGCACAAACAGCCGTTCGACAACAGCGCCACCAGCAGCGGCCAGTTGCACGCGCACCGCACGAGGCAATGCCATCCTCCCGGCTTTGCCAAGATGCGGCGGCCACTCATCTGTCCAGTCACCGTTTTGGTTCAGGTAATCGAGCCGGAAATAAGCGATGCCATCGAGCAGCAGATAACGTTGCGGCGCAGTGTTCGGCGCGTTGTCGAGCGCCGGCCAGTAAAGCAGTTCGAGAGCGCCGCCGCGCTCGTTCCTCTGCCAGACATAAGCCATCCGCTGCCCACGTGCGGTGCTGACCGCCGTCGGCAAACCCGGCGCGGCGCGGGCGAATTGCAGTTCAACGCGACGCTGCGGTTCGTGTTGTCCCAACCACGGTGGTAAAGTGTGTTTGCCTTCGGCAAGCGGGCGCGGCAACGCTTGCCGGACATCGGCTTCGAGACGGGTGAACACCTGTTCGATGGCACGCCAGTGCGCGGCCTCTTGCGTTAACCGCAGTTCGCCATCGGTCAACGCGGCGGTGGCGCGGTAAGCAAGCACCGAAATCACGGCGAAAATCATCAACGCGATCAGAATTTCGACCAGCGTGAATCCGCGTTGCGCTTTCATTGCGTTTCCTTCGCTTCCGGCTGCGGCGGAATGCCGAGATAGCTGTTCAGCCGCGCCAATTCGTAGTTGGGCGCTTGCGTTTCAACGACGCGAATGTTGATCTTGCGAAAGGCGGGATTGGGCGTGAGTGTGATGGTCTGTTGCCAGAGGAACGCGATACCGGCTTGCGATACCTGACCTTGAGCCGTACCGGCGGTCGGCAACTCGGACAACAGTTGCGCCTCCGCCAAACGATTTTCCGCGACCCACAACGCCAACGTTCGCAACTTCAACTGATTGGCGTTGTCGGCGCTCTGGTTTAGCGCACGTAATCCGGCGGCCAGCGCCACGGCGATAATAGTGAGCGCGACGAGAATTTCGATCAGCGTGAAGCCACGAATGATTCCCCTCTCGCCTTGCGGGAGAGCGTCTGGGGGAGAGGGGGGAATTTTGGTAATCGAACGTCTCATGGTGTTGCTCCCGACATTTCAGGCAGCGTGGCGAAAATACGTCCCAGCGGATCGCCGTTCAAGCGGAGAAACCAGCCGACGCCACGCAATTCGAGCGCATACGGTTCGGAACGTCCCGATGGCAGCAGCGGCACAATGGCGTCGGCGGCAAGCGGTTGACCGGCATAATGCAGCGGGCGCAACGTGAGATCGCCAGGCAGTCGGTGCGCGGCAAGCGGCGCGTCATCGGTGACAATGCGCCAGGAAGTACTTTTACCGACATCTTCGGGGATTGACCAGAAACGCCAGCCGCGACCATCGGGGAGCGCCGAAATGCCGACAATCTCACGGCGAAAACGGGCGCGGTCGGCGGCGTATTCGAGCGCACCCGTGAGGCGCTGCGCCTCGCGTTGCATCGTGCCGCGTTCGTCGCTGCCGAAGGATAAGGTCACCAGTCCGGCGACGATCGCCAGAATGAGCAGAACAAAGACGATTTCAATGAGCGTGAAGCCGTGGTTTGAAAGGCGAGGGCGATAGCTCATGCGAAGGCGCGAAGGCGCGGAGAAAAATGCTTCCTTCTCCCGCAATGACGGGAGAGAGACAAGGGGGGAGGGCGGACTGGATTCCCGCCTTCGAGGGAATGACGGTAAAAATATGACGCCTGTAGCAGTTTTGTAGAAATCACTGATTCCCGATTCCTGTTGCGGCGGATAGCGGCCTTCGGCCTTATCCGCCCTACGGTGTTTGACGTCACAAATCCCACGACCCGATATCGGCATCTTTGCCCTCGCCGCCGCTCTTGCCGTCCGCGCTGAAACTGAACACATCGATTTCACCGTGCAGGCCCGGGTTCAGGTATTGGTAGGGGTTCCCCCAAGGGTCGGGCGGCAGACGCTCCAGATAGCCGCCGGACTTCCAGTTGGGCGGTTCCGGCGGCGTGGTGGGACGCGCCACCAGCGCGTTTAACCCCTGCTCGGTGGTCGGATAGCGCTGGTTGTCGAGCCGGTAAAGCTTTAACGCCTGCATCAAGGTGCGGATGTCGGTCTGAGCAGCAGTAATGCGAGCCTCATCGGGACGATCCATGAACTTGGGAACGATCAACGCCGCCAGAACACCCAGAATGACGATTACCACCATGATTTCGATCAGGGTGAAACCGCGTGAGCGGCGGGCGGGCACAGAGGAAGAAAAGGGCGCCGTATTCATTTGGCGATTATAACCGCCATCAGGGGTCAAGCATCAGGCATCAAAAAGCCGCCATTCCCGAATTGAACCGCCCGGATTCATCCTCGCGCCTTTGCGTGAGGTTTTTTTGCTCTCTATGCGCTCTCTTCGATTGATTCTCTGGATTCTGCGACTTCGTTTCGCTTCTCGCAGAATGACGTGGTTCTGATCCCTGACGGCGGCGCTTCCGCTATAATTCTCGCTTCCGCCGGTTTTGCAGCAGCGCGTTCTCCGTTTCCCTGCCTGCCCGGTTTTTCATTTGCCCGTGTTACAAGAGGCTTGCTTTGCGTCTGACCCATATCAAACTTTCCGGCTTCAAGTCGTTCGTCGATCCCACCACCATTTCTACTCCCGGCCAGTTGGTCGGGATTGTCGGGCCTAACGGTTGCGGAAAATCCAACGTGATCGACGCCGTGCGCTGGGTGCTCGGCGAATCGAAAGCCTCGGCGCTGCGTGGCGAATCTATGCAGGACGTGATTTTCAGCGGTGCCGGTGAACGCAAACCGGTTTCTCGCGCTTCGGTTGAATTGCAATTCGACAACAGCGCCGGTCGTATCGGTGGTCAGTGGGGACAATATACCGAGTTGTCGATCAAGCGTGTGCTGACCCGTGACGGCGATAGTACTTATTACATCAACAACATTCCCGTGCGACGCCGCGACATTCACGATCTTTTTCTCGGCACGGGACTCGGCCCACGCGCTTACGCGATCATCGAGCAGGGAATGATTTCGCGTGTGATCGAGGCAAAGCCGGAAGAATTGCGAATCTTTCTTGAAGAAGCTGCCGGTGTTTCCAAATACAAGGAGCGCCGCAAGGAAACCGAAGGCCGTTTGTCCGATACCCGCGAAAATTTGCTGCGCATTGAGGACATCCGGCATGAGCTTGGCAGTCAACTGGCGCATCTTGCCGCACAAGCCAAGGTTGCCGCCGAATACCGCGATTACGAAACGCGGCTGAAGAATTCACAGCACATGTTGTGGTATTCAAAGCAGCAGGACGCCGTGAAAACACGCGAACGCTGTCAGGCCGAAGTCGGCCAGTTAGCGGTTGCTTTTGAAGCGGCGCAGAGCGAGATTCGCTCAATTGAAACCAGACTGGAACACCTGCGCGATGCGCACTACGCTGCCAGCGACGCACTGCACGACAAACAAGGCGCGTTCTATGCCGCCAATTCGGAAGTGACCCGATTGGAGCAACAACTGGCGTTTGCCCGCGAAAACGAAACGCGAATCGCCCAGCAGGTTGAGCACATTCACAAACAAATCGAAGCGTTGACCACACAGGAAACGCAACTCGACGATGAACAGACTTCGCTGGAAACCTCGCTCGAAAAAGCATTGACAGCGCACGAACAAGCGCAGGAAGAAGAGCGTGAAGCACAGGCTGCGTTGCCGACGTTGGAAGCCGCCGTGCGGGAAGCGGCGCAACGGTTTGCCGAGTTGCAGCAACAAATGGCGCAACTGGAACAAACCGTGCGTGTTGCCGAAACCCGCCGCGACAACAGTCAACGTACCGCCGACCGTTTGCAGCAACGCCGCGAAAGGCTGGAAGCAGAACTCGCCGCGATGAATGGGCCGGGTGTTGTTGCAGTCGCCGATGTCGAAGAACAACTCGCGCAAGAAACCGCCGAGTGGCAGAACCAGCAGCAGGCGCTTGCCGATTTACAGCAGAACGTTCAAACGTTGCAAGGGCAGCAGCGCGATGCCCTTGCGCACTGGCAGGCGCAGAGCAAAGCGCTTACCGACCATACCGCTCGCCATCAGGCACTGGCGGCGTTGCAGGCCAAGATCGGACATCACGATGCCGATGCCTGGCTGACGCAAAAAGGGCTGAACGAAGCTGCAAGATTGTGGCAGAAACTCGACGTTGAAACCGGCTGGGAAGATGCGCTGGAAGCTGCGTTGCGTGAACGCTTGAACGCGCTGGAATTGGATTCGCTTGCTGATGTGGCGCACTGGCTCAACAACGGCGATACCGCGCCGAAGATCACCGTGTTTTCGGCGCAACGTTTCGGCGCTGCGCATGTTTCGCCGCCGAACGACGCGCTGTATCACAAATTGCGTATCAAGGATTCCCGTTTTGCGCCGTTGCTGGCCGATATGCTGCACGGCGTGCGTTGCCGCGACTCATTGTCGCAGGCGCTTGCCGACCGCGCCGACTTACTGCCGGGAGGCAGCTTCGTGATTCCGCAAGGTCATATCGTCACCGCGCAAAGTGTTACCGTGTTCGCGCCCGACAGCGAACTGCACGGTGTTATCGTTCGTCAGCGCGAACTGGCGCAACTCGATGAACACATCGCGCTGGCCGACACGCACACGCAGGAAGCGCGGCGGGCGCTCGATCAGGCCGAAGAAGCGTTGGCCGAAGCGAAGATGAATGAGCAGAATCAACAGATGGCGCTGGCGTCACAACAAAAACGTTGCCACAATCTCGAACTGGAATTGGCGCAACTGCGCAAAGAGGCCGAAGCGTTCGCCAGCCGAAAAGCGCAGCTTACGCACGATTGCGATGAGATAAAAACGCAGGAAGCGCAGGAAGCCGAACAGCGTGAATCCATCGTCGTCGAAATCAGCGAAGCGCAAATGCAACTGCACGACGAAATGACAAGGCGTGAAAGTTTGCGGCATACACGCAACGAAACCGATGTGGCGCTGGCGCGTGGACGCGAACGTGTGCGTAGCGCCGAAAACGCCGCGCAGGAAGCACGTTTTGCCGAGCGCAGCGCCCGCGAACGTTTGCAGGAATTGACGCGCCGTCGTCAATCGCTGGCCACGCAGAAAACACAACAGCAAAGCCTTCTCGGTCAGTTATCGGACGAGAAGCAAGCAATCGACTGGACGCCGGTCGAGACATCGTTGCAACAACAGTTGACCGTTCGCGCTGACGCCGAACAGGCGCTGGCAGAAGCACGCAACCAGCTTGAGACGCTGACCGCCGAACTACGCTCCACCGAGGAAGAGAGGCTGGCGGCAGAACACCAGCTTGAACCGGCGCGTGCTCGTATCGAGGACATGCGTCTGAAAGAACAAGCCTCTATCTTGCAGGAACAGCAATTCACCGAACAACTGACCGAAGCTGAAGCCGACCTCGATGCTTTGCCAGCGATGCTTAAAGCCTGGGGCAGAGGTTCGCTCAACAACGAAATCGACCGTTTGCAAAAAGCGATTGCCGCACTCGGCGCAGTAAACCTGGCGGCGCTCGAAGAATTGACCGTTGCCGAAGAACGCAGATCCTATCTCGACAAACAATCCGCCGACCTTACCGAAGCGATGACGACGCTGGAAAACGCCATTCGCCAGATCGACAAAGAAACACGCGAACTGCTGCAACAAACGTTTAATATCGTTAACGAGAATTTTGCGCGATTGTTCCCGACCTTGTTCGGCGGCGGCCAAGCCAGATTGGTGTTGACGGGCGAAGAGATCCTCGATTCCGGCATTCAGGTATTTGCGCAGCCGCCGGGCAAACGCAACACATCAATCCATCTGCTTTCCGGCGGCGAGAAAGCACTGACAGCGACCGCGCTGGTGTTTGCGATTTTCCAGTTGAACCCTGCCCCATTCTGCTTGCTCGACGAAGTGGATGCACCGCTCGACGATTCGAACACCATCCGCTTCTGCAATCTGGTACGCGAAATGAGCGCACAAACCCAATTCATGTTCGTGACGCACAACAAGCTGTCGATGGAAATGGCGGCGCAACTGATCGGCATCACCATGCCGGAACCTGGGGTGTCGCGTGTGGTTGCAGTCGATATTGCCGAGGCGGTGGATCTTGCGGCGGCGTGAATTTCGCGCAGTTCACCATAAGCGACATCGCTGAATGAGTCTTGCCATCCTCCAAGAACTCAAGGCGCTTGCCGATCCCGATCAGGCGCGTATTCTGCAACGGTTTTTCAAAACCGGTAAAGGTGAGTATGGCGAAGGCGATGTCTTTCTGGGAATTCGGATGCCTGCACTTCGGGCGCTCAGCAAGAAATATGAAATACCGCCGTTGATCGAATTGCGAACGCTGCTCGACAGCCGCTACCACGAAGCGCGTATGCTGGCGTTGCTTTTTCTGATGCGAAGTTACCGTGCAAGTCATGATGATACGACACGGAAAGAAGTGGTTGACTTCTATCTCGCCAACACGGCACGCATCAACAACTGGGATCTGGTGGACATTTCCTGCCGTGACATCGTTGGCGTCCATCTTCTCGACAAAAGCAGAAAGCTGCTTTACCGGCTCGCCAAAAGCAAAAACCTCTGGGAGCAGCGCATTGCGATTATTTCGACGTGGACATTCATCAAACACCACGAGTTCGACGATACACTGGCATTGTCTGAGAAATTGCTCACGCATCCGCACGATCTGATGCACAAGGCCGTCGGCTGGATGCTGCGTGAAGTCGGGAAAAAGAACCCCGCAGTATTGCGTGCGTTTCTCGATCAGCACCGCTTGCAAATGCCGCGCACGATGCTACGTTATGCTATCGAGCACTTCCCGGAAAAAACACGTAAAATTTATCTGGCAAGAAGGTAGGGTTGGAATACAGAACACAGAATGCAGGTTGGGCAAAGCGAAGTGCGCCTATCTGGCAAGACCAATTTCAGAGGAGCGTTGTGATGTTTACCCGAAACACTTTCAAATTCCTCAACGAGCTGGGCGCTAACAATAACCGCGTCTGGTTCGACGAGAACAAACCTCGTTATGAGGCGTTGGTGCGCGAACCGGCGCTGGATTTCATTGACGCGATGGTGTTGCCGCTAAAGAAATTCGCACCGCATTTTCGTGCGGACGCTCGCAAGGTCGGCGGCTCTTTGATGCGGGTGTATCGCGACACACGTTTTGCGAACGACAAAACGCCTTACAAAACCAACATTGGCATTCAATTCCGACATGAACTTGCCAAGGACGTACATGCCCCGGGCTTTTATGTGCACATCGAGAACGGCGAATGTTTTTTCGCGGCAGGTTGTTGGCACCCGGAAGCCGATGCGCTCTGGAAGATGCGCAACGCGATTGCGCAAAATCCTGAACAATGGTTCAAGGCGCGAGACGACAAAAAATTCAACGCGCACTGGGCGTTCGACGGCGATACGCTTACCCGACCGCCGCGAGGTTTTGCCGCCGATCATGTGGCGATTGGCGATCTCAAGCGCAAGGATTTCGTTGCGGTAGCAGCGTTGTCGAAGGCGGAAGTTATTTCGCCGGATTTCGTCAAGCTGACGGCACAGCGTTTTTCGGAAGCGGTGCCTTTGATGAGGTTTTTGTGCGGGGCGCTAGAGATTCAGTATTAAAAAACAGATTTCGTAGGTCGTGGTGAGCAAAGCGAACCGCGGCATTGAGCAGATTCGGCGCTGCTTTGTTGCGATTCACTGTACTCACCGCAATCTATGCTTGCTTACCCATAAATCTCGCGTTATAACCTCCGCGCCTTTGCAAGCGAAGCGAAGCAACCCAGAGAAACAGTCCAAGCGGCTGAATGCTGCGTTGGGTGCGGCGGGACTGTTCATCGATGTAATCGATGCGCAACACCTGACGTTTGATCATGGCACTATGTATCTGATCGAAGAAGGCGCGGACGGTATCGTGGTTGCCGAAATCGGGCGCGAAAATGCGAGAGGTTTCGGCGGTGATGCGCCGCTCATACGGCAGGGCGGCAATCAGTTTTTTCAAAAGCCTGTTCGTAAAAAGTGAGTGTTTTGGCAACGTCTTCAACGTAAAGAGTGGTGTAACCGAGTTTCATGTGTTCGATCCCCGAGGGGTTGATGTTGTTGCATTCTAAAGCGGCACTTCTGACAGCGTTGTGTCAGGAGGTTTAGTCGTTTTTTTCAAGATGGCTAAACATGATGTTCCAGACGGATTCTCTAAAGCCTGTTCTCGTTCGATCCCGAAAGACCCACCGAGGCGTGGCCATACTGCCATAACGCGCCAGATCGTTTTCGCAAGTGCGATCAGTGCTGGCGTTGCATTCTTTGTAGGGGATATTGTTTTTTGCAAGCCATGTTCGCGCTTGTGCGCAAGGATAGCAGGTCGTGGACGTGTAGAGCAGGAGATCGCCATCCGCCCGATGGCTCATGTATATTGGCGCACGATCGCCAAAAGAAAATTCATTGAAAAGCTGCCATCGCCACTGTTGTTCGGAAAATCCGGTTCCCGATTTTCCCTGGTAAATCCATCGTGGCAGGGTTTTCTCGCCGAAACTTTTAAACTGTTTTTTGCAATGCGCTTCCTGGCTGATGTTGCATTCGACGAAGACGCCCTTTCTTTTTTCCAAAAAATGTCTTGCGGCATCGCATTCGTTGCAATCGTTTTCTGTGAAAAGGATAACGGAGGTTTGCGATTGTTCGTAAACGTCAAGTGTTACCGCATTGTGGGAATAAAAATAGTACCCCACGGCTCCTGCAAGAAGAACAAACAGTGCCGCTTTCAGGAAATGGCTGATGGTTCGCTTCATGGGGCGTTGCCTGTCGCTTTGTTGCCAACAGCGTCAACGTGGTCTTTGCCGACGGTGGTAAGAAAGGCTTTCATGGAGAGCGTCGAAAAAACGAACACGTCATGATTTTACTACAAGAGGCGGGTGTTCAGGAGCAAGGTCTTGACGTCGTCGTGTTTCTTGCGCAGAATCCCGGAAGTCGGGGCTTTTGAGGCTCTGGCAGAAAGTGGCTCGGGGTGTCCGTCGACATTTAGTATGCACGACGGACTGAGAACAAACCCGCATCACCTGATCTGGTTCGTACCAGCGTAGGGAGGTCACAGCGCAGCTTTTTGTGCGCCTCCTCTTATAATATCGTTTATCTTTCAAGAGGACTCGATGGCGCAACTTTTTTCTTCTCAAACAACCATGAGTTATTGGCAACGTGTGCGTACAGAGGTGCCGCTCGTGCTTTGCATGACCAACAACGTGGTGACGAACTGGACGGCGAATGTGCTGCTGGCAGCCCATGCGTCGCCTGCGATGCTGGATGATGGTTCGGAAGCCGAGGTTCTTGCAGCAATAGCATCGGCGTTGTTGATCAATGTCGGAACTTTGAACACCCTGCACGCGCAAGCGATGACTCAGGCGGTGGCATCGGCGCAGCAGGCAGGAAAGCCCTGGGTGCTTGATCCGGTAGCGGTGGGCTTGCTTCCACTTCGAACAAAACTTTGCTGCGATTTGCTTCGTGAAAGCCCGGCGGTGATTCGTGGCAACCCTTCGGAAATTCTGGCGCTGGCAGGAGAAACATCGCAGTGCCGTGGCGCTGACAGCACGCAAGGCAGCGACGAAGCGTTGGCAGCAGCCAGGCATCTGGCGGCTAAAGCGAAAACAATCGTTGTGGTGACCGGCGCAGTGGATTACATCACCGACGCAGAGCATACATTGCGTGTCGATAATGGTCATTCGTTGTTACAGCGCGTCACTGGAACCGGTTGTGCGTTGTCGGCACTGGTGGCGGCGTATGTATCGACCGCATCAAACAAGAGCGAAGCATTGGAAGCAGCAGCAAGCGCTTGCGCTGTTTTTTCGGTTGCCGGTGAAGAAGCTGCGCAAAAAACGCTTGCCCGGAATGAAGGGACGGGCAGTTTCGCCGTGTATTTGCTCGATGCGTTGGCAACACTCGACGAAGCCACACTCAAAAAGAGAATGGAAAGGAAAATAAAATGACGAATACAGCAACGTCCCGTGCGGCATTCGATTTGTCGCTGTACTTGGTGTTGGATCCCGACATGTGCGGCGGCGTGGCCGGTATGGTGCGCGTTACCGAAGCGGCCATCAACGGCGGCGTGACGGTGGTGCAGTTACGCGCATTGGGATGGCGCAAACGAGCGTTTTGGGATGCGGCGTGCGCGTTGCAACCGCTGTGCCGTTCACGCGGTGTTCCGCTGATTATCAACGATCACATTGACGTGGCGCTGGCGGTGGACGCCGACGGTGTTCATGTCGGCCAGAAGGATTTGCCTGCGAAAGAGGCGCGGCGCTTGCTGGGCGATACGAAGATCATCGGCGTTTCCGTATCGAACGCGCAACAATGGCGCGACGCCGAAACCGGAGCAGCGGATTATATCGGTGTCGGGCCGGTGCAACTGACGGCAACCAAACCTGAAGCAGGACCGGCGCTTGGCGTTGAAGGTTTGCGCACATTGCTGGCGTCGATGAAATCGCCAGCATCGACGTTGCGGACGGTGGCGATTGGAAGCGTTAATGTGCACAATGCGCGGGCAGTGATGGAAACGGGCGTCGATGGTATCGCGGTGGTGTCGGCCATTTGTGCCAGCAAAGCGCCGGAAGAAGCGGCGCGGGCGCTGTGTGAAGTGATTGGGAGTTAGTATTACAAGGCTCACGCGGCGGCGCGGAGACGCGGAGAAAAGTGTAGGGAGGAAGAGCCGCAAAACTCGGAGATTCGCCTTTGTACTTTTGCACGTAAGCGGCGTCATCCGCCTCCGCGTGAACAAAAAACCATGAACAAAAATCCGTAAATGAAAAAGTTATATAACGTATTAACCATTGCAGGCTCTGATTCCAGCGGCGGCGCGGGTATCCAGGCCGACCTCAAAACTTTTTCGACGCTGGGCGTGTACGGCGCGTCGGTGATAACGGCGTTGACAGCGCAAAATACGCAAGGCGTGCAAGGCGTGTTTCCGGTGACGCCGGAATTTGTAACGGCGCAATGCGATTCTGTTTTCAGCGATTTGCGCATCGACAGCGTTAAATGCGGCATGCTGGCGAATGCAGCAGTGATTGAAGCGGTCGCAGCGCGTCTGGCGCATTACCGACCGCCGGTGTTTGTGCTCGATACGGTGATGGTGGCGAAGGGCGGTGATGTGCTTCTGGCGCCAGAAGCCGTGTGCGCGTTGCGCGAGTTGTTGTTGCCGCTTGCGGATATCGTAACCCCGAACCTTCCTGAAGCAGCAGCGTTACTTGGCGCGGACATTGCTACTGATGAAGCAGCAATGCGCGAACAAGGTCGTGCGCTGCTGGCGCTTGGCGCCAAGGCTGTTTTGATGAAAGGGGGTCATCTGAAAACGGAAGACAGCCCGGATTGGTTGATCACACCAGATGGAGAAAACCGTTTTACTGCGCTGCGTATCAAGACGCGCCATACGCACGGCACCGGTTGCACATTGTCGGCGGCGTTGGCGGCGTTACGTCCGCAACGGCCAGACTGGAAAACGACAGTGCAAGACGCCAAAGATTGGTTGACGCAAGCGTTGATGCAGGCAGAACGCTTGACTGTCGGGCGCGGTATTGGGCCGCTGCACCATTTTCACCAATGGTGGTGATTCAAAGATCAGAGGCCAGGAATCAGAAACATACACTTTTTTGTATTCCATGCGTTCTTTGCGGTTAAAATAAAAATATCAGCAAGAGTTTTTCAGGAGGAACTCTCCCGTGATGCGGCCTTTGTTTTATCTTTTGAGCAATGCAATTCTGGTGCTTGGTTTTTCTTTTGCCGCTCAGGCTACGGCGCAAGAGATCATCAATTATCCGGACGGGGCATTCCCGTCGCTGCAAACCATTAACGGTGCCGCCGACTCTTTAGCGCCCACCGGCAGCAGCAACGGCAAAAGCGCCAGCCTTTCGGGCAACAGCGTTACAGTCAACAGCGGCGGTTCGGTAGGCGGGCATGTTTACGGCGCGATCAATCTTAACGATTCGAGTTCCGTTGTCGGAAACCAGGTTTTCATCAACGGTGTTATGGTGGGCAGGGCGGCTTACGGTGGTTATCACTACTTCGCCACTGGCAACATCGCCACTAGAGGAAACGTCGCAGTTCTTAACCATGGCACGGTGAACGAAATCTATGGCGGAGAAGTTGTAACGCCTTCCGGCACCGCCACATCAACGAACAACAGCGTCACCGTCAGCGGCGGCAGAGTGAATTGGGGCGTTTATGGTGGAGCCGCCTGGAGCAACCTTAGTACGGTCACGGTCACAGGCAACAGCGTCGCCATCAGCGGCGGCACGATGGGCGCTGTTTACGGCGGAGTTGCGTGGAGCACCTCCACCGCCGCCACTGCTTCGGGTAACAGCGTCACCATCAGTGGCGGTACAGTGAACGGAAACGTTTCCGGCGGTGAAGCAATCGGTATCGGCACTGTCGCAAACAACACCGTGACCATTCGAGGCGCTCCGGCTTTCGATTCGGGTATCGTGCTCTACGGAGGGCGCGTGCCTTCCGGCGGCGTTTCCACCGGCAATACCCTGAATCTCCATTCTGCTGCGCTGAATGTGCGCGGACTATACTCTTTTCAAAATCTGAACTTCTATTTGCCTGCGACGTTGACGGCAGACAGTGCGATGCTTACCGTTACCGATACAGCGAATATCACCGGCGTCACGGTCAACGTTGGTTTTGATGGAGCGGGTCAGTCATTGCGGACAGGAGATCGGTTTGTCCTCATAGACGCGGGTACGCTGACTGGAAATATCCAGCCGACCTCCGGCATTCTCGGCGGCTACGCCTACACCGTGCTGAAAGAAGGCAGCCGCCTCGTGCTGACCATCGGCGACCTGCAATCCGGCCCCTCCCAGCAGTACACCGGGCAATGGATCAAAGTCGATGAAGACGCTTGGGGGTTAAGTGTTCTTCAAAATTTCCCTGGCCAGCCGCGCTATATCTTCGTTCCCTGGTACACCTACGACAAGGATGGCAATGCGGCCTGGTACATCTTTCAAGGCGACAACTGGTCGGGTGTTGATACGATTTCAGCGGACGTTTACCGTTATACGGGGTCGGCATGGGGCGCGATGCCTTACGACAACAATAGAATTACCAACATTAAAGTGGGAACCGCCAAGCTGACGTTCACATCGGCGACGATGGCGCGGTTTGAATACGATGTTGAAGGCTCAAGTCGCACGATTGATCTCAGGAAGCTCGAATAATTTATTATCATGCGACGGTAAGGATTTTTCAAAAGGGGTTTTCTCATGAAGCGGCCTTTGTTGGGCGATTTTCGACGTCGCTTTGCCGTTGCTCAGCAGCCACCTTGCAGCCTTGTTTGTTTCCTTTCAATAGAGGAAAAAGAGTTAAAAAAGTTTTTTTATCCAAAAACTACCACCCCCAAAAATGCGACGATCACTAAACCGTAGCCCCTCACTTAACAAGTCGGGCATTACGGAATAAGCGTAAGCACTTCCAAAAATGACTCTGAACGCAGATGAATACATTAGGAGCGCTCGTAATACGTATTGTTCATTCCAACTTCTGTTTTCCTCGATAACCCATCCCTTTAAGTATTCGTTCGGAAGAAAAACATCATGAATATGAATAATGACACCTTCTCGCAAACGTGGGAGCACTTCAAAATATAAATAATTTACATCGCTTCCCGTTTTCGAGACATGTGATGAGTCGATAAAAAGAACATCACCAGCATGAATCTTCTCAAATAAGGATAGCGGGACATCTTGCACTTTTGCTTCTATCAATGAAGAAATTCCTGGAACACCTTTCTTAAGAAAATCTCTCGGATAGGGGTCAATGCAAACAATGTCGCAATTCGAATTGAAAAACCGTTTGTTAATATCGGCTATCAGTAGAGACGAAAAGCCGGAGCCGACCTCAATAAAATGGCGAGGGTTCCATTTTCTCAACAGCACAAAAGCCAAACGAGAGTCAAGCCAACTAAACTGACCATTTTGTGTAAAGAACGAATGAGTCTCTGAAGTTTGGCTCTCTTTTTCAGGATAATCGTACTCTCCGATAAATCTTGGAAAATCCTCTTTGAGGATTTGCTTATGAGATGTTTCGTTGAAATCGATGCCAAAAATAGGGCGGCGGTGATCAGGCCAAAGATCGTTAATGTTTATTTCACCAGGGTCAACTATAGGAGAATAGAAATGCCCAGGCGGGAATGCGGCCTTTATGTCTTTTGTTGCTTGACCAGGCTCATACTTCTTTTCAGAAACAGAGAGGTTTTTTCGTGGAAAGATTTTTTCCAACATTGTCGTTAGACCTCAATCCCGAAAATTCTGGTATTGCAACGGAAAATCTTCGATGCTTTTTTTCACCAGCGCGATGGCGTTTTGTAATTCGTCGCGTTTCGCGCCGGAGATGCGCACGCTGTCGCCCTGGATGGAGGCTTGCACTTTCATTTTGCTGTCTTTGAGCAGTTTGACGACTTTCTTTGACAGTTCTTGTTCCAGACCGACGCGGACGGTGACGACTTGTTTGACTTTGTTACCGGAAATTTTTTCGACCTGGCCTTCTTTGAGGCAACGTATGTCGATGCCGCGTTTGGCGAGTTTCCCGGTAACGATGTCCATGACTTGTTGGCGCTTGAAATCGTCGTCGGCGAATAAGGTCAGCACTTTGTCTTTGAGTTCGACGCGGGCGTCGGAACCTTTGAAGTCGAAGCGGTTGGTAATTTCTTTGTTGGCCTGGTCAACGGCATTGTGAACTTCAACTTGATTGACTTCGGAGACGATATCAAAGGAGGGCATGGCGTATTTTCCTGGAGAAAGAGGATTTCCCTCCCCTTCAGGGGGGAGGGTTGGGTGGGATGGGTTTGCTTACTGCGTCAGATACGCTTGTGTTTTGCAGCGATGCGCAGACGCAATGCGTTGAGCTTGATGAATCCTTCGCCGTCTTTCTGGTCGAAGGCGCCGGCATCGTCTTCAAATGTGACGACTTTGGTGTCGAACAGCGAGTCTTTCGAACTGCGACCGACGCACATCACGGTGCCTTTGTACAGTTTGAGGCGCACTGTGCCGTTGACATGCGTTTGAGATGCATCTATCAGACCTTGCAGCAATTTGCGTTCCGGTGTGAACCAGTAGCCGTTGTACACCATTCGTGCATAGCGCGGCATCAGGTCGTCTTTGAGCGCAAGCACTTCGCGGTCGAGTGTCAACGATTCCATAGCGCGGTGTCCCTTCAGCATGATGGTTCCGCCCGGGGTCTCATAACAGCCGCGCGATTTCATGCCGACGTAACGGTTTTCAACGATGTCGAGACGGCCAATCCCATGTTTGCCGCCGAGTTCGTTCAAGGTGGCAAGCACTTGGGCGGGCGTCAACTTTTTGCCGTCGATGGCAACGATGTCGCCTTTCTTGTATTCGAGTTCGATGATTTGGGGTTTGTTCGGCGCTTTCTCCGGCGAAACGGTGATGCGCCACATGGAGTCTTCCGGTGCGAAATCAGGGTCTTCAAGGATGCCGCCTTCGTAGCTGATGTGCAGCATGTTGGCGTCCATCGAGTACGGCGAGGTTCCTTTGCGTTTCTTGAAATCCACCGGAATGCCGTGTTTGTCGGCGTAAGCAAGCAGTTTTTCACGCGACAGCAAATCCCATTCGCGCCAGGGCGCGATCACTTTGATGTTGGGCATCAGCGCGTAAGCGCCCAATTCGAAGCGAACTTGATCGTTGCCTTTTCCGGTCGCGCCGTGAGAGATGGCGTTGGCGCCTGTTTTTTTGGCGATTTTGATCATGTTCTGCGTGATCAGCGGGCGAGCGATCGAGGTGCCAAGCAGGTATTCGCCTTCATAGATGGCGTTGGCGCGGAACATCGGAAACACGAAATCGCGGACGAATTCTTCACGCAAATCTTCGATGAAAATGTTTTCTTTTTTGATGCCGAGTTGCAAGGCTTTCTTGCGGGCGGGCTCCAGTTCTTCGCCCTGACCGATGTCGGCGGTGAAGGTGATGACTTCACATTGATAAACATCCTGCAACCACTTCAGAATCACTGAAGTATCAAGGCCGCCTGAATAGGCCAGCACAACACGTTTTACTTTGCTCATGGGTTTCCTCGATTTGTTTTTACGCATCATCCGTCGGCTTTTTCGTTGGACTTTTGCCGGAAGCCGGGAACCGACAAAACCTGCCCGCAGCAAACTGCGGGCGGGCACAACTTTTTATCTTACTCCGAGTGTGGTGGGTTTACCAGAGGGGCAATGCGCCCCCGCCCCTCTCTCGCAAGCGGGCGAGGGGAGCGCATCGCGCCTTTCTTCGCGTATTCGCGTATCCGTGTGAAAAAAAAGACACTGGATTCCCGCCAAAAACACGCGGGAATGACGGCACATTCCTGCCTTTCTCCGCGTCTCCGCGCCTCCGCGTGAGAATAGGTTTTTCTCCGCGCCTTCGCGCGAATCCACCACCCTCTCCCCCGCCCCTCTCCCGCAAGCGGGCGAGGGGAGCGCATCGCGCCTTTCTTCGCGTATTCGCGTATCCGCGTGAAAAACAAAAGACACTGGATTCCCGCCAAAAACACGCGGGACTGACGGCACATTCGTGCCTTTCTCCGCGCCTCCGCGTGAATCCACCACCCTCTCCCCCGCCCCTCTCCCGCAAGCGGGCGAGGGGAGCACATCGTGCCTTTCTTCGCGTATTCGCGTATCCGTGTGAAAAAAAAGACACTGGATTCCCGCCAAAAACACGCGGGAATGACGGCACATTCCTGCCTTTCTCCGCGTCTCCGCGTCTCCGCGTGAGGTGGTTTTCCCCCGCGAGAGTCAGTCTGATTTCTGAAGCCCGACCAGCAGGAATTCGAGCAGTGCTTTTTGCGCGTGCATCCGGTTTTCGGCTTCATCCCAGACCAGGCTTTGCGCTCCGTCGATTACGTCGTCGGTGACTTCTTCGCCACGGTGCGCTGGCAGGCAGTGCATGAAGACCGCATCATCGGCGGCCTGCTTCATCAGCGCGGTATTGACTTGCCATTGCTGGAAGTCACGGCGGCGCTGATCGTTTTCGGCCTCGAAACCCATGCTCGTCCACACGTCGGTCGTCACCAGAGCTGCATTGCGTACGGCGTCAAACGGGTCGGCAAAGGTTTCAAGGCGGGCGCGTTCGGCGGCGGTGATGCGGGTATCGTCAACCGGGTAACCGGGCGGCGTTGATAAATGTACTTTGAAATCCAACAAGACGGCGGCTTGAAGCCAGGTATAAAAAACATTGTTGGGATCGCCGATCCAGACAACGGTTTTCCCGGTGATCGGGCCGCGATGTTCGATGAATGTGAAGATGTCGGCCAACACTTGGCAGGGATGGTATTCGTTGGTGAGGCCATTGATGATCGGCACCCGCGAGTGCGCGGCGAACGTCTCAACCATTGTTTGAGCATACGTCCGAATCATGACGATATCGACCATTCTCGACAACACCCGCGCCGTGTCTTCGACAGTTTCGCCCCGCGCCATCTGAATGTCGTTTTTCGACAGACAAATGACATTGCCGCCAAGCTGTCCCATGCCGGTTTCAAACGACACACGGGTACGGGTCGAGGATTTTTCAAAAATCATCGCCAACGTTTTGTTTTGTAGCGGGTGATGGGGTTGACCTTGCCGAAGACGGTCTTTGATCCACTGGGCGCGTGCGAAAAGGTATTCGATTTCAGAGCGGGAACAGTCGTTGAATTGCAGATAATGTCTGAGCGTGGTCATGTTTTCCTCTACGATGAATCAACTTGTCGAGCGTTGGGGATTCTAGCA
>JAITMR010000042.1 GCA_031277215.1 Burkholderiales bacterium
CCCGAGGCGTGAGCGCGGGATAAACGGGAGTTTTTGAGCCGTTTCGCAGCATTTTTGAAAATCAAAAGCGGCGGCTTAATGAAATTCGTTCGAATGGCGTTTTGTTCAGAGGTTCCCTAGGGAATTCTCTTCCCGTACGTGATTGTAGATTATATTCAGCAGAAAGTGTAGTTTATATCCCGTGGATTGGCAGTCTCTCAAGGGGGAGGCTTTCAATCTATGAAGAAAGATCTGGAAACACTCAAAGGCATATTGGCTCGGAACATTGTGTCCAAACGTCAAAAACTGCGGCTATCGCAGGAACAGCTTGCGTTACAGGCGGAAGTGGATCGGACTTACATCAGTCAGATCGAGCGGGCCTTGGGCAATCCTTCGTTGCTGGTTTTGCACAAGGTGGCGGCGGTATTGGAGGTTGATGTGGTTGCGCTGTTAATGTCTGATGAAGAAAAATGAAAGTTTGAAAAGCGAAATAAGGCTTTGCGATGATTCTTGAAAAAAAGGAAAGAGAATGATTATTTTGGTCACAGGCGCGAGTGCGGGGTTTGGTTGGGCAATCGCCAGACGGTTTGTTCGGGAAGGCCATAAGGTTATCGCCGCCGGAAGACGCGCCGAAAAACTCGAAGCGTTACGGCAAGAGTTGGGTGAAACGTTGTTGCCGTTGACGCTTGATGTGCGGAAACGGCGCGACGTGGAAAAAACGTTATCAACGTTGCCCGCCGCGTTTGGTGAGATCGACGTGCTGGTGAATAACGCCGGACTGGCTTTGGGAATGGAGGGGTTCGATAAAGCGTCGGTTGACGACTGGGAGCGGATGATCGACACCAACATCAAGGGATTGTTGTATTGCACACGCACGTTGTTGCCCGGCATGGTGGCACGGCGGCGCGGTCATGTGATCAACATCGGTTCGACGGCGGGGGAGTGGCCGTATCCGGGCGGAAATGTCTATGGTGCGACGAAGGCGTTCGTCCATCAACTGAGCAACAATCTTCGCGCTGATTTGCTGGGTACGCCGGTGCGCGTGACCAGCATTGAGCCGGGGATGTGCGGTGGCACGGAATTTTCGCAAGTCCGCTTTCACGGCGACGATGAAAAAGCAGCGGCGGTTTATCGGGGGACGCAGCCGTTGACGGCGGATGACATCGCCGAAGCGGTGTTTTGGGCGGCGACACTACCGGCGCACGTCAATGTCAACACGATACAAATGATGCCGGTGTCTCAAGCCTACGGCCCGATGGCGATACACCGGAACGGGTGAAGGAATTGGGTGTAAACTGTGCCGTCATTAATCACGACTTTCAAGAATTGAGCAGGAAATTTATGCCGCACACAGATCATTTTCTATCCCAGACGCCCCCGGCAGCAGACGGCTTTTTCGGGGAATACGGCGGGCAGTTCGTGCCTGAGGTATTGAAACCGGCGCTCAACGAGTTAAGCGAGACATTTGAGCGTTATCGTTCCGATCCGGAGTTCATCCGCGAATTCATGACGCTGCTGAAACACTACTCAGGACGGCCAACGCCGGTGTTTCATTGTGCGAATTTGAGCCGTTATTTGGGCGGCGCACAGATTTATCTGAAGCGGGAAGATTTGAACCATCTCGGTGCGCACAAAATCAATAACACGGTCGGCCAGATTCTGTTGGCGAAGCGGATGGGCAAAAAACGCATCATCGCTGAGACCGGCGCCGGGCAACATGGCGTGGCAACGGCGGCGACGGCGGCACTCATGGGCATGGAATGCCATATTTACATGGGCGAAGTCGATATTGAACGACAAAAGCTCAATGTTTTCCGGATGCAGATGATGGGCGCCGAAGTCGTTGCGGCGAAGAGTGGGCAGCGCACGCTGAAGGAAGCGGTTGATGAGGCCATTGGCGATTGGGTCACCCATGCGGACGATACCTTTTATTTGCTTGGTTCTGCCGTAGGGCCGCATCCGTATCCGCGCATGGTGCGCCATTTTCAATCGGTGGTTGGTTGGGAGGCGCGAACGCAAATGCTGGAACTGTGTGGCCGCTTGCCGGATGTTGCGCTGGCGTGCGTCGGCGGCGGATCCAATGCGATTGGCTTGTTTGCGGGGTTTCTTGAGGACGCTTCGGTGCGCTTGATCGGCGTTGAGCCGTCCGGTCATGGATTGACGCCGGGCGAGCACGCCGCAACATTAACGCTCGGCACACCGGGCGTATTGCATGGATTTCGTTCGTATTTGTTGCAAGACGCTGAGGGTAATGCCGAACCGGTGTATTCGATTTCGGCGGGGCTTGATTATCCGGGCGTCGGCCCCGAACACAGCGCATTGAAAGACAGCGGCCGGGCGCACTATGTGCACGTCGGCGACCAGGAGGCCTTGGACGCTTTTTTCACCTTGTCGAAGTTGGAAGGAATCATTCCGGCGCTCGAATCTTCGCATGCGCTGGCGCACGTTATCAAATTGGCGCCAACATTGGCGAACGATCAAATCGTTCTGGCTAACCTTTCGGGACGCGGCGATAAAGATATAGCGCAAATCGAAGCAATGGTGGAACGCGGCGAAGTGGCGCCGCCGGTGCTGAAAAATAAGGCTTGAGGTTTGTTATTTTCCGGGGATTGAATAACAACCGGCGATGCGCGTGATGAGAAATAATTTTCAGGGAAAGGAACGCAAATCGATTAGAGAAAGGCTGTTATGTTGAAATGGCTTGTTGTTATAGCGATGATTTGGGGAGGAAATCATTTCTTTTTCTCCGATTCCCGGAAATCGCCAAAGAGGGGCGAGATGGTCGGGGAACTGGCTGTGACAAAAGGGGATCTGAAAGCGGTTTACGGCAAGAAACAGCTTTTGACAGAAAGTTATATGGTTTTTGGAGTCGGGGATCTTTCAGGCGATCTTCCTATAGATTCGTTTATTTCGGGCATTCCTTGGGAAACGGCGAAATCGTTGCTTCAACAATATCCTGATTTGGACAGGTGCAGCAGTAAAGGCAGCGCGGCAGCTAAAAAAGCAATACGTCAGCTTTTCACTATAAATAGTTCGGATGACGTAAGGCGTGTTTTGAAAGAGGCCAAGGGAAAGCTCGACAGAGAAATCCGCGCGGGTGGTGTGCGTTTTTGTTTAAAAGTTCAAGGCCGTGAATTGTTTGTCAAGGACTTTTATTACAGAGATGAGCGCGTGGATTCCGGCATGCAAGTAGCCGGAGAGCTGGTTCATGTGGAAAGCGTAGCGATCGAATCGTGTCAATAGCACACTACTGAAGGTTCAATATCGTCAGTGACGCAGACATCCGGATGCGCCGCGAGAATCCGGAAAACCTTCCTACAAGCGTGAAGCCGGAGCGAGCGTAAGGCGAGTAAGGCCGAAAGCCGCAATCTGCCATATAACGGTGCACCCAGTATGGGCGCGTTTTCCGGGGGCATTCCACCAGCGGCAGAGAATGGCTCTGACTCAATCTAAAATTTTCCTTAAAAAACATCATGTTGCAATGTGTTGAGGAGCGTTTCGTCCGCCTGAAGGGCGAAGTGTTGCGGACGGGCAGGGCACGTTATAATTATAGTTTTTAATACGGTTGGTTGGCTTTGTTCCTGCCTCCGTACCGAGCAGAAAGCGAGGTCAATATGGTTGGCAAAACGGTACCGGCTACCAAGAAAATCCGTGAATTGACCGAGGAGCGAATTCTCAAGGCTCCCGAAAAAGATTATATGAATGAAGAACAGTTGGAGTTCTTCAAGAAGCGTTTGCTGGACTTGCGGGCGCAGTTGCTGCAAAACGCCGACGACACCGGGGAGCGGTTGCGCGAGACGGAAGTGACGACGGATCCTTCGGATCGGGCAACGCTTGAAGAGGAATATACGCTGGAATTGCGTACACGGGATCGTGAGCATAAGCTGATGAAGAAGGTTGAGAAATCGCTGCGCCTGATCGAAACCGGCGGTTACGGGTTCTGCGAGGAGACGGGCGAGCCGATCGGTATTCCGCGGCTATTGGCGCGACCGACGGCGACGCTGTCGCTGGAAGCACAGGAACGCTGGGAGCGGCTACAGAAGTTGTACGGTGATTGATTCTTTGGTAGGGGCTTCATGAAGCGGGTTGGATGTTGGGTTGCCGCGGTTTTTGGAGTGCTGTTGCTGTGTGGCTGCGCGACGCTTCTTGGAGGCAAAAATCGAGCGATCGCCACGATCGCGCCGACTCAGGGCAATCAGGCGAAAGGAACGGTCTGGTTTGAGCAGCGCGGCGCACGGGTGATGGTGATGGTCGATCTGCACGGGTTGCCGCCTGACGGTGAGCACGGGCTTCATGTTCACGAACTGGGCGATTGCTCGTTGCCCGATGCGTCGAGCGCGGGCAGTCATTTCAATCCCGATGACCAGACGCACGGTCATTACAGTGTTTCGCTGCGCCACGCGGGCGACCTTCCCAACCTCAAGGCGGACAGCCGGGGTATTGCCAAGGTGTCGTTTGAGGTGGACGGCATCAGTGTCCGGCCGGGTTCTCGCAGTATCATCGGTCGGGCGATAGTCGTGCATAGTGGAGCCGATGATTATCGGTTGCAACCGGCCGACAACAGCGGCTCGCGAATTGGCTGTGGTGTGATTGGATTGCAGTAGACGCTTTTCGGAGGTTTTCTTGTCGAACGGTTTGCGTGCTGTCCGGAGCAAAAAGCGGTAATATGAAATGCTGCTGTTTATTGTTAACATTTGATTTATTGTAGGAGTTTTGTATGTTCACGCTTCCCCCTCTTCCTTTTGCCGAGAACGCGCTGGAGCCGGTCATCAGCGCCAATACGGTAAGTTTTCACTACGGCAAGCACCATAAAACCTATGTTGATAATCTGAACGGGTTGATCAAAGGAACGGAATTTGAAAGCGCCGAACTGAGGTCGTTGGTCGAACGGGTGGCGGGAAAAGCCGATCAGGCCGCGATTTTCAATAATGCGGCGCAGGTCTGGAACCATACATTTTACTGGAACGGACTGAATCCGCACGGCGCTCGCAGGCCGGTCGGGGTATTGGCGGCGATGATCAATGAGAGTTTCGGCAGCTTCGAGGCACTGAAAAAGATGCTGGCGGAAATGTCGGTCGGGCAGTTTGGCTCGGGCTGGGGCTGGCTGGTCAAGAACGCCGACGGTAAACTTGCAGTCCTCAAAACCGGCAATGCTGAGGTGCCGTTCACGCGCGGGCTGACGCCGTTGTTGACGATCGACGTTTGGGAGCATGCGTATTATCTGGATTACCAGAACCGCCGCGCCGATCACGTCAAGGCGGTGATCGAGCAGTTGCTTGACTGGGATGTCGCTGCGTCGCGTCTTGGTTGACAAAAAACAGCACGGCGGAAAAAAAATGGCAAAGGAGGAAGTTCGTCACACGCTGACTGCCGTTGAGCAGATGCCGCGTATCGCGCCCCGACCGCACTCGGTCGGAGGGTTGATGTCGTCCGGCTCCGGGCTTAACGCGGTGCTCGAAACTGCTGCGCTGATGCACGCGAGCGGCCAGTTGGAGGCAGCCCGAACGGTGCTTGAAGAAGCCATTGCGACCGAACCGGAAACGGCGGCGATGCCGCTGGTGTGGTTGGCGTTGCTTGACTTGTATCAGCAATCCGGCAATCAGGTAGCGTTTGAACGCTATGGAATGGAATACGCCGCACGTTTCGAACAATCGCCGCCGGTGTGGGTTCAGCGCGTTTCGTTGGCGACGGGACAGCGATCGTCGAGCGCTGATGCTTCATCAAAAATGGAGGTGACGAGCGAACGGATTCGGCTTGAAGGCAAAGTCAACGTCGCCAACAAAGAGCTGTTAAGACCGCTGTTGCGTATCCTTGATGCGCCGGAAAAAGAAGCGTACCAGGTGGATTTGACCGGTTTGGATCTGAGTAATGAAGAAGGGGCGCTTTATATGGCGCAAACGGGGGCGAAGGTTCGCCGTTTGCAACTGAACATTATTCTGGACCCCTGGCCGCAGGCGTTGCTCGAAGAAATGAAAGAACGCGCACTCAACACGGTCGGTAGAGAGGGCGAGGGGTATTGGCAAATGTGGCTCGAGTTCTTGCAATGGCAGCAGGACGAAACCTTGTTTGAAGTATGTGCGCTCGATTTTGCGTTGCGTTTCGAGGTTTCGCCGCCAGCCTGGGAACCGGCACGGGGGCGGCCGTTGCAACAACCGGCAGCGACGGCAGAGAAGACCAAGGCAGCGGAAACGGTCACTGCGGACGCACAGGAAGAAGTACTTTTACCGCCGAACATGATTGTCTGGCGCGGCGTGTTGCAAGGCGCACGTGCGCCGCAGTTGGAGGCGTTTAAAGAGCGGTTGCCGTTGTACGATGAATTGGTGATCGACATGCATGCCGTGCCTCGCGTCGATTTTTCGTATGGCGGTGCGCTGACCAACTTGGTGGCGCGTGCCGAGAGCGCCAGAAAACGGGTGATCTTCATTCGCACCTCCCCGATGGTACTGACGTTGCTGTTGCTGGTCGGCATTCCGCCGCGCGCGTTTCGTCGTCGCAAGAAATGAAAGTGTATTTCCGGTAAGGAAAACTGAACAATGGAACCTTTTCATGGGACGACGATTCTTTCCGTTGCGCACGGCGGCAAAGTGGCCTTGGGTGGCGACGGGCAAGTGACGCTTGGCACAATTGTCGTTAAGGCGACGGCGCGTAAAGTGCGGCGTTTGTACCAAAACAAAGTGCTCGCCGGTTTTGCTGGAGCGACTGCCGATGCGTTCACCTTGTTTGAACGTTTTGAGGCCAAGCTCGACAAACATCAGGGACAGCTAACACGCGCTGCTGTCGAGTTGGCCAAAGACTGGCGCTCGGATCGCGTGCTGCGTCGATTGGAAGCGATGCTGGCCGTGGCCGACGCCACAGCATCGTTGATTATCACCGGCAACGGAGACGTACTGGAACCGGAAGGACGGATCGTTGCCATCGGATCGGGCGGCGCTTACGCGCAAGCTGCGGCGCGGGCATTGTGCGAACACACCAATTTAAGCGCCGACGCCATCGTCAAAAACGCGCTGACAATCGCTGGCGATCTTTGTATTTATACCAATCAGAATCATGTAATTGAAGTGCTGGACGCGCCGGAAGTGCGCGGGGCGGTATGAGATGAACGGCGCAACACCGAAGCAGGATTCCGGGAATCCTCCGACACTTTCGGTGGTGGTGCCGATGTACAATGAAACCGCCAACGTCCTTGCCTTGTACGACCGGTTGCGTGCTGTTCTGGAGGCAACGGGTGAACGCTGGGAACTGATTTTCGTCAACGACGGCAGCCGGGATGAAACACTGGCGGCGCTGACCGCATTGCATCAGCGTGATGTCCATGTGCGTGTGATCGATCTTGCCCGTAATTTCGGCAAAGAGGTCGCCTTGTCCGCTGGACTCGACCATGCGTCGGGTGAGGCAATCATTCCCATTGATGCCGATCTTCAAGACCCGCCGGAACTGATCCCCGAATTGTTGCGTTGCTGGAAGGACGGTGCAGAAGTGGTTAACGCTACGCGCCGTTCGCGCGATGGCGAAGGTTGGGTAAAAAAAACAACAGCCAACATGTTTTATTACGTCCTTGAAAAGATGACGCGAATTCCGATTCCGCGCAATACCGGCGATTTTCGTCTCATCTCTCGACCGGCGTTGCAGGTTTTACAGCGGATGCCGGAGCGTTCGCGTTTCATGAAAGGCATGTTCGCGTGGGTTGGTTTTCGGCAGGCAACCGTGTTGTTTGATCGGGCGCCGCGCCATGCCGGAGCGACAAAGTGGAATTACTGGCGGCTGTGGAATCTGGCGCTGGAAGGCATCACGTCATTCAGTTCATTGCCGTTGCGCGTTTGGAGTTATCTTGGGCTTGGCGTGGCAACGTTTGCGTTTCTGTATATGGTGTTCCTGATGATACGGACGCTGATCTTCGGCATTGATGTGCCCGGGTACGCATCGCTCATGGTTGTGGTACTGTTTATCGGTGGCATCCAGTTGATCGGCTTGGGCGTTCTCGGTGAGTATCTGGCGAGAATTTTTGAAGAGGTCAAGGCGCGTCCTCTGTATGTGGTGCGTGAACAATTGGGCTTCTCACAAGAGACGGTGGATTACGTGAAAACGTTGCCGGGACGTTGAGGCAAGTCCCCCAAATCAATCATGAAGGAAATACGCTGGTTGCCAGAGACTTTCGTTACGTTGATGGTAGCGTTGGTTGCTTGTTCCGGAGCCGTTTGGATTTTCTATCCGGGCTTTATGACTTTCGATTCTTCCCTTGGCTTGTGGCTGGCGCGACACAGCGAGGGTTTTGGCATGACACCGCAGATTGTGACACTTATCTGGAGAGTGCTTTTACCTTTTGATTCTTCCAGCGGCGCCCCGCTTTTCGTGCTTAACAACGCTCTTTTTTGGTTGTCGTTGTGTGTCTTTGCGTTGACGCTTTTCAAGACGTGGTACGCCCGGCTCTTTTTTCTGGTGCTTTGCGGTTTGCTGTCGCCGTGTGTGCTGATTCTTGCACATGTGTGGAGCGATGCCATGCTGATCGGCGTCTTGTCATCGGCTTGCGCGTTGATCTTTTTGTCGGCAACAGGGCGCGGAAAAGGTTGGGCAGTTCTGGCGCTACCTTTTCTGGTGCTGGCGGGATTGGTGCGCTTCAATGCGTTTCCGGCGCTTTTGCCGATCCTCTGCTATTGGTGGTATGTGATGCTGGCAGGAACTTTGAAAACCTGGCGCCCGCCTGTGCGCTGCGCGGTCTTGCTGACGCTTACCGTGGTTTTTTTGGCGGGTGTTTTCTCTGTCAATAAAGCATTGGAAAAACGTTTTGTGACGATCCCGATGTCGGCATGGGCGGTGGTGGCGATGTGGGATTTGGCGGCGATCTCTCTGACAGCAAACGAAATGCGGATTCCTTCGTTTGCCATGCCGCCAACGACAACACTGGAAGAGCTGCGAAAACATTTCCGCGAAGATAGCAACACAACAATATATGCGGTCGTTTATGATAATGGCAGTCCTCAGCCGTACACGCCATCGCAGTTAAAAGAAATCAACAGGGCACTGCTAGCGGCGATTATCGAACATCCCGGGGCGTACTTTGAACATCGCTGGCGATTGACGCGCTATCTTTTCGGGCGCTACAACCACGATAAAAGCCTCACTTTTCATGCGGACATCTAGCCTTATGGCGACAATCCGCCCAGAGCATTGCCGGAAAATGCGTTGCGCAAAAAAACAATCGATTTTTATCAGGAAGCGGTCAAAACATGGTGGTCGGCGCCTGTGGGTTATGTGGCTGTTTCGCTGCTGTTGCTGCCGTTGCTTTGGCGGCATCGATACGGCGAACAAGGTAAATACGCGCTTACACTCGTGCTTTCCGGTCTTTTATATGTAGCACCGTTATGTCTGGTCGCGCCGAGCGCCGAGCTGCGTTATTTTTCCTGGCTGTTCTTTACAGTACTCGTGGGTGTTGCCATGCTTTTTTCAGCCATGAAGCAGCGCAACTGCCCGGCTGGACGAGTCAAGAGCGGAAATCTGGTATAAACTGTCAACCCGATAGGGGGCTTACGGACAATTTTTGGAGAAGTGATGCAAAGACTGAAAAATGGATTTATCTGGGCGCTGGGACTTCTGGCCTGGACGATGGTAGCGAATGCGCAGTCGCCAGCGCCGGTTGAGAATCCCACTGGTGAAGCGGCGGAAGTCAAGGTGTTGCTGCAAAAGAAATTCCCCGATGCGCCGATTCGGCATGTCGAGAAAACGTCGCATCTCGGAGGGTTGTATGAGGTGCTTCTTGGCGACCAGATGATTTACACCAACAAAGAGGTGACACACATTCTGGCAGGCACGTTGTACGACACGCGGAGCATGCCGGGCGGGATGCAAAACTTGACCGACAGCCGCATGCGTGATCTGAATCGCGTTGATGTGGCGGCGATTCCGGTTTCGTATGCGTTCAAGCGAGTCAAAGGAAAAGGGGAGCGGGTGGTACACCTCTTCTCGGATATTGACTGCCCGTTCTGTGAAAGGATTGAGCAGACGCTGCGTGATATCGATAACGTGACGATTTATACGTATTTGTTGCCGTTGGATGAACTGCATCCGGATGCGGCGCGTAAGTCAAAAATGATCTGGTGCGCCAAAGACACGGCGAAGGCATGGGAAGCGTATTGGGCGACCAAGAAATTGCCGGACAATAAGGGAGACTGCGAAACGCCGATCGAGAAGGTTCAACAGTTGGCACAAGGCTACGGTATTCGCGGTACACCGGGAATGATTCTTGCCGACGGCACCATTGTTCCGGGCGCGTTGCCTAGAGATAACATGGAAGCTGAATTGACCCGCGCTGAAATAGCAGCGATAGCGCTGAACGCTGCCAAAAAGAAAAAATAACCAAAGAGGAAAAATAACCAGGGCGGTGGCTGGAGAGGATGCCCGTCTTCGTCTTGCAAACAGGCAGGCAAAAGATAAGAGCAAAAGGCGAAAGTGCGACGCTTTCGCCTTTTGCTTTTTGACCGTGGTTACAGCGGCGGCCAGCCCGGAGAAGGTGTTGACGCCGGTGGTCTGCGTTCGGGGATCGACTCGACCGTCATCGGCTCCAACTCGGTGACTTCGCGCGCCGGCCAGCGCATGGTGTTTGGCGATTCTGCGCCCAGCCACCACAGTTCATGCCGATAATTACTACGAGGATCGTCGGCGGTGAATGAGGCGCAGCCGCTCAACAACCATAAAACGGCTAGCGGCAACACGAGCAGACGGCACGGACGGAATGAAAAGAAACGGGTCATGGCTCAAACCTCGGAAACGTTGTTGTCAGCCCTTCGCGGTTCTCCCGGTAGAAGCGTTCACAGGCTCGCACGGGCATACACGATGGATTCGTTAATGAGCTTACCATTGCCGCGGGCATTTGCGTAACATTTGTCCGGATTTTGTCATTTTTCAGGACGGTTTGTGCCGCTTTTGGCGCGGAAAATCGGAGTAGTTGGTGGCCGGAGCCTCCTCGTAAACCCCTGAAAAGCGCGGTTGGAAAGGAAAAACCGGGGCAGAAAATAAATCGTGGTTTTTTTGCGACAGTTTCTTGAAAAAGTACTTTCACATTACGGTTTAACGACCTATTTCTAAAAGAAAAAGAGACTTTTTTCCGAGTTAGGGGATTTTTCGGCAAAGAAGCACAAACCGTTGACGATCATGGAAGCGGGTCGTATAGTGGCGGAAGGTGTGAAAAAGTGGGAAATTGTGGTAAATCGGGAGAAAAAAGCTCCTGACCAGCGTCACTAAGCCTTTGCATTTGAAGCGCCATTTGGCGGCTAAGTGGCTGTAAACATTTGTTTTTAAGCTGTTTTTCTTGGAAAACGGTTGTCGCGTGATGAATGCTTCTCAAACGCCCCTGCCGAAAGTCTCTGCTCCCGTTTTTCGCGGCGTGACACAACTGGCGCTCGATTCCAAGGGGCGGCTGGCGGTTCCTTCTCGTTATCGGGAGGCGTTGAATTTGCACGGCGAAGGCCATCTGGTGATTACGGCTGATCCCAGCCGCTGTTTGCTGGTTTATCCCCAGCCGATCTGGGAGCCGATTCAGGAAAAGTTGATGGCGTTGTCGTCGTTCGACGAGCGTATTCGCGCATTGCAACGTTTACTCGTCGGTTACGCCGACGATGTTGCGCTCGACGGCGCCGGTCGGGTGTTGGTGTCGCCAGCGCTGCGGCAATACGCTCAATTCGATCATCGGGTGGTGCTGGTCGGCCAGGGCGGGCATTTTGAGTTGTGGGATGAGGGATTGTGGCAGGCGCAGATGGCGCAAGCGATTCGTTTGACGCACGACGATCTGCCGCCGATTCTTGATGGTTTTTCGCTGTAAAGCGCGTTTCGATGAGTCTGTCTCATGTACCGGTATTGTTGAATGAAGTACTGGCGGCGTTACGGATACGCCGCGACGGTGTTTACGTCGATGGAACTTTTGGGCGCGGCGGTCACAGCCGCGCGATTCTGGCGCAGTTGGGAGAGAAGGGTCGGGTGATAGCCCTGGATCGAGACCCCGATGCCGAATCTGCCGCATCTGCTTTGATGCAGAAGGACGCCCGTTTTTTGTTTCAACGTGCCTGGTTTTCCGAGATGCCTGACGTACTTGCTGCGCACGCGATCCATGAAGTCGATGGTGTGTTGCTCGATCTTGGGGTGTCGTCGCCGCAGATCGACGACGCCGAACGAGGTTTTTCTTTTCGCCACGACGGGCCGCTCGACATGCGAATGGATCCAACGCGCGGCGAGTCGGCAGCGGCGTTTTTGATGCGGGCCGGACAACAACAAATCACGGAGGTTTTAAAACATTATGGTGAAGAACGGTTTGCTGCATCGATTGCAAGAGCGATTGTTGAGGCTAGGCAGGAACGCCCCATCGAGCGTACCGCTCAACTGGCCGCGCTCGTTGCGCAAAGTCTCGGCGCGCGGGTACACGGTGATTGGCATCAGGACCCGGCCACGCGCACTTTCCAAGCCCTTCGTATCCAGGTAAACGAGGAGTTGAAGGAAATCATGCGCGTGTTGCCGCGATTGATTGCACACTTGAAAACCGGCGCACGGTTGGCGGTGATCAGTTTTCATTCGCTGGAAGATCGACTGGTAAAGCGGTTTATGCGTTGCGCGGCGCAACCGTTTGGCGGCGATGAAACGCTGCTGCGTTTGCCGCTCGCGCAGGCGGTGCTGCCGGAGCCGCCGTTGCGACTGATTGGTCGCGCGATCAGGGCGCGTGAAGATGAAGTGAACGCTAATCCGCGGGCGCGTAGCGCCGTGTTGCGGGTGGCGGAACGTACGGCGTCGTCGTGGGATCGGAGCAGTGTTGCGAACGATGTGGCTCGACTGCACGCGGCGGCGTTCGGAAACGCGGAGGTGGCGTGATGGCGCGCACGGGCGCTTTGCTGCTGTTGTTGGTCGTTTGCGCGTTGTTGCTGGTCACGTCGCGCCATCAGGCGCGCATGTTGTTCGTCGAGTTGGAACGCGATCGTCAACAGGCGCAGACGTATGAAGTAGATTACGGCAGATTGCAACTTGAATCGTCAACCTGGAGCGTGCCGACGCGCATCGATCGCTTGGCGCGCGGCCCGCTAGCGATGCAGTTGCCCGAACCCGGCCGGATTCAGATGATTGAAGTACCGTCGTCGCAAATTTTTTCGCGGGAGCGTGGACAAGAGCACAAACAAGAGGCAGCGCCATGACATTCAATATCGGTCTGTTGTCGTCACGTCGCAAGCAGGCGCCGATGCCGGAGTTGTCACCGGCGCGGGCGCTGCTCGTTTTCGGTTTACTCGGCGTGCTGTTTCTCGTATTGGTTGGCAAAGCATTGTACTTACAATGGGTGAGCGGCGATTTTCTGCAAACGCAAGGCGTGGCACGTTATGTGCGCGATGTCGAAATTCCGGCATGCCGCGGCAAAATCACTGACCGTTCCGATGAACCGCTGGCGATTTCGACTCCGGTAAAATCGTTGTGGGCGTTTACCGGAAAACTGAATGCTTCCGATGAGCAAATGAAGGCGCTGGCAAAGGTGCTCGACACGACGCCGCAAGCGTTGAAAAAAAGAATCGAGGCGGCAGGCGATTTCGTCTATCTGGCCAAAGGTGTGTCGCCGGAAGTGGCCGAAGAAGCGTTGGCGCTCAAGATTCACGGGCTTTACGATGAGAGGGTGTACCGGCGTTATTATCCTGCCGGAGAATTGACCAGTCAGATTCTCGGCTTCACCGACGGCGGTGATTACGGTCAGGAAGGTCTGGAACTGGTGCGCCAGGATTGGCTGGGTGGCAAGCCGGGCAGTCGCCGCGTCATCATCAACCGCAAGGGTGAGGCGGTTGAGGACATCGCCGGTGTACGGGCGCCGCAGGAAGGGCGCAATCTGGCGTTGTCGCTCGACCTTCGCCTGCAACATCTGGCGCAAAAAGAACTGAAAGCGGCGATCATCGAACACAAGGCCAAGGCCGGCAGTCTGGTGATTCTTGATGCGCAGACCGGCGAAGTGCTGGCACTTTCCAACTGGCCGACGTATAACCCGAACCGACGCGATGAATTCGTTGCGGCAAAAATGCGCAACCGTGCGTTGATCGATATTTTTGAACCGGGTTCGACGTTTAAACCGTTCACGGTTGCGATTGCATTGGACGCCGGTCGCGTGAAACCGACGACGATGATGGAAACGGCAGGCGGACAGTGGACGATCGGCAAGGCCACCATCAACGACGCTTACGTCAGCGGCAATCTGACCGTTGAGCAGGTGTTGCAACGTTCGTCGAACATCGGAACGGCGAAAGTTGCGTTGATGATGCCGTCCGAAAAAATGTGGCAAGGGTTGTCCAGCGCCGGTTTTGGCATGCCGGTGAATACCGGTTTTCCCGGCGAAAGCACAGGACGCTTGCGTTCGGCCAAAAGTTGGCGACCGATTGAGCAGGCGACAATTTCATACGGGCATGGCGTGTCAGTCAATCTGTTGCAACTGGCGCGTGGTTATACGATTTTCACCGGCAATGGCGAACTGAAACCAGTGTCGTTGTATCGGATTTCCGGCGATGTGGTCGGCAAGCCTGTGATTTCGCCGGCGACTGCTATGGAGATGCGCCGAATGCTGGAATTGGCGGCGCTTCCGGGTGGTACGGGTGTGCGCGCACAGGTGCCGGATTACCGTGTTGCCGGTAAGACAGGAACGGCGCGTAAACCGGAAAAGGGCGGTTATAGCAGCAACAAATACGTCAGTTCGTTTGTCGGTTTCGCACCGGTGTCGTCGCCACGCTTGATTGTGGCGGTGATGATCGACGAACCCTCGGCCGGAAAGTATTACGGCTCGGCAGTGGCGGCGCCAGTATTTTCCAGCGTTGTCGGCAAAGCGTTGCGAATGCTGGGCGTGCCGCCCGATCGCCATGCTGTGCCGCTGATGCTGCCGCCCGACGGTGAAGACATTGTGGAGGAAACGTGATGTTGCACACACCATTTTCTCCGGCATTTTCTTTGGGAGCGTTGGCCGCATGGCTGGCGCAGTTCCCTGTGCCGCCGAAAGGTATCACCATTGACAGCCGACAGGTGACGCCGGGAATGTTATTCGCGGCACTGCCGGGGGCGCAACACGATGGTCGGCGTTTCATCGCTGAAGCCATCGCACGTGGCGCAGCCGGTATTCTTCAGGAAATCGGCGACGGCACTACAGATGATGATAAGACAGGGGCGAACGTTCCTGTCTGGGGCGTCAGCGGTTTGGCTCCTTGCTTGGGGATGATCGCCGACACGGTTTATGGACAGCCGTCGCGACATTTGCCGTTGATCGGCGTTACCGGCACCAACGGGAAAACATCGTGCGTGTATTGGATTGCGCAGGCATTGCAGGCGCACGGGACGCGCACCGGTGTGATCGGAACGCTGGGTCATGGGTTGGTGGAAGAAAAAGCGTGGGCGGCATCGCTTAACACGACGCCGGACGCGGCGAGTCTGCAAAGCGCACTGGCGCAGCTCCGGCAGCAAGGCGCTGAAGCTGTCGCGATGGAAGTGTCGTCGATCGGACTTGAGCAGGGGCGTGTCAATGGTTGTTGTTTCGATACCGCGCTGTTTACCAATTTGACGCACGACCACCTCGATTACCACGGTACGTTCGAGGCTTACGCGGCGGCGAAGACGCGGCTTTTCGCTTGGCCGCAGCTCCGCCACGCGGTGATCAATATTGACGATCCGATGAGCGGCGCGATGGTGACGGCAGCCCATTTGCGGAAAGCGAAGTTATGGCGTTGCAGCAGCAGAGGTCATTCGGACGCTGAGATTGCGATGACCGGCGTTGGAGGCAACGGCTGCGGCAGCGCTTGCGAAATGCGTTTTACGGTTCGTACGCCACAAGGCGATGGTGAAGTGCGCACGGCGTTGCTCGGAGAATTCAATCGGGCGAACGTGTTGGGCGTGCTGGGGGTGTTGCTGGCGCAGGAAGTGCCGTTGCCGGAAGCCTTGCAATGTCTTTCGAGGTTGACGCCGCCGCCCGGTCGTTTGCAGCGGTTGGGGCGCGAAGGTCAGCCTGTGGTGGTGATTGATTACGCGCATACGCCTGACGCGCTCGACAATGTGTTGCGGACGTTGCGGGCGACGCGAATGGAAGGACAGCAGTTGTTTTGCGTGTTCGGTTGCGGCGGCGATCGCGATCCCGGCAAGCGACCGCTGATGGGCGCGATTGCCGCAAAACAAGCGGATCGTGTCTGGATCACCAACGACAATCCGCGCAACGAATCGCCGACAGTCATTCTGAAGGCAATCGAGGAAGGCTTGCGTTCGGTCAACGGCGCTTCATGGGTTGTTGAACCTGATCGGGCGGTGGCGATTACGCAAGCGATTGCAACAGCGCAAGCGGGCGATTTGGTACTGATCGCAGGAAAGGGGCACGAACCTTATCAGGAAATCGCCGGAGAGCACCATTCGTTTCTGGATGCCGATGTAGCGGCGCAGGCGCTGAATGTATGGAGTGCGTCATGAAAGAAAAAGCGATGCTGTCATTGAGCGATGTGGCGGCGATGACCGGAGGTCGCTTGTTGGGTTGTGACAGCGAGGTATCGAAAGTCGTCAGCGATTCGCGCACGATCAAGACGGGAGAATTGTTTGTCGCGCTCAAGGGTGTGCGCTTCGATGGCCACGATTTTGTCGAGGACGTGTTGCGGGCGGGCGCTACTGTACTTGTGGACGATGTACATGCCGCCCGTTTTCACGGCAAGCCAGCAGTGGCTGTGCCGGACACGCTGGAAGCGCTTTCTGCGTTGGCCAAACGCTGGCGCAAGCAGTTTACGATGCCGGTGGTTGCGGTGGTCGGCAGTAACGGCAAGACGACAGTCAAAGAAATGATCGCGGCGATTCTGCGTGCGCATTTCGGCGACGATGCCGTCCATGCGACACGCGGCAATCTGAATAACGGCATCGGTGTGCCGCTGATGTTATTGGAGCTACGGGAAACGCATAGAGCAGCGGTGATCGAGTTAGGCATGAACCACCGCGGTGAAACGCGGGCGCTGGCAACGTGGACGCAGCCCGATGTGGCGGTGATCAACAACGCACAACGCGAGCATCAGGAGTTCATGAAAAACGTCGAGGATGTCGCGCACGAACACGGCGATGTGCTTGAAGCGTTGCGTCCACACGGTTGCGCCGTTATCAACAGCGATGATGCGTACAGAAGTTTTTGGGAACACAAGGCGCAGGGATTGGGGCGGACGGTTTGCCGGTTCGGTATGGAAGAAAACGCCGATGTGCGCGGTGCCTTTGTTGCGGAAGGCACGGGAAGCCGACTTCAGGTGTTCAGCGGCCAGGACAAAGTTGAATTTCATTTGCCGTTGCCTGGACAGGCGATGGCGATGAATGCGCTGGCGGCGCTGGCGGCGGCTTCGGCGCTCGGTGTGCCGCTGACAACCGGGACAGCGGCGCTGTCGTCCTTCCGTGCGGTGTCCGGGCGATTGAGCGCGATTTCTTTGAACGCGCACTGGACACTGATCGACGACAGTTACAACGCCAACCCCGATTCGGTTCGTGAGGCGATTGATGTGTTGACATCACGATCAGATAGGGGAACAGATGAACGCTGGCTGGTGCTAGGCGATATGGGCGAAGTCGGCGAAGCGGGAGCGGCGTTTCACCGCGAAATCGGCGAATACGCCAAGGCAAGCGGAGTGACGCGGTTGTTAACGTTGGGAACGTTGGCGCGCCACGCGCAAACGACTTTCGGCGCTGATGCTGAACATTTCGAAGCGATGGAAGCATTGCTTGAGGCGCTACGGGGAAGGTTGACGCAACACAACGAAGCGACCGGAACCGTATTGGTAAAAGGTTCGCGCTTCATGCAAATGGATAAAGTCGTGACGGCATTGGCGGCAATGTTGGGTAACTCACAGGGGGAAGACGGTCATGCTGCTTTGGATCACTGAACACCTTGCGCAGGATATCCGCGCGTTCAACGTGTTCGGCTACATCACGCTGCGTGCGGTGCTGGCGACGATTACCGCGTTGATGATTTCGTTTGCGATCGGTCCACGAATGATTGTTTGGCTGGCGCAGATGAAAATCGGTCAGTCGGTGCGTCACGATGGTCCGCAGGCACACCTTACCAAAACGGGGACGCCGACGATGGGCGGCGCGTTGATTTTAGTGTCGATTGTGATTACATCATTGCTATGGTGCGATCTCAACAACCGTTTTGTCTGGGCTGTAATGTGGGTGACGATCGGCTTCGGAGCGATCGGCTGGATCGACGATTACCGCAAGGTGGTTTACCGCAATTCGAAAGGCTTGTCGGCGAAGTCCAAGTTTTTTTGGCAGTCGCTGCTCGGTTTTGTCGTGGCGTTGTATCTGGCATTGGCCTTGTCGGCGCCGGGAAACGCGGGTGTGCTCGACGTGATTTCGTATCTGTGGCGCAGCGACGATAGTTGGCAACTGTCGGGCCATACGGATTTGATCGTGCCGTTTTTCAAGACGGTTTCGTATCCGCTCGGTATGATCGGTTTCGTGGTGTTGAGTTATTTCGTGATCGTCGGCACCAGCAACGCCGTGAATCTGACCGATGGTCTCGATGGTTTGGCCATCATGCCGGCGGTGATGGTGGCTGCGGCGTTAGGTGTTTTTGCGTACACCAGCGGCAACGCGGTTTTTGCAAACTATTTGCAGTTTCCGGTCATCATCGGTACCGGCGAATTGGCGGTGATTTGCGGCGCGATGGTTGGCGCCGGTCTCGGCTTTCTGTGGTTTAACGCTTATCCGGCGGAAGTGTTTATGGGCGATGTCGGTGCATTGGCGCTGGGCGCGATGTTGGGAACGATCGCGGTGGCGGTACGCCAGGAAATCGTGTTGTTCATCATGGGGGGCGTGTTCGTCGTCGAAACGTTGTCGGTGATTGCTCAGGTGTTGTCGTTCAAATTGACCGGGAAACGAATATTTCGAATGGCGCCGATTCATCACCATTACGAATTGAAGGGATGGAAGGAAAATCAGGTCGTGGTGCGCTTCTGGATCATCACGATTTTGCTGGTGTTGGTGGGATTGTCAACGTTGAAATTGCGTTAATAGATATCGGAACAGAAGCGGAAAACATGAAGGCATTGTCGCATCGTCGGGTGTTGGTACTGGGGCTTGGTCTCACCGGCTTTTCGCTGACGCGCCATCTTTCGCGCTGTGGTGCGCAGGTGGCAGCAGCCGACACGCGAAAGATGCCGCCTTACGCCGAGCAGATTCGACGCGGATGGCCGCAAGTGAATCTTCATTGCGGGGAGTTGGTTCCGGCGCTGTTCGACAGCATTGACATGATTGCCATTTCGCCGGGAGTGGCGAAGGATCAACCGTTGATTCAACAGGCGGTCGCACGCGGCGTGGAACTGATCGGCGATATCGAATTGTTTGCGCGTGCGCTGCCGAAAGATCAAAAAGTTCTGGCGATTACCGGCACCAATGGCAAGACGACGACCACCGCACTGACTTGCGCGTTGTGTGAAGCGGCGGGGTTGACGGCGATAGCGGCGGGCAATATCGGCGACGCGGCGCTCGACGTGCTGGAAAAATGCGAGAGCGTCGGTGTCTGGCCGGATGTGTTCGTGCTGGAATTGTCGAGTTATCAACTTGAGACGACGACTACGCTGACGCCGACAGCGGCGACGGTGTTGAATGTTTCGGAAAACCATCTCGACCGCTATCCCGATGTCGATGCTTACGCAGCGACCAAAGCGATGATTTTCCGCCGCGCACGACAGCAGGTATTGAACGCCGACGACGCGCGGGTGGCAACCATGCGGGTGGCGGGATTACCGGCGCAATGGTTTGGGCGGAACGCTCCTGCCGGTGTGGTGACATCGTGGCGCCTTGCCGAACACCATGAAGCGATGTGGCTGATGCGCGGTACAACACCGCTGTTGCCGACATCGGCGCTGGCGTTGGCCGGAAGCCACAACGCGATGAATGCGTTGGCGGCGTTAGCGTTGACATCGTGCGTGGTCACGATGGATGAGATGGTATTGGAAACGGTGCTGGCGGTACTGGCATCGTTTTGCGGACTTCCGCATCGGATGGAAGAAATCGCCATTATTGATGGTGTGCGTTACACCAACGATTCAAAAGCGACGACGGTGACGGCGACACAAGCGGCACTCGATGGTATGGCTTCGCCGGTGATTCTGATTGCCGGTGGCGACGGCAAAGGACAGGACTTCGCGCCGCTGGCGGCAACGGCGGCGCGTTATTGTCGGACGGTATTGTTGATCGGTCGCGATGCGCCGCAAATTGAAGCGTCTCTAGCAAATCATGGCGCTGCTTTTGAGCATTGCGGCACATTGGCGGAGGCGGTGACGAGGGCGCGCGTGTTGGCGCAAACGGGCGACACGGTTTTGTTGTCGCCGGCGTGCGCCAGCCTCGATCAGTTCAGCGATTACACGGTGCGCGGGCAGACGTTTGCCGAGGCGGTGCGAACGATGAGGGACGCGACATGAATCAAGTGCGCACTTCGTTCGAGCGTATCTTCGGCGGCCTCGGCGCTGAGACGTTGAAGAAGAGAGGCCGGAGGGCGATGGCGGCTTACGACGCGTCGTTGTTGTGGACGGCGCTGATACTGTTGGCGCTGGGATTGGTGATGGTGTATTCGGCGTCGATAGCGATGGCCGAGGCCAGCAGTTACACCGGTTATCGCCCTTGGTATTTTTTGGCGCGGCATACGGCGTTCATGATGGTGGCGCTGTTGTGCGCGGTGGTGGCGTTCCAGTTACCGATGGCGACCTGGCAAAAACTGGCGCCCTGGCTTTTCTTGTTCTGCCTTTTGTTGTTGACGCTGGTGTTGATTCCCGGCGTCGGAATATCGGTGAACGGTGCACGTCGCTGGTTGCAACTTTATTTCACCAACGTGCAGCCGTCCGAACTGATGAAACTGGCGGTTGTCTTTTATGCGGCCAGTTACGCGGTGCGCAAGGCGGAATTTCTTCCAGCGCATCAACCGATGGGTAAAACTTTGGTGCGTGGTTTCCTGCCGCTGTTCGTGGCGATGGTGCTGGTCGGCGCTTTGTTGCTTCTGGAACCGGACTTCGGCGCGCTCGTCGTGATCGTGGCGATTGGCTTTGGCGTGTTGTTCATCGGCGGACTCGACGGTCGCATCATTGCCGGTTTGTTGGCGTTGTTGCCGTTTGCGCTGGGTGCGATTCTGGTGGCGGCGCCATACCGATTGGAGCGGTTGACGACGTTTTTGAAACCTTGGGAAGACCCGCTTGGAAAAGGTTATCAATTAACGCATTCGTTGATGGCGTTCGGGCGCGGCGAATTCTTCGGCGTTGGACTCGGCGACAGTGTCGAAAAATTGTTGTACCTGCCGGAAGCGCACACCGATTTTCTATTGGCGGTGATTGCCGAGGAGTTGGGATTTGTCGGGGTATTGGTGGTGGTTCTGTTGTTTATGTGGTTGCTGTTTCGCGCCTGGATGATCGGTCGGCAGGCGGCGCGTTTGCAGCGGCCGTTTTCGGCGTTGACGGCGCACGGGATCGGCATCTGGCTTGGTGTCCAGGCATTCATCAATATGGGCGTCAACATGGGCGTGTTGCCGACCAAGGGATTGACGTTACCGTTTTTGTCGTATGGCGGTAGCGGCATCGTTGCCAGTTGCGTGGCAGTGGCGGTACTGCTGCGCATTGATTACGAAAACCGCAGACTTTTGAACGGACTCAAAGTATGAGTCGGGATATAGAAAATGCCGTCAAGGGTACGGTGATGATCACGACGGGTGGCACCGGCGGTCACGTTTTCCCCGGCGTTGCAGTGGCGCGGCGCTTGCAGGCGTACGGCTGGGACGTGTTCTGGCTCGGAACCCAAGAGGGCATGGAAGCGACGCGGGTGCCGCAGGAGGGGATTGATTTTGAAAGCGTGTCGTTTCGTGGTGTGCGTGGCAAGGGATTGAAGACGCTGTTGCTGGGACCTTGGGCGCTGTTGATGGCGTGCCATCAAAGCCGCGCCATTCTGCGACGACGGCAGCCCGATGTGGCGATGGGGTTTGGCGGCTTCGCGTCGTTCCCCGGCGCTTTCACTGCCGTGGCAAGCGGTTTGCCGCTGGTACTTCACGAAGCGAACGCGGCGCCGGGGCTGGCGAATCGGATATTGAGTTACGGCGCCGACAAAATACTGGCCGGTTTTCCCGGCGTGTTTGGCGCCGGACGCAAGGCGAACGTTGAGTGGTCAGGCAATCCGGTGCGTGACGACATGGCGCAACAGGCGCCGCCTTCGGAACGTTTTGCCGACAGACAGGGGGAGTTGCGTTTGTTGGTGGTCGGCGGCAGCTTGGGGGCGCAGGCGTTGAACGTTTGTGTGCCGATGGCGCTGGCGCAGTTACCGGTTGAACAGCGACCGCGCGTTGTCCATCAGGCAGGGGCGCGCCACATCGAGACGCTGCGTGCCGCTTACGCGCAACATGGCGTCGAGGCCGAATGCGTGCCGTTTATCGAGGAAATGGCGCAAGCGTACGCTGACGCTGATTTTGTGATTTGTCGCGGCGGCGCGATGACGGTTGCCGAGCTTGCCACCGTCGGTGTCGGCGCACTGGTGGTGCCGTTGCCGGGGGCGATTGCCGATGAACAAAGCGCCAACGCGCAACTTCTGGTTGATGCCGGCGCTGCCGTCAAGATCACGCAGGATGTCTTGACGCCTGCTGTTTTGGCGGAAACCTTGTGCGCATTGACGCGCGAGAAGGCGCTGGCGATGGCGGAAGCGGCGTTCGCGTTGCGAAAGACCGATGCGGCGGAAACGGTGGCGCAGGCGTGTATGGTGTTGGGTTCGGCTTATCGAAACAAGCAGCGGCGGAACGAAATCGCTCAAGGAGAGATTTCATGAAGCACAAAGTGAAACAGTTGCACTTTGTAGGCATCGGTGGCGTCGGTATGAGCGGCATTGCCGAAGTGCTGGTAAACCTCGGCTATCGGGTATCGGGATCGGATCTCAGCGATAACGCCGCGACAGCGCGGTTGCGTTCGCTGGGCGTTAAAGTCTGGAAGGGGCATGCGGCGGAACACATCCGTGATGCCGACGCAGTCGTGGTGTCAACGGCGGTGGCTGCCGACAATCCCGAAGTGGTGGCAGCGCAACAAGCGGGCATTCCCGTGGTAGCGCGGGCGTTGATGCTGGCCGAGCTGATGCGCTTGAAACGCGGCATTGCTATCGCTGGGACGCATGGAAAGACGACGACGACGAGCTTGGTGGCATCGGTGCTGGCCGAAGGCGGTTTTGATCCGACGTTTGTGATCGGTGGTCGTTTGTTGTCGGCGGATGCCCACGCACGCTTGGGTAGCGGCGATTTTTTGGTGGCTGAGGCAGATGAATCGGACGCATCGTTTCTGCATTTGTCGCCGGTGCTGTCGGTGGTGACGAACATCGATACCGACCACATGGAAACGTATGAGCACGATTTCGCACGTCTCAAGAAAGCGTTCATCGAATTTCTTCAGCGTCTGCCGTTTTACGGTGCGGTGGTGGCATGCATCGACGACGCTCATGTGCGCGAGATTCTTCCGGAGGTAGGGCGTCCGGTCGTGAGCTATGGTTTTTCGGAAGACGCCATGCTGCAGGCGCGACAAGTGGAGAACAAGTGCGGCACGATGCATTTCGTAGCGGCGCAGCGCGGTTTTGCCGATTTGCCGGTGGCGTTGGCGTTGCCCGGTCGGCACAGTGTACAGAACGCATTGGCGGCGATTGCCATTGGCCGTGAAGTCGGCGTGGCCGAGGAAGCAATTGTCCAAGCGCTTGCCGGATTCAAGGGTGTCGGACGCCGTTTCCAGCGCTACGGCGAGGTTTCGTTGCCTGGCGGCGGTTTGTATACTTTGATTGACGATTACGGTCATCACCCCAACGAAATCGCGGCGACGCTTGAGGCAGCGCGTGGCAGCTTCAACGGTCGGCGGTTGGTGTTGGTGTTTCAGCCGCACCGCTACACGCGCACACGCGATTTGTTCGAAGATTTCGTCACGGTATTGTCGCAGACCGATGTGTTGGTGTTGGTTGATGTGTATCCTGCCGGTGAAGCGCCAATAGTGGCCGCCGATGGGCGTGCGTTGGCGCGGGCGTTGCGAGTGGCGGGGAAAGTCGATCCGGTGTTTGCCGAGAGGGTTGACGAAGTGCCGCAGGTACTGGCTTCTTTGTTGAAAGACGGTGACGTGGTGTTGACGATGGGCGCGGGCAATATCGGTACGGTGGCAGCACGGTTGCAGCAAAAAACCGGAAAGGAAAACGCATGACGAAATTGCGGCTCACTTTCGACGGTTTACGCGGCGAGCTGCGCTTTGATGTGGCAATGGCGCGGTATACGAGTTGGCGCGTCGGCGGTTTGGCTGACCTGGTTTACGCGCCAGTCAATGCCGAAGACCTCGCGCTTTTCTTGCGGCAATTGCCGATGGACGTGCCGATCACAGTGTTGGGATTGGGCAGCAACGTGTTGATTCGTGATGGCGGAATACGCGGGGCGGTGGTGTTGATGCGCGACAACGAGTCGGCGGCACGGGCAGAAAGCGATGGAACGATTTACGCTCCGGCCAGTCTGACGTGCGCGAAATTGGCGCGTTTCGCAGCGACACAAGGCAAGGCAGACATGGCGTTTCTGGCCGGTATTCCCGGAACGGTCGGCGGTGCGTTGGCAATGAACGCCGGTTGTTACGGCAGCGAAACATGGAATTATGTGGCACGTGTCGAAACGGTGACACGCGCCGGAGAGCGCAATGTCCGTGCAGCGGACGAATACGATGTCAGCTATCGGCAAGTGCGATCTAAAGCATCGCTGCTGCCGGAGATTTTTACCGGCGCCTGGTTTTATTTTCCCTCGGGCAATGCGCAGTCGGTTGAGGCAGCGCAAGCAGAGGCTAAGGCGCTGTTATCAAAACGGTTAGCGACACAACCGCTGGATTTGCCGAACGCGGGCAGTGTGTTCCGCAATCCTCCCGGCGATTACGCGGCACGCTTGATTGAATCGTGCGGGTTGAAGGGGTTGGCGATAGGCGGCGCATCGGTGTCGGAGAAACACGCGAATTTCATCGTCAACCCGAGAGGAGCGGCGCGGGCTGCCGACATCGAGGCGTTGATCGTGCAGGTGCAGCAAACGGTGGGTGCGAAAACAGGCGTGATTTTGCAGCCAGAAGTGAAGATTTTTGGAGAAGCAGTGTGAGTAGTATGGAAAAAAGCGGGAAAGAGAAAAACGCGATGAAAAAAAACGCGGAAGATTTCGGCAAAGTGGCGGTGCTGTTGGGCGGCCATTCGGCGGAGCGAGAGATATCGCTGATGTCGGGAAGCAATGTGTTGTCAGCACTACAGGCGCAGGGGATTGACGCCCACGCATTCGATCCGGTCGAAAAACCGTTGTGGGCGTTGAGGGATGAAGGGTTCGTGCGGGTGTTCAACATGTTGCACGGTCGCGGCGGCGAAGATGGAACCGTGCAGGCGGTGCTGGAGATGCTGGGCATTCCTTATACAGGCAGCGGCGTTGCGGCGTCGGCGCTGGCAATGGACAAATGGCGCACCAAGATGGTGTGGCTGTCGGCCGGAATTCCGACGCCGCCGTATCAAATCGTTGACGCACGCACCGATTGGATGGAACTTATTGACACACTGGGTCTGCCGTTGGTGTTGAAGCCGGTACACGAAGGTTCAAGCATTGGCATCGCCAAGATAAATCATGCCGATCCGCAGCACTTGGCCGAGGCCTACGCCGAAGCGGCGCGTCACGATTCGCTGGTGATCGCTGAGGCGTTTGTTCACGGCGCGGAATTGGCAGCGGCGGTGACCGATCATTGCGCGTTGCCGCTGGTGCGTATCGTCGCGCCGAACGGCAATTACGATTTCGAACACAAATATTTTTCGGACGACACGCAGTATTTCTGCCCATCCGGGCTTCCCGAAGCGCTGGAAGAGCGGATACGGGCGCAGACATTGGCGGCGTTTCGGGTGCTGGGTTGTCGCGGTTGGGGCAGGTTGGATGTGATATTGCGCGACGACGGGCAGTGGTTTTTTCTGGAAGCGAACACGGTGCCGGGAATGACGGCGCACAGTCTGATGCCGATGGCGGCGCGGGCGGCAGGGATGTCGATGGAAGCGTTGTGTCTGACGATTTTGAGAGGAGCCATTTCGGAACATGTGGCATGACCCGAAAACGATGAACGCGGTGGCGCTGACGCTGGTGATACTATCGACCAGCGCGTTGCTGTGGGCGGCAGGACACTGGTTTGTGCGGCAGCCGTCGTTCGCGTTTCGGCAGGTGGTGGTGCACGATCTGAATCGCGCCGATCCGGCGCATGTCGCGGCGGTGATCCGACGTGAGTTGAGGGGGACGTTTTTTACGATGGATCTGGATGGTGCGCAACGGGCATTGCGGCAGGTACCTTGGGTGCGTAATGCCGGGTTGCATCGGGAGTGGCCGGATCGACTGGAAGTGTCGATCGAGGAATTTGAACCGTTTGCGAACTGGAACGAAAAAGCGCTGGTGGCGCGTGATGGGGCGGTGTTTGTGGCGCCGTACGATGGCGATTTACCTGAACTGAGCGGGCGCGACGACGAAGCGATCACGGTCGTCGAACGTTTCGAGCGTTGGGCAACGAGACTGGCGACCTTGGGACTTGATTTGCACGCCGTGCGGTATTCACTGCGCGGCAGTTGGCAGATCGAAGTGGCGGACGAGCGCGGCAATACGCAGGTGATTGAATTGGGGCGTGACATTGTTGAGGCGCGATTGGAGCGGTTCGTTTCGGTCTATCGGAAAACAGCGGACGTGTTGGCGCACGCCGGACGCCAGCCCGACTACATTGATTTGCGGTATCAGAACGGATTGGCCATTCGAACAGCGACGCTTGCGGCGGTCAGCAACAGAAACGGCGGCAGAGACGCTGGCAAAAGCGTCGAAGGGAAATAGGGATAGGGAGAATCATGGCAAAAGAACATCAGGATTTGATCGTCGGACTCGACATCGGCACTTCGAAGACGATGGCGATCGTGGCGGAAATGTCGCCGGATCAGGAAATTCGGGTGATCGGCTTCGGCATGCAGCCGTCGCGCGGTTTGAAAAAGGGCGCGGTGGTGAACATCGAAGCGACGATGGCGTCGATCCAGCGGGCGCTGGAGGAGGCCGAGTTGATGGCGAATTGCCACATCTCGGAGGTTTATACCGGAATTGCCGGCAACCATATCCGCGGTCTCAACTCAGGCGGCACGGTGGCAATCAAAGAAAAAGAAGTGTCGCAGTCTGACATCGACCGAGCGCTGGAAACAGCGCGGGCAATTCCGATTCCGAATGACCAGCAGATTCTGCACATTCTGCCGCAGGAGTTTCGTGTTGACGAACAAGACGACGTACACGTTCCGCTGGGGATGAGCGGCATACGGCTGGAGGTCAGGGTTCATGTGGTGACCGGCGCAGTGTCGGCGATAGAGAATGTCGTCAAATGTGTGCGCCGCTGCGGGCTGGAAGTACGCGACGTGTTTTTGCAGCCGCTGGCGGCGGCCACGGCAGTGTTGAACGACGACGAGAAAGAACTGGGCGTGTGCCTGGTCGATATCGGCGGCGGCACGACCGATCTTGCTGTCTTCACCGGCGGCGCCATCCGACACACGGCGGTGATCCCGATTGCTGGCGATCAGGTGACCAACGATATTGCGATGACCCTGCGCACACCGACCAAAGAAGCCGAGGACTTGAAGATTTTGCACGGCTGCGCACTGCGCCAGCTTGCCAACCAGAACGATTTTGTCGAAGTGCCGGGCGTATCGGGGCGCGAACCGCGCAAACTGTCGCGGCACACACTGGCCGAAGTGATCGAGCCGCGGATCGAGGAATTGTATTCGCTGGTGCAGAGGGAACTGCGTCACTCCGGCTACGAGGAATTGATCTCGTCGGGACTCGTATTGACCGGTGGCACTGCACAACTGGCGGGAATGGTCGAGCTGGGCGAGGAAGTTTTTCATTTGCCGGTGCGTATTGGCGTACCGATGTACGAAGGGCCGTTGTCCGAGATCATTCGGAACCCGCGTTACGCGGCGGCAACGGGTCTGCTTTTCGCCGGACGCGAGCATTGGTTGCGCACTCAAGCTGCGCGAATTCAGACACATGGCCTTTTAGGCGGCTTACAAAAAGTGAAACAATGGTTCAAAGCGAACTTTTAGGTATTACAATGCGCACTGTGGAGAATCGAAATGGACGATTTACTCAATCGGAAGTATCCGGATTTCGGAAATCAAAGTAGCCAAAAAACCAAAGGCAAAGCCAGACAGGAGAGCAACATGAACGCAAGTTTTGAATTGATTGAACAGGTTGTGGACGGTGCCGTGATCAAAGTGATTGGCGTCGGTGGTTGCGGCGGCAATGCGCTTGAGCACATGATGGCACGCGGACTTTCCGGTGTGGAATTCATCTGCGCGAACACCGATGCGCAAGCGCTGAAACGCTCCGGTGCGCCGATTCAACTGCAACTGGGCTCGACTCAGACCCGCGGTCTTGGCGCTGGTGCACGTCCCGAAATCGGTCGCAACGCGGCGCTGTCGGATCGTGACCGTCTCGTTGAACTGATCCGCGGCGCCGACATGCTGTTCATCACGGCGGGCATGGGTGGCGGCACCGGCACCGGCGCTGCTCCGGTGATCGCTGACATCGCGAAGAGCATGGACATTCTGACGGTGGCGGTCGTGACCCGCCCGTTTTCGTTTGAAGGCAAACGCCTGAAGGTAGCGCAGCTCGGGATCGAGGAACTGACGCAGAAAGTCGATTCGCTGATTATCGTTCCCAACGACAAGTTGATGCAGGTGTTGGGTGATGACGTATCGGTGCTTGATGCGTATGCGGCGGCCAACGACGTGCTGCACGGCGCGGTGTCCGGTATTGCCGAAGTGATCAACAATCCGGGGCTCGTCAACGTTGACTTTGCCGACGTACGCACCGTGATGGGCGAAGTCGGGATGGCGATGATGGGGTCGGCTACCGCCCGCGATGTTGACCGCGCTCGCGACGCAGCAGAGGCGGCGGTGAAAAGCCCGCTGCTCGAAGACGTGAACCTGATGGGTGCGCGTGGTGTACTGGTCAACATCACGGCATCGACCGGACTCAAGATGCGCGAGTACCACGACGTGATGAACGCCATCAAGGAATTCACGGCCGAGGACGCAATGGTGATTGTCGGCACGGTGATCGACGATGCAATGGGCGACGATCTGCGGGTGACGATCATCGCCACCGGCTTGGGCAGCGCTGCCAGACAGCGTTCGCCGAAACTCGAAGTGGTCGAAACGGTGCTGGAGCGAACTGGCACCGACGGCGGCCCGGCCGTCGACGTGGTCGATTACGACCAGCCGACCGTAGCGCGTCGCCGAGTCGGAACGCCAGTGGGCGCTGCCACATTCGACGCCTCGGATATCCCGGCGTTTTTGCGCAAACAGGCGGATTGATCTCGAAACACCCTCCGCTTGCGGGTGGGAGAGGGAGGGGAGAGAGTTTTCTTTCTTCGCGGTTTCGCGAGAGATAAAGAAACTGTCGCTCTTCCCGATACCTTCTTCCCCAGTGGGAGAGGGGGCGGAGGGCAGAGTTGCAAGTTGTGTTGACCGATGTGACAAACCCTTGTGCCGCAAAGAGGCTTATGTGCTAACATCAACCGAAAAATAAGGCGGTTGATGCATTGAAGGAAAACAGGAAGCCGCGCTTGGGGCGAATCTCATTCACAAAGCCATTCAGACAGATCGTATGCACCTGCAACGCACATTGAAAACGGCGGTGATGACTAAAGGAGCCGGATTGCACACCGGTGCTCGCGTTGCGTTGACGTTGCGACCGGCGCCAGTCGATACCGGCATCGTTTTTCATCGTACCGATCTTCTGGGCAGCGCACCGATTCCGGCGCTGGCGCATCAGGTTGGCGATACCCGTTTGTCGACGTTGTTGCGCGTCGGCGATGCCAGCGTTTCCACGGTTGAACATTTGATGTCGGCGCTGGCTGGACTGGGGATCGACAACTTGCATGTCGATGTGGCGGGGCCGGAGCTTCCGATCATGGACGGCAGCGCCGGACCGTTCATTTTTCTGTTGCAATCGGCGGGTATTGAAGAACAAACGGCGCCGAAGAAGTTTTATAAGGTGATGACGCCGCTTGAGGTGTCCGACGGCGACAAGTGGGCGCGTTTCACACCGCACGACGGTTTCCGGCTTGATTTCACGATTGATTTTTCTCATCCGGCGTTCGGCCAGGAAAACCGGCGGGTGGTGCTTGATTTCGCTGAGGACGCTTACATCAAAGATATTGCGCGGGCGCGAACGTTTGGTTTCATGCAGGACGTGGAAACGATGCGATCGATGGGGCTGGCGCTGGGCGGCAGTTTGCACAACGCGGTGGTACTCGATGAAGTCAGTGTGCTGAACAGCGGTGGCTTGCGTTACGAAAACGAACCGGCCAAACATAAAGTGCTGGACGCGATCGGGGATTTGTACCTGCTTGGGCATCCAGTGATCGGCCAATATACGGCGTACAAGTCCGGACATGCACTGAACAATGCGCTGGTACGAGAGTTGATCGAGCGTGAGGACACGCGCGAAATAGTCAGCTTTCGCGCCGAAGAAGAAGTTCCAGCGGCGTTTCAGTGTTGGCGCTTGCAGCACGCCTGACAACCGATACAGGCAGCGAGCAACTCAGGGAGGCGGAAAATGATTTTGGTGCGCTTGCTGCTGTTTCTTGGGCTGGCCGTTATTCTGATAGCATTTGCCGCCTTTTTGATTACTAAAGACCGCCGCTATTTGCGTTTTATCGCGCAGGTGTTGATGTATGCAGGCGTGTTTTTTGTCGGGGTGATGCTGTTTTACGCGTTCGAACGGCTTATCCTGATAGCCTGATGTGGCGAAAAAATCTCCTAAAAGCAGTCAATATCACTCATTTTCTCTTATTTGCGCTTCATCAAGCGAGAAACAGCGTCTTTCAGTGGGCAATCCGGTAAGCTACGAGTCAGTGTTTGTAGCGGTGCTGTCGCAGGTGGTGGGCGGCGTGGAGGCGGCGCAGAGGCGATCATAAAGGCTGCCAGAGGTTGCACACGAACAAGAATTGCATTAAATTCACGGGAGTGCGAAGCCAACGCCGTCAGCAGTTCGGGGATTTGCTGGCGTACAGTGGTTGCCAAGGCACCGGAGGGGACGGTCAGTTCCAATTGCCTGCCTCTCACGTCGGTGACGCGAACTTGACCAGCGACCAACCGCGGCAGGTGGGCGCGAACAATACGGGTGAGCGCGGTTTCCAGTTGGTGGCGGCGCAGCCAGACGGCAAGGCTAGGCTCGGTCTCAATCACGCGGGCCAACGGGTTGAAGGATTGGGTGGGGGGCATACGTTGCGTATTCGCTTCGGCGCTGTTGAAATGATAAGAAATGGAAGGATACTCCATTGAACATTCTCGTGGTTAGTTCTGATGTATCAAAGCCGGTGCGCACGATCGCCTTGAACTGGAAGCGCACAATGCTGGCCGTGGCAGCGGCGTTAATGTTGTTCGTGTTGTGTTCGGTAATTTTCAATTATGTCGTACTGAGATGGGCGGCCGCAACAGAGCATCCGCTGTTGCAGAAAATTGTGCTGGCCGATCAGCGCGCCGAGGCGTCGCGGACGCAAGAAAAATTGCAGGGACATCTTTCAGCGATGGCGGTGCGTCTGGGCGAATTGCAGGCGCAGACGGAGCGGCTTGACGCATTGAGTACGCGGTTGGCGAAGACGGTCGGCCTGGCGGCCAAGGAAATGCCGCTCGCCGAAGCCGGTCAGGGCGGTGCCGAATCGGCATTGCCTACGCGGTCGTTTAATGCTGCGGAGTTGGGAACGCTGATCGACGGACTGACGCAGGAAATCACGGTGCAAAGCGATCGGCTGAATATACTCGAAGGGTTGCTGGTCGAGGATTCGGCCAACCGCCGTTTTTTGCCGTCGCTTTTACCAGTGGATACAAGTTGGCGCTCATCGGATTACGGCTACCGGATCGACCCGTTTACCGGAATGAGAGCGTTTCACGAGGGCATCGATTTTTCGGCGTTGCCGGGAACGCCGGTCGTAGCGGCCGCTTCGGGGAAAGTGATCAACGCGGAGACGCACTCGCAATATGGTAAACTCGTCGAGATTGACCACGGCAATGGTTTGGTCACACGCTATGCGCACAATTCGGAACTGCTGGTGAACAAAGGCGATCTGGTCGTACGTGGACAGGCGGTTGCAACCGTCGGTTCGACAGGCCGGTCAACGGGGCCGCATCTGCACTTTGAGGTTCGTTTGAATGGTGTGACGCAGAACCCGGCACGCTTTTTAAAGACAACGGGCAAATCCCCGGTTTTATAAGAGCTTGTATGGCGTAAAGAATGGACGAGGGGTGAGCAATCTCACCCCTTCACTTTTTCAGGCATCAGAAATTTTCAGATTTTTTCCACTATGATCGCGATCAGCAATCTTCTTACCCGAGTCTTCGGCAGCCGCAATGAGCGCTTGTTAAAACAATACCAGGGAGCGGTGCGACGTATCAACGCGCTGGAACCGGCGATGGCGGCGTTGTCCGACGACGAATTGCGTGACAAAACGGCTGTTTTCAAAGAACGGGTGGCAAACGGCGAAAGCCTGGAAGCCGTGCTGCCGGAAGCTTTTGCGGTGGTGCGCGAAGCGGCCAAGCGGGTACTCAACATGCGGCATTTCGATGTGCAGTTGATCGGCGGTATGGCGCTGCACAACGGCAAGATCGCTGAAATGCGTACTGGCGAAGGCAAGACGCTGGTTGCAACGCTGCCGGTTTACCTCAACGCGCTGACCGGCGAAGGGGTGCATGTGATCACTGTCAACGATTATCTGGCGCAGCGCGACGCCGACTGGATGGGGCGGATTTATAAATTCCTCGGGATGACTGTCGGCGTCAACCTGTCGCAGATGCCGCACGACCGGAAACAGGAAGCTTACGCTGCCGATGTTACCTACGGAACCAACAACGAATATGGTTTCGATTATTTGCGCGACAACATGGAGATGAGTGCCGACAGCCGCGTTCAACGCAGACTGAAATTTGCGGTGGTTGACGAAGTGGACTCGATCTTGATTGACGAGGCGCGTACGCCGCTGATTATTTCCGGGCAGGCCGACGACAATATCGATATGTATTACAGGCTCGATGCGGTTGCGCCGAAGATGGTGCGCCAGCAGGAAGAAAAAGGCCCCGGCGATTATTGGGTCGATGAAAAAGGCCGTCAGGTGTCGTTATCGGAAGAAGGGCACGAACACGCTGAACTGTTGCTCGCCGAAGCGGGATTGATTCCTGAGGGCAGCAGTCTGTACGACAGCGGTAACATCTCGTTGATGCACCATCTGTACGCGGCGTTGCGTGCACACTCGTTGTTTCTTCGCGATCAACATTACGTCGTCCAGAATGGCGAAGTGATTATTGTCGATGAGTTTACCGGGCGGTTAATGCCGGGTCGCCGCTGGTCGGAGGGTTTGCATCAGGCGGTGGAAGCCAAAGAAGGCGTGCAGATTCAACGTGAAAACCAGACGTTGGCATCGATCACGTTCCAAAATTATTTCCGGATGTACGAAAAACTGGCGGGGATGACCGGTACGGCCGATACCGAAGCGTTTGAGTTTCAGTCAATTTACGGCCTGGAAACGGTGATCATCCCGACAAACTTGCCGATGATCCGCAAAGACATGAACGACCTGGTGTTTCGGACATTTCAGGAAAAAGTCGATGCGGTTATTGCCGATATCAAGGACTGTTATTCGCGCGGCCAACCGGTGCTGGTAGGAACCACGTCGATTGAAAATTCGGAAATGTTGTCGAAATACCTCGACGAAGAAAAACTGCCGCATCAAGTGTTGAATGCCAAACACCATGCGCGCGAAGCCGAAATCGTCGCGCAGGCCGGTCGTGAAAAAGCGATCACCATCGCCACCAACATGGCGGGGCGCGGAACCGATATCGTGTTGGGCGGCGCTTTCGAACCGCAGATATTGAAAATTCGTGAAGACGAAAAGCTGAACGAGGCGCAGAAGGAAAAAGAGATTGAAGCGTTGCGTGCCGACTGGCAAGAGCGCCACGACAAAGTGGTGTCGGTCGGCGGGCTGCACATCATCGGCACCGAGCGGCACGAATCGCGGCGGATCGACAACCAGTTGCGCGGCCGTTCCGGTCGTCAGGGCGACCCGGGCTCGTCGCGTTTTTATTTGTCGCTTGAAGATCCGTTGTTGCGCATTTTCGGTGGTGAACGACTCGGCAATATCATGCAGCGGATGAAGATGCCGTCTGGTGAACCGATCGAGCATCCGATCATCAACCGTTCAATTGAAAAAGCGCAGCACCGTGTTGAAGTGCGCAACTTCGATATCCGTAAACAATTGCTCGAATTTGACGACGTGGCCAACGATCAACGTCGTGTGATTTATCAGCAGCGCAACGAATTGCTGGAAGCTGAAAACATCTCCGACACCATCGACAGTATGGTTCGTGATGAAATCGGTGTGCTGATGCAGCGTTACATTCCGCTGGAGTCTGTGGAAGAGCATTGGGACGTGTCCGGACTGGAAGCGGCGTTGGTATCCGAATACCAGTTGCGGGTTGATATTTCCAGTTGGCTCAAGGAAAAGTCAGACCACGGTGAAGACGAATTGCGCGATTACCTGGCCGAACTGGCGCTGCAACAATGGGCGTTGCACGCCGAAGCCGTGGGTGCGCCAGTGATGCGGCAATTCGAAAGCAGTCTCATGTTGTCGATGATTGATCAACACTGGCGCGAACATCTGGCGTCGCTCGACCACCTGCGGCAGGGGATCGGCTTGCGCGGCTATGCGCAGAAGAACCCGAAGCAGGAATACAAGCGCGAGGCATTTGTGCTGTTTTCGTTGATGCTCGACCGGATCAAGCACGACGTGGTGCGAATCCTGTTGACGGTGCAGGTTCGTTCGCCGCAGGACGTTGAAAACGTCGAAGAGCAGACGCCGCATGTATCGAACGTGCGCTACCAGCATGCCGATTACGATGAAGCGTTGGCGGCGGAACCTGAGGGGCCAGCGATTCCGTTTGTGCGTTCCGGCGAAAAGGTGGGGCGCAACGATCCCTGCCCATGCGGTTCCGGGAAAAAGTACAAGCAGTGCCACGGTAGGTTGTAATCGAGTTTTAGGAAAAACCGTTCTCAAAACAACGTCGAGGAGAGCACCGTGCCGGTTTGTTATACCCCTTCAACAGATGGCGATCTGCTTCCGGTTCCCGGTGTTCGTTTGGGCGCCGTTGCGGCGCGGATCAAGAACTGGCAGCGGAACGATGTGCTGGTGATTGAATGTGCGGCGGGAACAACGGCGGCGGCAGTATTTACGCAAAACCGATTTTGCGCGGCGCCGGTGTTGGTCGATCGTGAGCATCTGGCTTGGCAACATCAGCACGGAAAATCGTTAAGAGCGATTGTTGTCAACGCCGGCAACGCCAATGCTGGAACCGGCGCTTTGGGTTTGGACGATGCGCGTCGCACGTGCCGTGAGACGGCAGCGTTGCTGGGGTGCGCGTTGGAAGAAGTGATGGTGTGTTCGACCGGTGTGATCATGGAACCGCTGCCGATCGACAGATTGTTGGCAGGCTTACCGGAAGCATTCCGGCGCTGCGGCGAGGAAGACGGTGCCAGTGCGGCAGCTTGGTTAACGGCGGCGCAAGCGATCATGACAACCGATACCGTTCACAAAGCGGCCTCGGCGCAAGTGGTGATCGACGGTGTGCAGATCACCGTCACCGGAATCGCCAAAGGAGCGGGGATGATTCACCCGAACATGGCGACGATGCTGGGATTCATCGCGACCGACATGCCGATAGCGCCATCGGTGTGGCAATCATTATTGCGCGAAGTGGCCGATGGTTCATTTAATGCCGTGACCATTGATGGTGATACTTCGACAAACGATACATTGATTGGCATTGCAACGGGACAAGCGAACGTTTCGCCGATAACAATGAGCGATGACGTACGTTTGCCTGCGTTCAAAAAAGCAGTGCTTGAAGTAGCAGTACGTTTGGCGCAAGCCATTGTGCGCGACGGCGAAGGCGCGACCAAGTTCATCGCGATTCAGGTTGAGGGTGGGAGCAATGCCGAAGAATGCCGCCAGGTGGCGTTGAAGGTGGCGCATTCGCCGCTGGTGAAGACGGCGTTTTTTGCATCGGATCCCAACTTGGGGCGTATCGTTTGCGCTATCGGCAATGCAGCGCCGCCGGAACTCGACACGTCGCGTGTCCGGTTGTGGCTCGACGACGTAGCTGTGATTGTCGATGGTGGGCGGGCATCGAGTTATACGGAAGAAGCGGGGCAGCGGGTTATGAACCAAGCGGAAATCACGGTGCGGGTTGATCTTGGGTTGGGCGGCAACGCTGCAGCAACGGTGTGGACATGTGATTTGTCGCATGATTACGTGTCGATTAACGCCGACTACCGGAGCTGAAAAAAACAAGCATGAACCACGAAAAACACGAAAGTCACAAAAAAGTAAAACCGTTTTTTCTATACGTTCTTTGCGGTTAAGATAGTAAAAACGATGAATACAAAATCAACAACGCCAGAAGCACGCTGGCTGAAATTTCTTGAGCGGGCGGAGACAGCATTAACTCGCGCCGAGCTGCTGTTGCCGGAAAATCCGGCACCGATCAACTGGGCGAAAATACCAGCGGCGCGCTGGGAGCGGAAGCGCGGGGCATTGCATGGAACACGGCAAGGCTATGGCGCGTTGTATCCGGTGACATCACCGCACAGCGTATCGCTTGATCGCTTGGTGGGTATCGACGAACAAAAAGCGCGCATTGATCAGAATACAAAACAATTTGTCGCGGGTTATCCGGCCAACAATGTGCTGCTGACCGGCGCTCCTGGAACCGGCAAGTCTTCACTGGTTAAGGCGATGTTGGGTCGTTATGGAAAACGCGGGTTGCGGTTGATCGAAGTCGATAAGAGCGACCTGTTCGACTTGCCGAAGATTCTTGAAAGCCTTCAGGGTGCGACGCAACGCTTTATTTTGTTTTGCGACGATTTGGCGTTTGACGTGCAGGAGGGCGGCTATCGTGAACTGAAGGCCGTCCTCGACGGCTCGATTACAGCGCCGCCAGAGAACGTGCTGATTTATGCGACATCAAACCGCCGCCATCTGATGCCAACTTTTTTCTACGAAAACTTTTCGCAAAACGGCGGGAAAAGCGAAATTCATCCGGACGAAGCGAAAGAAGAAAAAATGGCATTGGCCGAGCGTTTCGGCTTGTGGATTTCGTTTTACCCGTTCAGCGAAGACGATTATCTTTCGGCGGTTGCCGGTTGGTTGGTGCATCACAAAATACCTTCGCCAAAAACAGCGGCGGCAGGCGAAGCCTTGCGCCTGGAAGCGTTGCAATGGGCGCGTTTGCGCGGTTCGGTCAGTGGCCGCACCGCATGGCAGTTTGTGCGTCATGTCGCGGGCTACAAGGCGCTTCGTTCCAAATCATGATGTTGGCGCCGGTGTTGGTGAGAGCGACGGCAGCGGTATTGACGCGATCCGAAAACGAATTTTTATTGGCACAACGACCGCCGGGAAAAGTGTATGCCGGTTATTGGGAATTTCCCGGCGGCAAAATTGAAGTGGGAGAAACGGGAGAAGCGGCGTTGGTTCGTGAGCTGGAAGAAGAACTGGGGATTGTTGTTGAGCAAGCGGCGCCTTGGCAAATCGTTCATTTCACTTATCCGCATGCCGAGGTACAACTGCATTTGTTTCATGTGACGGCATGGCGCGGCGAACCTTATGGGCGCGAAGGACAAAACATCGGTTGGCAGACGCTGGAAACTTGTCGGAACCTATTGTTGCTGCCGGCCAATCATGGGGTTCTGAAAGAGTTGCCGACGTTGCTGAAAGGCGGGGCTTCTTCCTAATGCGGGCGCGGTGCGCCGGAGGGAAGCGCCGCCAGTGCGTTTTCTATTTCTGAGGCGTCGGCGACTTCAGCACCGGCAACCCGGTAAGACTCATTGGCCCAGGCGCCGAGATCAAGCAGTTTGCAACGCTCTGAACAAAACGGTTTCCAACGCGACGCCGATGCCCAAACTACCGTTGAGCCGCATTGCGGGCAAGCGACGGTCGTGGTTTCGGCGGTTGTTGAAGCAGTTTTTTTCATAGCGAGCAGAGAGTCAAATCGAAGGTAATGTCGTAGTCGCAAACGCTGCCGCGCGTCATCTCCTCGGCGGTTAAAAAGCGGATATTGAGCGCGTATTTGTTGGCGCTGATCTCGGGAACACAGGAGACGCCATCTGCAATCGACAACCGCAACAACTGCGCTGCTCTGGTGTTGGCCTGCATCATCTGAAAGACGCCGTGCTGTGCCGTACATGCAGTGGCTTGGCCGCTTTCACGCAGAATGCGCAAGATAATGGAGATTCCGTTGCGGATTGGCTCAAGCGGCGACAGCCATTGCTGGAGATCGTTTTGTCGACGAGCGGGCGGCTGGTGCAGCCAGAAGTGAAAAGCGGGCAGGTCAAATCCGCAGACGCCACCGGGCAACGAAGTGCGTTGCTTGATAGCCATCAACCATTCGTTTTCACGTAGATGCATCCCGACTTTGCCGGTAAACGCAAAAATTTTCGCGATCACACGATCAATATCGTCGAGCAGGTTATCCAGCAGTTCCTGATCAATACTTTGGTGATGCCGCAATGCGCTCAATACCAATTTTTGACGCTCAAGCTCCTGCAACAAGTCGGACTTGAGGTCGGCGCGCGCCGCAACTTCAATGATTTCGAACAAGGCCAGCAGCGCTGCGTGATGATCAAGAAAGGTTTCACGCGCTGCGAAAAAACGCACCCGCGCAAAAAGATCCTCGAGCCGCATCAGTGTGCGCACCCGTTCGTTGAGGGGATGTTCGTAAAGGACAGACACCCAAAATCCATAACGGCCAAAAGGAAAACTTCATCATTGTGCCGCAATTTCGTGGATTTATTAAGTCTTTTGTGAGAGCTGGCGGGAAATCATAGCATTTGGGTATTCGCCAGCGTTCGGTAGAAACGATCCAGACGCGTGATCTGGGCGGTCAGATTTTCCAGCGGGCCGCTGTTGTCGAGAATGTCGTCGGCGAGCGTCAGCCGTTGGTCGCGAGTGCATTGTGTTGCCATGATGGCGCGGATCTCGTTTTCGTGCAGGCCACGCGAGGCAACCACCCGTGCGATTTGCTGCGCTTCAGGGCAATCGACGAGCAGAACACGGTCGGCGCGTTCACGCAACCCGGGCTTTTCGAGGAGCAGGGGAACAATCCACAGACCGTAGGGGCCACGCCATTGGGCGATCCGGCGGACGGTTTCTTCGCAGACACGGGGATGGACAATGGCTTCGAGCCTGGCTCGTATTTTCGGATCGGCGAATACCTGCCGGCGGATGAAGGCGCGATCCAAGGTTCCGTTGGCTTGGACGGCGGCATTACCAAACAGCGCGACGATCTCCGGGTAGGCGCTGCCGCCGGGCGCACTGACGGCACGCACCAGATCGTCGGCATCGAGCGTTTCGACCCCCAGCGTTGAAAACGCCTGAGCGACAGTCGATTTGCCGCAACCGATACCGCCAGTGACGCCGATAATCAAGGGCATAGGGTTAGTAGGGCAGATGCAGCCAGTGAACGATGGTCGACCCGAAAAAGAGAGCAATGACGCCAGCGATGGCCAGGAACGGACCGAATGGCATTGGAACGCTGTGGTCGCGACCACGGAACAAGATCAGCCCTCCTCCTACCAGAGCGCCAACCAGCGAGGACAGCAGAATGATGGGAACCAGCACAGGCCAACCAAGCCAAGCGCCGAGCGCGGCGAGTAGTTTGAAATCGCCGTAGCCCATTCCTTCTTTACGGAACAGCAATTTGAACGCCCAGTACACCAGCCACAATGACAGGTAGCCGACCATCGCGCCGATGACAGCATGAGGCAATGTTGTGAACACGCCGAAAAGATTGACGAACAGCCCGAGCCACAGGAGAGGTAAAGTCAAGTCATCGGGCAATAACTGCGTATCGATGTCGATGAAGGTCAGCGCCAACAGTGTCCACAACAGGATGCAGGCGGTCAGCGCCTGCCAGGACGGCCCGAAAAACCAGAAGGCTAACCCTGCCAGCAAGCCACCCAATAACTCGACCAGCGGGTAGCGGATCGAAATGCGCGTGCCGCACTGTGAACATTTGCCGCGTAAAAAGAGCCACGACACGACGGGAATGTTTTCCAGCGCGGTGATCCGATGCTGGCACGTCGGACAAGTCGAACGCGGAACGATGAGGTTGTAGGGCGTTTCGGCTTCTTCAGAAGGAGGCTCATCGCGCAACTCGACACATTGCTGTTCCCAGGAGCGTTGCAGCATTCTCGGTAAACGATGAATCACAACATTGATAAAACTGCCGACGCAAAGGCCAACAATGACAGCGATGATTAGGACGCTCACGGGATCGTTCAGCAAGAGCCAACTGGGGAAATCGGGAAGAAGAGAAGGCACAATATGGGGCGGAATGAAAGACTATAAAAACCGAGGCACGGAAGTGCCTCGGTTTTTTGCAAAAGGATCAGATGGTTTGACCCATTTGGAAAATAGGCAAATAAATGGCGATCACAATGCCTCCGATGACAACCCCCAAGAAGACGATGATGATGGGCTCGAGCATTGCAGACAAAGCGGCGACGGCTTCATCGACCTCACGGTCATAGAAGTCGGCAATTTTGGTGAGCATGCTGTCGAGCGCCCCGGACTCTTCGCCGATCTGGGTCATCTGCAGCACCATAGGCGGGAACAGGTCGGCGTTGGTCATTGCGTTGGTCAGCGAAGTGCCGGTACTGACATCGGTTTTGATTTTTTTGGTGGCTTCCGCATAGACGCCGTTACCGGAGGCGCCGCCGACGCTGTCGAGCGCCTCGACCAGCGGGACGCCAGCTGAAAACATCGTTGACAAGGTTCGCGTCCAGCGGGCGATCGCCGCTTTTTCGAGCATTGGCCCGAATACCGGCGCACGTAATGACGTTCGATCAATTAGCATCCGGAAAGGCGCCGACCGTTTGTGAAAAGCGCGGATACCGAGAATGATGGCGATAAGGGCAAACAAAAGAAATGCGCCGTTGCTGACGACGAAATTAGACAGGTCTACGACAAATTGGGTAGGAAGTGGCAATGCTGCTCCCATGTCTTTGAACATTTTATCGAAAACGGGGACGACTTTGTACATGATGACCCCCACCACCCCCATGGCGACCACCATGACGACAATCGGATACGTCAACGCCGATTTGATCTTGCCTTTCAGCGCCAGCGATTTTTCTTGATAGGTTGCAAGCCGATCCAATACGTTATCGAGAATCCCGGCGGTTTCGCCGGCCTCTACCAGATTACAAAACAGGGGGTTGAAGTAGATGGGGTGCGCACGAAACGCTTGCGCCATGCTGGAGCCAGCCTCGATTTTACCTTTGATATCGAACAGCAGTCTTGAAAAACGCGGATTGGCGTGGCCACGACCGACGATGTCAAACGACTGCAACAACGGCACACCGGATTTCAGCATGGTCGCAAGCTGACGGGTGAAAAACGTCAGGTCTTTGTCCTTGATCTTGTTACCTCCGCGGAACGTTTTCTTGCTGATTTTTTTAACCTTGACGCCTTGCCGACGCAAGGACGCTGTTGCAATGGTAATGGATGCTGCCCGAATTTCTCCGCGAGCTTGCCGACCGCCCTTGTCCGTACCCTCCCAGGCAAAAAGCGATTCCTTGACCTTGATGTCTTTGGTAGCAGCAGTGGCAACAGCCATAGTAAACCTCGTTTGGCAAAATTATTCGTTGGTGATGGCTTCGATCTCTTCAAGAGAAGTGATCCCGGCTTTGACTTTGACAAGCCCCGATTGGCGCAGGTTGTTAATACCTTCGCGTTGTGCCTGCGCGGCGATATCGAGCGCGGTGCCGTGGTTCATGATGATTTCGCGTAACGCGTCGCTGACAGGCATGACTTCATAGACGCCGATGCGCCCTTTGTAACCGGTTTTTTTGCAGTGCGCGCAACCAACCGGCCCGTAAGGCCGCCAACTGCCGTCAAGATCGCTTTCCTTGAAACCTGCCGCGAGTAAAATATCTTTTGGCAGGTTAACGGGCTGTTTGCACTGGGGACACAACCGGCGACCGAGGCGTTGCGCCGTGATCAGGATCACCGAAGAGGCGATATTGAATGCAGGGATCCCCATGTTGGCGAGCCGGGTCAGCGTTGTCGGCGCATCGTTGGTGTGCAGTGTCGATAAGACAAGGTGGCCGGTTTGTGCTGCTTTGACAGCGATGTCGGCGGTTTCGAGATCGCGGATCTCACCGACCATCACGATGTCCGGATCCTGGCGCAGGAAGGAGCGCAGCGCTGTGGAAAACGTCAGGCCGGCTTTTTCGTTGACGTTGACCTGATTGATTCCCGGAAGCTGAATTTCCGCAGGGTCTTCGACGGTTGAAATGTTGATGTCCGGCTGGTTTAGGAGATTCATGCAGGTGTACAACGAGACGGTCTTGCCGCTACCAGTCGGGCCGGTCACGAGAACCATCCCATAAGGCCGGTTGATCGCATGCAGCAATGCTGCTTTTTGTTCGGGCTCGTAACCAAGGACGTCGATATTTAGATTGGCGCTGGACGAATCAAGGATACGCATCACTATTTTTTCGCCGTGCAGGGTTGGCAACGACGACACCCGGAAATCAATTGCTTTGTTGTTGGTCAGCACCAGTTTCATCCGGCCATCCTGAGGAATCCGTTTTTCGGAAATGTCGAGACGGGAGATCACCTTAATCCGGGTCGCGATCGGTTCCCGCAGATTCATCGGCGGTTGGGCGACCTCCTGCAGAACGCCATCGAGTCGGTAGCGGATCCGGAAAAATTTTTCATACGGTTCGAAATGGATGTCGGAAGCACCAACCTGAATCGCGTCGAGCAGAATTTTCTGCAGGTAGCGAACGACCGGCGAGTTTTCGACTTCGGCATTGGTTTCTTCAGAAGCGGCGACTGCCAGCCCAAGGCTTTCCAAATTAGCCAAGTCGGCTTCGGCGGTGGCAAGGTCAGCGGTCATCTCCTTGACCGTCGTATCGCTTTCTTCGGTGCGATAACGCAACACTTGGGCAAGCTTATCGTCCTCGACCAGTACCGGCTCAACTTGCAGGTTGGTCTTGAAACGGATCTCGTCAAGCGCTTTCAGATTGGTGGGGTCGGAAACTGCGACGAACAGCCGCTTGCCGCGTATATGCAACGGCAGAATCCGCTGTGCGTTTGCTTGCTTGACGTCGAAATATTCTTTGGCAAGGGCGTTAGGGTCAATGGCGGCGAGGTCAAACAATGGCACCCCGAACTTCTCGGCAGCAAAAAGCCCCAGTTCGGTGGCTGTCATTTTTCGACCCATCAGAAACTGTTCGACAAAAGCGATACCGGTCGTTTTGGCCTGGCTAGCCATGGTTTCCATTTCGATTTGTGTCAGCACGTTCTGCTGAACCAGCGCACGCGCCAGACCGCTAACGGAGAGAGAGGAAACCGGAGTTGCCATGGATAAGGATCGTTTTCTATAAAAAAGTTGCCAAGTGCCGAACCTTTGGATTTGCAGAGACGTTGTGTGAGGCGCCGGTCATGAAACAAAGCATGTTGCTACCATACCCTCATGATGATGCCTGCTCTTCCGGGGTTTGTAAAGGCAAAGAGGCGTTTTTGTGGGGCGTCACAGCGCAGGGTCGGAGTTTTGCGACACGAACGGCGTGCTGCTTGGTTTGTAGAATTTCCACGAGGTATCCAGAGAGTTCGCAACGAGTGCCGGCTTCGGGAATATCGCCTAGGTGTTCGACGATCAGCCCGCTCAGTGTCTTCGGCCCGTCGAGAGGGAAATGGCTGCCCAAGCGGCGGTTCAGTGTTCGCAGAGCGGTGCCGGCATCAATAACGATGCCGGTTTCAGGGATTGCCGGAACGGTAGGCGAGGCTTCGCCAGGCTTGGGACGGAGAGCGGACAGGGCGGTAGCGATTTCATGAGCTAGATCCTCAAGGGTGACCAGCCCCAGCAATTCGCCGTATTCATCGACGACGAAGCCCAACCGTTGCTGGTCGGCCTGAAACTGCTGAACCTGTTTCAACAGCGGCGTACCGGTCGGGATATAGTAAGCGGGGTGCAATAGGGTGCGCAAAGCATCGGCATCGAATGTTTGCGCCGAGAAAAGGCGCAACGCATCGCGCAGGTCGAGGACGCCGACGATTTGATCCAGTGAATCCTCATAGACTGGCAAGCGTGAATAATGTCCGGCGGCGATGCCCTGACGCAGATGTGTTGGCGCGTCTGTCAGATCCAATGCTTGAATTTGCGGTCGCGGTGTCATCACGTCATCAACGCTGCCGCTGAGGAGTTCCTGAATATGGGGAGGGCTTTCCGGGAGGTCTGCGTTTGGTGCTTCCGGGGAGCATGCCTTTTGGGTTGAGTTCTGGGAGAAAGAACGGCGATTACGCAGGAAAACGACCGCAACGATAAAGCCACCGATAAGGCCGCCGATTCCGCCAATCAGAAGCCATAAAAGAGTAGTCATTTGAATGGGCAACAAAGCGTCGCGTCTGTTCTCGTGCGGCGGATCAGCGTTGCAAAAGGACTTCCAGCACCAGTTTGGAGCCGAGATAGGCAAACACCAGGAAAAGCGTTCCCGCCAGAATCCAGGTGAGTGCCCTGCGCCCGCGCCAGCCGAAACGCCAGCGACCGACCAGCAGGGTTCCAAAAATGAACCAAGCCAGGATCGAAAAGCCACTTTTGTGTGTCAATTCGAACGGCGTGCCAAAAACTTGCTCGGAGAAAAACAGTCCGCTGATCACGGTCAGTGTCAACAAGACGAAGCCCAGCGAAATCAGTTTGAACAGGTAACGTTCCAGCGTCAGCAGTGGCGGGGTGCGCTGCGCAGTGACGCCCGCATGCAGCTTTTTCTCCAACCCGACCATTACAAATGCCTGGACAGCGGCGACGAAGAGCAGCGAATACGCGGACAATGCAATTGCAATATGCAGGGCAGCCCATGTCCCCGTGGCGTACTCGAACCGGTGGACATTGGTAAATACTATTGGCATCAATGCGGCAAGGGCTGCCCCTCCCATGATGACGCTGGAAAATCCCGGCAACGCCCGCATCAACCCGAAAGCCCAGGCGACCAACACGCACAGGAAAGCCACCAGCGAGATGGCGTTGCCCAGCGAAATGTCAATGCCATCGGGGGCGGCGATCGCGCGGGTGACGGCGCAAGCGTGCAAAGCCAGGGCGAGCAACGTGAAGCCCCAGACGTATTTCGGTACGGCATCTGCTGCCGATGGTGACCGGGGCATCCGCCAGTGTGCCACCGCGCCCAGCGTGTAGAGGGCAGCGACCAAGAGGTGAAAAAACGGAAGCGGTATAATCATGGAACAGTTATTCTAACCCAGATACTCTAACCCGGGCTGTCTGGCCGTTTGGCCGGAAATCCCGAGACAAAATTCCAGGAACCCCATGCTTGATAATCTCACCCAACGCTTGTCGCGTGTCGTCAAAACCCTTAGAGGCGAAGCGCGGCTGACTGAAGCCAACATTCAGGAAGCCCTGCGCGAAGTGCGCTTGGCGTTGTTGGAAGCGGACGTTGCCTTACCGGCGGTGCGCGAATTCATTCAGCGGGTGCGCGAGAAAGCGGTCGGCGAGGAAGTCGTCGGCTCGTTGACGCCGGGGCAGGCGCTGGTCGGCGTGGTTCACCGTGAGATGGCGGCATTGATGGGCGCTGAGGCGTCGGTGCTCAACCTGGCGGTGACGCCTCCGGCGGTGATTTTGATGGCGGGACTGCAGGGGGTCGGCAAGACCACCAGCGTCGCCAAACTGGCGCTTTTGCTGAAGCAAACGCAAAAGAAAAAAGTGCTGGTGGTGTCGGCTGACGTTTATCGGCCTGCGGCAATTGATCAATTACAAACGTTGGCGGCTCAGGTGGGCGTTGATTGCTTTCCGTCGTCGTCTGAGCAAAAACCGATTGATATCGCGCAGGCGGCGATTGATTGGGCGCGCAAACACCATCACGATGTGGTGATCGTCGATACCGCCGGGCGCTTGTCGATTGACGAGGCGATGATGAAGGAAATCGCCGAGTTGCACACGGCAGTGGTGCCGGTGGAGACGTTGTTTGTTGTCGATGCGATGCAGGGACAGGATGCCGTAAATACAGCGGCGGCTTTTCGTGCGACCGTGCCGTTGACCGGTGTGGTGCTGACCAAGCTTGATGGCGATGCGCGTGGCGGCGCGGCGTTGTCGGTGCGTTGGGTCACAGGTGCACCGATCAAATTCGCCGGTGTTTCGGAAAAACCGGATGGGTTGGAAGTTTTTCACCCCGAGCGAATGGCGTCGCGGATTCTCGGAATGGGCGACGTTCTGTCGCTGATCGAAGAAGCGCAACGCACGGTCGATATCGAAAAAGCGCAGACACTCGCCAAAAAATTGAAGACTGGCAAAGGGTTTGATCTGGAAGATTTCAGAACGCAGATCGGCCAGATGCGTAACATGGGCGGCATGCAAAGTCTGCTCGAAAAACTTCCGGCGGAGCTGGCGCAGGCGGCGCAGAGTGCGCCGTTGCAGGAAAAGAAAGTGGCGCGAATGGAAGGAATCATTCATTCGATGACACTCGCTGAACGCCGCAAGCCGGAGATCATCAAAGCATCGCGCAAGCGGCGGATTGCCGCTGGTGCCGGGGTGCCGGTGCAAGAAGTCAACCAATTGCTGAAACAGTTTGAACAGACACAGAAAATGATGAAAATGGTAGCGAAAGGCGGCCTGAACAAAATGATGCGGGGCATGCGAGGATTGCTGCCGGGCATGCGGTAGGGTCTGTTAACACTGTTCCCGCGCATCGCGGTGGTGGAAACAGTGTTAACAGACCCTAGGAGAATATGATGGCGAAACAGCAACCAGCGCGACAACCACCGAATGTCGAAACGGAAACGCTGGATATGGCCGACACTGATTTGTTACCGGTACCGATGGATTTGAGAGGTTCCTTTTTACTTGCCATGCCCGCTTTGGGCGAGGAAGGTGCGTTTGCCCACTCACTGATTTACATCTGCGAGTACAGCACTGAAGGTGCATTGGGGATCGTGGTCAATCGCCAAACCAACATGAGCGTCGCGCAGTTGTTTGACGACGCAGGAGCGCCGTTGCTCGACAAACACTGGCACGGCGTGCCGGTGTATTGGGGTGGGCCGGTATGCGGTGATCGCGGATTCATTCTGCACAGACCGGTCGGCAGCTGGCAATCGACATTGACCGTCAGCGAAGAAATCGGCATGACGACCTCGCGTGATGTGCTGGAAGCGATGGGGCGCGGCGAAGGGCCGGAAGAAGTGCTGGTATCGCTCGGCTACGCGGGTTGGTCGGCGGGGCAACTGGAGCAGGAGTTGGCACAAAACGCTTGGCTGACGATTCCCGGAGACAACGCGGAAAAACTACTCTTTCAATGCGCATCGGAAGCGCGGATTGATGAAGCGATGCGGCGGCTGGGAGTCGACCCATTGCACTTTTCCGGTAACGCGGGTCATGCTTGATTATGTCTGAATCAAGTGCGCCCTCAACATTGCTGGCGTTCGATTTCGGTCACAAACGCATCGGTGTTGCAATCGGCAATACGCTGACACAAACCGCACGGCCGTTGACGACGCTGCATGTCGAGCGTCCCAATGTGCGAGAGACGGCGCTTCGTGCGCTGATGACCGAATGGCAGCCGCAAAAATTGGTGGTCGGATTGCCGGTGCATGTGGATGGTACGGAGCACGAAATGACACAGTGCGCCCGCCGCTTTGCGCACTGGCTGGAGGAAGTTTTCCGATTGCCGGTGGCGCTGGTTGATGAGCGATTGACCACGCAGGCGGCGCAGAGTCTTCTTGAAGAAAGCGGTCAGCGCGGCGAGAAGGCGCGGGCGATACGCGACGCGGTGGCAGCGCAGGTAATTCTTCAAGCGTATTTCGACGAAGGAGAAAGTGAATGAGCGCACCGGATGCAATGCGTTGTTTTGAAACATTGGTGACGCGCATGGAAGGCGCCGTGGCGATTGATGCTTGGTTGCTGGGACTTGGCGACGAGGGTGCATTATTGGCCGAGCGATTGACAGCGCAGTTGCCGGGGCAACGCCACCATGCGAAACTGGATCTGAATGCGCTGGCACAAGGCGCGTTGCAAACAACTCCTGAATTGGCGCTCTCTGCGATTTTCTCCGAAAAGGCGCCGGTCGTTCTGGTCGATGCCGTGTTATGGCGCGGCGAAACGGTTGTTCAGGCGGTTTCGTTGCTGCGGGAGAATGGTGTTCATGCGCCGATTGAATTGGCTGTATTGGCTGATCGTGGCGGTTATCTTGTACCGATTGCGCCGACGTATTGCGGTGGTGAAATCGTTGCAGCGGAAGATACGGTGTTGCAGTTGGCGGAGGATGGAAAAGCCCTGCGATTTTGCGCGTGATACTTGTTGCGTTGGATTGCGGCCTTCGTTCTTACGATTCTCGATTCCTGGTATCAAAGAACGCAATCACATCTTCCAGCGCTCGCGTTCGCCGCATCGGCGGCAGGCTGCGCCACAAGCGTTTACCGTAAGGTTTTTCGACAAGGCGCGGATCGGTAATCATTAGGACTCCATGATCGGTTTCGGTGCGGATCAAGCGCCCCGCGCCTTGTTTAAGATTGATAGCGGCTTGCGGCAGTTGCCAATCGCGGAACGGCTCGCCGCCGCTTTTTTTCAGGTGTTCAAGACGGGCAGAGAGTAGCGGATCATCGGGTGGGGCGAACGGCAGTTTGTCGATCACGACAAGTGATAAAGCATCACCGGCAACGTCAACGCCTTCCCAAAAACTGGCGGCGCCAAGCAACACGGCGTTTTTTTCTACGCGAAAACGCTCCAGCAGTTCCGAGCGCGAGGCTTCGCCTTGAACAAGCAAAGGCCAGTCCCAGCCCCGCTCGGCGAAAATGGTTTGCAAGCGTTGATGCGCATGTTGCAAGGCGCGGTGTGTGGTGAACAACAAAAAGGCGTGACCACGGCTTGCTTCCAGCACCGGCAACGCGGCGTCGATCACGGCGTCGGTGTGTTCTCTTGTGTTCGGCAACGGCAATCCGGTTGGCACGTAGAGAATGGCCTGATGCTCGTAGTCGAACGGGCTGTCCCAACGTTCGGTCTGGGCGTTCTCCAAGCCCAGTTCGTGCTGGTAATGGGCGAATTGTCCGGCGACCGATAAGGTTGCGGAAGTCAGAATCCAGCTTCGCGCCGAGTTTTCGACAAAATCTCGAAAGATCGGCGCGACCGACAGCGGTGATGCGTGCAACTGCCAACCGTGCGGTGAGATGTCAGCCCAGCGAATCAGCGGTATTTCTTCTGCGCGATTTTCGGAAGCGTTTTCGCTGGTGTTTTTGTCGGCGTTATCGTTGATTTCACACCATTGTTGCAGATCGCGCAACAGTGTTTGTGTGCGGGCGGCAACCACGCCGAGGTCTTCGCTGCGTTCGGCGACGGTTCCCAAATCGGAAGCTGTTTCGTCGAGCACTTTTGTCAGTGTTTGCAGGGCTTCGGCGAAGGTCGGTAGCGACAGAAGTTGCGAGGCGGCGAGTTTGCCCGGAAATTCTCCGGCGGCCAGACGCAGTTGCCGGATCGCCAGCGTCAGCCGATCAATGCGAGTGAGCAATTCGGTGAGATCGCTGGCGTCGGTACGAATGGCGACTTCGGCATCACGCGCCAATTCCATGAGCTGCATGCTGCCGATGCGTTTTCCGAAAAAAACAGTGGCGATGTCGGGCAACTGGTGCGCTTCGTCGAGGATCACGGTGTTGCAGGCGGGCAGCAATTCGCTCAAACCTTCTTCGCGCAACAGCGCGTCGGCGAAAAACAGGTGGTGGTTGATCACGACCACATCGGCATCCAGTGCTTCTTTACGCGCCTTGGTCACGAAGCAATCATCGACATGCGCACAATGGGAACCGAGGCAATTGTCGCGGGTCGAGGTGACGAGCGGCCAGATTCCGGCGTGATCGGGAATGTTGGCCAGTTCGCTGCGGTCGCCGCGTTCGGTGGTGCGCGAAAACGAGGCAATGGTTTTCAGGTATTGTGCATCTCGTCTCGAGGGGAACAGGTCTTCGTGCTGCGCTTGCGCGATCCGGTGCAAACACAGGTAATTGCTGCGCCCTTTGAGCAGGGCGACCGACAACGGCAGTTTCAGCGCGTCCCGTACCAGCGGCAGATCGCGTTCAAAAAGCTGATCTTGCAACGTTTTGGTGCCGGTGGAGATGATGACTTTGCCGCCGCCGATCAGCGCCGGTACGAGGTACGCGAAGGTTTTGCCGGTGCCGGTTCCGGCTTCGGCGATCAGGCAGCGGCGTTCGCGGATCGCTTCCGCGATGGCATGCGCCATCGCCTGTTGGCCGGAACGCGCCCGAAAACCCGGAAGGTATTGCGCTAACGCGCCGTCTTCGGAAAAAACGGCGGCGATGTCGGAAAACGGTGGCTCGGTCAAGGCGTGAACGCTGCCGGTAGAGGGCAGTTTTGTATGGGTTGTTGGTAGGCGTCGGTCAGCGCGTCGTGTATCCGTTGGCGGTAGGCGGAAAAGCTGAGGTAAGGCCCCGCGATTCGTCGCTGGTATTCGGCTTCGGTTTCGCTGGGACGCAGACGGAGGCCGGTCATTGCGGCGTCCCAGACGGTGTACAAATCGTTGAGGATATAGACAGCGTCACACGACGACATCACTTGCGCCTCGCGCTGCGCCGCTTCGAGATACGATGGCAAGCTGGCTTTTTGCTTTCGGCGGCAAAACTCGCTTTTCAAGCTGTTCGGCTCTTCCTCGGCCTGATCGAAACCGAATTCGAGCAATTCGATGGATTTTACTTGCCGACAGACTGTGTAAAGATGTTCAACGGCGGCCAGAAAACACCCAATGGCGCTGATCTTGGAGGCGTGCGGGCAGACAAAATCAGCCGATGGCTGGGCGGAAACAGCGACTTGCTCGGCTTCCTGCGAAGCCGATTGTTGTGAGATGGGAGCAACCGGAACATCAAGCTCGGTTGGCGGGGCGGCAGGAGTACAGGCAGCCCAGCCGGGGAAAAGCGCGAAACAGAGGTACAGAGAAACGCGGAGAGAAATACAGGGGGAAAGGGGGTGGTGCACAAAGGGGCTTTCGAAATGCGATAACCTGTTCATCATACCGCGACTGGTGGCCGGTCACAAGAGAAATAAGGTGGAAAAGTCGCTGGGCATGAATCGCAAAAAAACTGAAATCGGCCAGAATTAGTCGCGAACACAGGCTTTTGTGCTGAAAAGAGGCGACGAAAAGGATAAGGCAGGGGTAGAATTACTTTATCGGGGAAATCGCTTGCGATGAAACAGGAATCTATTTACAGCGCATTGGGTTTGGCTGAGACGGCGTCTGACCGTGAGGTTAGGCACGGGTTGCGGCAGGCGCTACGCGAAAACTATAAGAAAGCGCGCGACAATTTCGGCGTGCTGGAGGATTCGCTTCGTTTCTACAATCAAGCGAGTCAAATCCTGAACGATAAAAGTCGGCGCAAGTTGTACGACGTCGAGTGGAGCCTGTCGAACTCCAGCGAAGAACAGCGCATTGATTTTGTTTTGCGTCTGGCGGCAGAGGGGAAGCTGGCGCGGCCGTTGGACGGTATGTTGGCCGATGTCGATGAGACGGCGGCAGTGCGCTTGGTGACGGCGCTGGGGGAGATGCCAAAGTCTACCTCAAACTTGGAACGGGTCTCGAATCTGGAACGGGTTTCAAATCTGGAACTGGTGCCGGAGCATGCCGATTTCGGGTTTCAGATACCGCCGCCGCGTCTGATTGCAACCTCGCCTCCTGCGGCAGCGGATCTTTTGAAAGAGCAGGAGCAGATTCCGGCACCAGAAAAAGCGCCGGAAAAAGTGCTGGAAAAAACGTCGGAAGGAGTGCCGGAAGAAGCGACCGGGGTGTCGCTGCAGGCAGCCAAAGGCGAGACGACAAGAGGGGTGCCCTCACCGCCGACGACGCAGCATTACCATCCGATTCTGACCGAGAACATCGGCTATTCGCGCTCGTTGATCTCTCAGGGACTGAGCTCCGGTCTGACCGCGCTGCTGATCGGCGCACTGCTTTACGTGACTTGGGAATACGCGGTCGCATCGTTCGATCTGGATCAGAGCTGGATCTGGGTCATCGGGCTGCTGCTGGCGATACTGCTTTACAGCGTCGGCTGGAGGCAGGGACAACGGCGCCGCGAAAAGGATTTTGAGTTGTCGGGACCTCCCGATGAAACAGCGATCAAAGGCTGGCGGCGGAAACAAACCGTTTTTCTAGGGAGCAATTTTCTGTCGGAAGATCCGAGTTGGGTATTTCAACTGCGCCTGACCGAACTGGAACGGAGACGGATCGACCGGACCAGCTATCCCCGTCTTTGGCGGCGGGCACTGGCGCGGCTGTTCGATTACGCGCTGTGGGGCTGGTTGTTGTTTTTTCCGTTGCATGAACTGGCCAAACTCGACATCGTTTCACAAGGTTTGCTTCAAACCATCAGCAATCCGCTGGTGGCGCCGATATTGATCACGTTTACGTGGATTCCGGTCGAAGCGTTGTTGATGGCGGCGGTAGGAACGACGCTTGGCAAATGGCTATTTGGCGTTTACATTCAATTTCAGGTATCGACGCCTTATGTACCGCGCAGCGCCGGTGATTGTTGGCGTTATGCGTTGCAGCGGGCGTTCCGCGTTTGGTGGCAGGGGGTGGCGATGGGGATTGCGCCGATTGCACCGATTGCGGCAGCGCGTGCGCGGGTAGCGGCCGAACGATTCGATGAAACCGACTGGGATGAAGAATACGATGTGCTGGTAACACACACACCGGTGGGTACCATCCCGGGTATTGTGGGAGGATTCGGCCTTGCCCTATTGTTGTTCATGTACGTGGCGGCATGGCAAGAACCATTGCTCGAGGTGGAGAGGGGAGCCGAACTTTGGGTCATTCAGCAGCTCGAGCGCAGGCAAGGCATTGAAACGGTAACGGCGCCGCGCAAAACGGTAACGCCGTCAACAACAGGCGATGAGAGGGTTGCAGGCGGTCAGGAAAATATAGATTTAATACAGGTGCCGGTCGATCCGGAGGCGGCAGAAGGGCGGCGTAAACTGGAAGAATTCCGCGAAGCCATTGTCAATGTTCGCGAGGAGAGTTTGCTTCTCCTCGACAGGAAAGATTGGAAACGCGCGTACGAGAGTTGTCAGGCTTGGGCCAAGCTGGAGGTGACCAATCCGACGCCGAGACGTTGCCAAGGTACGGCGTTGCAAGCGATGGGGCGACATCAGGAAGCGATCAACGCGTTGCGTAGCGCCAAGATGTATGCGCCGGAAGACCGTTCGCTTGATGACGCCATTACGCATTCGCAGGAAGAGATTTTCAAAGAGCTCAATCGTTAAAGAAGTTTTTGTGAAGGACAGTATGAAGATTTTTGCCAACGCCGTGGTGACGTTGAATTTTAAACTGCTTGATAGCGATGGCGAGTTGATTGAGAAAAACGACGCGCCGGTGACGTATCTGCATGGCGGTTACTCCGGTATTTTCCCGAAGGCCGAAGAGGCGTTGAATTTCAAGACGATCGGCGATGTGGTCAAACTGTCGCTTGAACCGGAGGATGCATTCGGTGATTACGATCCAGCGCTGGTGCGGCTCGAATCGCTTACCGATTTGCCGCCCGATACCGAAGTCGGTGGTTATTTGTCTTCGGGCGATGATGATGCGCAGGTGTGGCGCGTGACCGAAATTTCAGACGGAAAAGCGGTGCTCGACGGCAATCACGAATTGGCCGGACAGCGGGTGTTGTTTGAATGCACCGTGCTTGACGTGCGGGCGGCGAGTGAAGAAGAAATCGAACACGGACACGCACACGGAACGCATGGCCGTTGCCATTGATCAGAGGTCAGAAAAGCGTATTTCACGCGAAGCCGCGAAGAAAACTTCTCACGCGCAGATGCGGAGAAAGCAAGAGCGGAAGAGCACGCAGATCAAAGCCCCTCCCCTTCAAGGGCTTGTCCCCGAAGAGATTGGCACATTGATGCCGTTTAGAATGGGGCAACCAGATCGACTCGTTGGGGTTCGCTGCATTCACCACCAACCTGCGCTCACCTACGGTTTTTGTGCCTTCGCGTGAGATGGGTTTCTGATGCCTGATTCCTGATCTTTGATACCTGCCCCCCGATCCCACCATAGCTGCAAGCTCTCTTTTTGCTGGGCTATGGTTTCGGGATGGACGCGCAGGTAATCGCGCAGGAAAGCATCCGCCTCGGAAACAAAAAGGTGGGAAGGCAAAAACAGATTCAGCGACATATCAACTCCCTGGCGTAAGATGCGAGAATACTGGGAAAAACCTCAAGATGGAACACGTTTGATCCGCCGCATCGAGCCTTCCACCATCTTGAACCCGTAAAGACGACAATCGAGCGCACCGTTGAACAGCGGAATACGGCGCTCTGGCTTTAAGCCGATAAATTTGGGCAGTTGCGGGTCGCCACTGAAAAACCAGGCATGCCAGTTGGAAAAATGTTTCTTGAGCGTGGCGCCGAAAGCAGGATATAACGCGGCCAGTGTCTCGCTGTCTTCGAGACGGATACCATAAGGCGGGTTGGTCAACCAAATGCCGGTTAATGCAGGGGCTTCCAATTGGCGGACGTCAGTTGTGGAAAAGGTAATCCGATCGGCGACACCGGCGCGGGTTGCATATGTTTTGGCGCGTTCGATGGCGCTTTCCGAAATATCGCTGGCGAAAATCGTGGGTGCGCTTGAGGCGGAGCGCACTGCGTCACGCGCCTTTTGTTTTAACCGCTGCCAGGTCGGGCCATCGAACCAGTTGAGTTTTTGAAAGCCAAAACTGCGGTGTAACCCCGGCGCTTGTCGGGCTGCGATCAGCGCGGCTTCGATAGCGATGGTGCCGCTGCCGCACATCGGGTCGAGCAAAGGGATGTCAGGCCCCCAACAAGAAAGCATAAGTAATCCTGCGGCCAGATTTTCACGCAGCGGCGCTTCTTCGCTGTGTTGGCGGTAGCCGCGTTTGAACAGTGCTTCGCCAGACGTGTCGAGATAAAGCGCGACATCCTTGTCGGAAAGATAGGCGTAAACGCGCACATCGGGCGATTGCTTGTCGATGGAAGGCCGGGATTTTCCTTCGGCGCGAAAGCGGTCGCAGATGGCGTCTTTGATGCGCAAGGTGGCGAACGACAGACTGGTCAGCGGCGAGCGTGTTGCGGTCAGATCGACGCGCAAAGTGCGTTCCGCAGAGAAATAGCGTGTCCAGTTGATATCATGAGCGATCGTATAAAGATCATGCTCATTACGATAAGTCCGTTGGGCAACGCGCCACAAGACACGGCTGGCCAGACGGGATTCGAGATTGGTGCGATAGGCCAGAGACAGATTCCCTTGAAAACTGACGCCGCCGGGAAGAATTTGCGGCGCGATGGCGCCCAACAGAGTCAGTTCGGACGCCAAAGCGTTTTCGAGACCGCGTGGACACGGGGCAAAAAAAGTTTCACTCATAAAGAGGTACGCTAAAAGGGGCATTAAAAAACGCGGAATACGCTGCCGCTTTTAAAGATGCTCCGAGAAGTCAGGTATCTATAATACTATGGGTACTGTCAAGTATGCGGGTTGCTATGTAGTCTGACACAATTGTTTGCAGTTGCGTGAGACGGCCATGAAAAAAATGCCCGCAACCCGGAAGGACGGTGAGCGGGAGGTGTTGTGGACGCACCCAATCGAGCGCGTCGGCAAGAGGAATCACGTCGTCGTTTTCTCCGTGCACAACCAGCGTATTGGCGGGGGCATTGGGGAGCGCAAAGCGCTTTGCGGCTGGAGCGATCAGCACGGTCATGGTGGGCGTGACGTGTTGGGCAACACGGGTTTGAACGTAAGTGCCGAACGAAAAACCGGCCAGCGCAAGAGGCATTTGGGCGGCTTGCGGCAGCCGGGCTTGCGCATATTCGAGCGCCCGAAGCGCGTCATCAGTTTCACCTTCACCGTGATCCCAAATACCTTCCGAGCGACCCACGCCACGGAAGTTGAAGCGCATGGCCGCAAAGCCGAGAGCAAAAAAACTTTTGGCAAGCGTGTAGACAACTTTATTGTCGAGTGTACCTCCCTCCTGCGGAAGGGGATGCGCGATTAAAGCAATGCCGCGCACCATCTTGGGAGCGTTGAGTGCAATTTCCAGCGCACCGACAGAACCGGCGATGGTGTGGCGCTCCAGCGTTTTGGAGTTCAAAATTGCAACCTTTCGACGATACGGCCATTTGACAAATGCTGGTCGATGATTTCGTCGAGGTCTGCCGTGTTGCGGTAGGTATACCAGACGGCTTCAGGGTAAATCACCAGACTCGGTCCCTCTTCACAGCGGCCAAAACAACCGGCGCGATTGATGCGGACACGGTTGTTGTTGGTCAGGCGCAGCGCTTTAACGCGGTCTTTGGCGTAAAGATACATTTTTTCGGCGTTGGCCTGCGCACAACAGCATTCATCCGGCGACCGCTGGTTGCAACAGAAAAAAACGTGGCGTTGGTAATGGCTCATGGTGTTCAACAGGGATTGCAAGAAAAAATCACGGGAGAACGCACTTTAGCAAAAACAGCAGCGAAGGAGTTGTTGCGTAAACGTATTTTTACACTGTTGTCAAAGCGTATCCGACGATTCTCCCCAGCGAGGACGTCCGGCAAGAAAGAACAACCAGATTCCGGCCGCTAGAGGCCACCCCAGAAGAATGGTGCGGGTCAGCCCGTCGAAATGCAGAAGATGCGCGTAACGGTCGTTGAACAGCGAAGGAGGCACGCGTGTGCTCAAAAGATCAGGCAACAGCAGCGGTGCCAGCAATGAAGACAACAAGATGACGGCGCAGACGGTAACGGCTTTCGGGCGCGACAGTCTAAAAAAAACATAAAGCAGAAAAAATCCCAGTGCCAGCGCCACCCATGTCGCCGTGCGGCCAAGGTAGTGGGCGCGCGCAGTATCGCTGAGTGTGAGCCATATGGCGGCATTTTTCAGCAGGAACGCAGCCAGAATGAGCAGTGCCGCCATCAGCACAGCATGGCGGCGGCCACACATCAACAGCGCCGCGAACAAACCGATGCCGGAAATCTGAAAAGCACCGATAACAACTTCTGCCAGCATCGACCAGCGGGCATCGGCAAATGGGATTGTATTGTCGGGCAAAACAGCGGCAAGGACAGTCGGGTCAAAAACAATCGAAAACAGGGGAATGCCGGGATTGGCCTGTGCCGCCAGCCAGAAAACGAGCAGCGCCAGCCCGAAATCGCCCAGCCAGCCGGAAAGGAACAGGTGGCGCCAGTGGTAAAGCGTATCGCGTAGCGGCGGCAATGCTGCCAGGCACCAGGCAACAACGCCACCGGAGGCAGCACCGATGGCATTGGCAAGAAAATCATAAAGGCCTGCATGACGTGGTGGCATCAACCATTGGCACGACTCCATCGCCAACGCCAGCAATGCCCCACAGACAAGCGCCCACCACAAGCGGTATCGACGGCAGGCAAGGCCGACAAAAAGGCCGAACGGCAGGTAGGCGAAAAAATTCACGATGAAATCGGCGCGATAAAAACGGGTTGGCGCAAGCAGCCAGTAAGGCGTTTCCGGCAGCGGTATTTCCCAGCGCATGAACGGATAAAGGCTGGCATAGATGATGCACAGCGTGTAGAGCAGCGCCAGCGCCAGCGGCAAATGGCTGCGATGGCTGTCAGCAGGCATCGCAGGTTCCCGAAGGACAGGAGGAAAAAGGCGCCGAGAATGGAGTCATGACGAGGGACAGTGAGGCAAAGGAAGCGCTTTGGATTTCGCGGACAGCATGATTATAGAGTGTTATAGAGTGTGAACGCGGTGGCGTCGAAAGGAAAAACTTGAGCAACCCTTGGGGCAGCGGCTACAATACGCATTTCCGAAACACGCTCATGCTCATGGATTTTCGCCCTCGTCAATGAGCGGCGATGAGTGGGTGTGAGTGTTACGAAAGCGATGTGTCATGTCTTTTTCTTCACAATCTTCTTTGTTGCCGCTTTCGACACCGGCTTGGCTGGCGTTGGCTGATGGCACTGTTTACGAAGGCGTCAGCGTTGGCGCCGATGGCGAAGCGGTCGGCGAGGTCGTGTTCAATACGGCCATGATCGGCTATCAGGAAATCCTGACCGATCCGAGTTACGCGCAGCAAATCGTGACACTGACGTATCCTCACATCGGCAATGTTGGCGTCAATCCCGAAGATGTCGAGTCCGACCGTCCCCACGCGGCGGGGTTGATCGTCAAGGACGTGCCAAATCGCGCATCAAGCCACCGAATGACGCAGACCCTCGGCGATTATCTGCGGGAGTATGCGAAAGTTGCCATTGCCGGAATCGACACGCGAAGCCTGACGCAGCATTTGCGTGAGCATGGGGCGCAGCCGGGATGCGTGATGGCGGGCGCTCACGCGACACCGACGGCGGCGCTCGAAAAAGCGCGGGCGTTTCGTGGTTTGACCGGAGTGGATTTGGCGCAGGTCATTTCTACAAAGAAACCGTACACATGGGATGAAACCGCCTGGGAGCCGGGGAAGGGCTACGGACGGATGTGTTCGCCGCGTTTTCATGTGGTGGCTTACGATTTCGGCGTCAAGCGCAACATTTTGCGTTTGCTGGCGGCACGCGGTTGCAAACTGACCGTAGTTCCGGCGCAAACCAGCGCCGAAGACGTGCTGGCGATGAAGCCCGACGGCGTGTTTTTTTCAAACGGGCCGGGCGACCCCGCGCCGTGCGGCTACGCCATTGAAGCGGCGCGAACCATCATGGCAAGCGATAAGCCGACATTCGGCATTTGCCTCGGCCATCAAATCATGGCGCTGGCGGCGGGAGCGTCAACGTACAAAATGAAATTCGGCCATCACGGCGGCAACCACCCGGTTCAGGAACTCAAAAGCAAGCAGGTGTTCATTACCTCGCAAAACCATGGCTTTGCCGTCGATGCCGAAACGTTGCCATCGAATGTGGAAGTGACGCATGTGTCGCTGTTTGATGGTTCGCTGCAAGGATTGCGCTACACCGACCGACCGGCTTTCTGTTTTCAGGGACATCCCGAAGCGTCACCGGGGCCGCGTGACATCACGCCGCTCTTCGACCATTTCATTGATCATTTCATCGACCTGATGGCGCACGCCTGATCCGAGGTCCTCATGCCCAAAAGAACCGACATTCACAGCATTCTTATCATTGGCGCCGGGCCGATTGTTATCGGACAGGCGTGCGAATTTGATTACTCCGGCGTGCAGGCGTGCAAAGCATTGCGCGAAGAAGGGTATCGCGTCATTTTGCTCAACAGCAATCCGGCGACCATCATGACCGATCCGGAAATGGCCGATGTGACCTACATCGAGCCGATCACCGTCGAAGTGCTCGAGCGCATTCTTGCCGAGCAAAAACCCGATGCGATTTTGCCGACCATGGGCGGGCAGACGGCGTTGAATGCGGCGCTCGATCTGCACCGTCGCGGGCTTCTCGAAAAATACGGCTGCGAATTGATCGGCGCTTCGCCCGATGCGATTGACAAAGCCGAAGATCGGAAGCGCTTCAAAGAAGCGATGGAGAAAATCGGCCTGGAATCAGCGCGATCCGGTATTGCGCACTCTCTGGAAGAAGCGCTGGCGGTGCAGCGCGACATTGCACAGGCGACACGGAGCACGGGCTATCCGATGATTATTCGACCGTCGTTTACCCTTGGCGGTACCGGTGGCGGCGTGGCGTACAACCCGGAAGAGTTCAAAGAGATTTGTCAGCGTGGACTGGAGTTGTCGCCGACGCATGAATTGTTGATTGAAGAATCGTTGCTCGGCTGGAAAGAATTCGAGATGGAGGTCATTCGTGACCGTGCCGATAATTGCATCATCGTGTGCTCGATTGAAAACCTCGATCCGATGGGAATCCATACCGGAGACTCCATCACCGTAGCGCCAGCGCAGACGATGACCGACAAAGAATACCAGATCATGCGCAGCGCCTCGTTTGCGATACTGCGCGAGATCGGTGTGGATACCGGCGGATCCAACGTGCAGTTTGCGGTGAGTCCGAGAGATGGCCGGATGATTGTGATCGAAATGAATCCGCGCGTGTCGCGTTCATCCGCGCTGGCGTCGAAGGCGACAGGCTTTCCGATTGCCAGAATTGCCGCCAAGCTGGCCGTTGGTTATACACTCGACGAACTGAAAAACGACATCACCGGCGGAACCATTCCGGCCTCGTTCGAGCCGACCATTGATTACGTCGTGACCAAAGTCGCACGTTTTGCGTTTGAAAAATTCCGCGAAGCCGATCCACGCTTGACCACACAAATGAAGGCAGTCGGCGAAGTGATGGCGATGGGTCGGACGTTTCAAGAATCATTGCAAAAAGCGTTGCGCGGATTGGAGATCGGAGTCGACGGTCTCGACGAACAATCGAAAGACCGCGACGACATCGTCGAACAAATGAGTGAAGCGGGGCCGATGCGGCTGTGGTACGTGGCCGACGCATTCCGACTGGGGATACCCTTCGACGAAATTCACAGGGAAACGGACATCGATCCGTGGTTTTTGGCGCAAATCGAAGACATCGTGGCGATGGAGGCGCGATTGGCCGCGCACTCGCTTGAAGCGTTGTCCGAAAAAGAAATGCGGCTGTTGAAAGGCATGGGTTTTTCCGACCGGCGCTTGGCAAAACTGCTGAACACGACGCAAGCGGCTGTGCGTGAGAAACGTTTATCGCTTGGCGTCAGGCCGGTTTACAAACGTGTCGATACCTGCGCGGCGGAATTTGCCAGCAGCACGGCGTATTTGTATTCGACCCATGAAATGCCGCTGCATGGACAAACACATGGCGTTTGCGAAGCGCGTCCAAGCGGACGACGCAAAATCATGGTTCTGGGCGGCGGGCCCAACCGGATCGGACAAGGGATTGAGTTCGATTACTGTTGCGTGCATGCGGCGATGGCGTTGCGCGAAGATGGTTTTGAAACCATCATGATCAACTGCAACCCGGAAACCGTATCGACCGACTACGATACGTCTGACCGACTGTATTTTGAACCGCTGACGCTCGAAGACCTGCTTGAAATCGTTGACCTTGAAAAACCGGAAGGCGTGATCGTCCAGTTTGGCGGTCAAACGCCGTTGAAGTTGGCACTGGCGCTCGAAGCGCACGGCGTTCCGGTGATCGGCACCTCGCCGCAAAGCATTGATGCCGCAGAAGACCGCGAGCGCTTCCAACAACTGCTCAACAAACTGGGTTTGAAGCAACCGCCGAACGCAACGGCGCGGACAGAAGAAGAGGCGTTGCGTTGCGCCGAGTCAATCGGTTATCCGCTGGTGGTGCGCCCGTCGTATGTGCTCGGCGGGCGTGCGATGGAAATCGTTCACGAAGCGCGTGATCTCGAACGCTACATGCGCGAAGCCGTGACCGTGTCGCCCGATTCACCAGTGCTTCTTGATCGTTTTCTCGATGATGCGATTGAATGCGACGTTGACTGCGTTTCCGATGGCGAGACCGTATTCATCGGCGGCGTGATGGAACACATCGAACAAGCGGGCGTTCACTCCGGCGATTCGGCGTGTGCGCTGCCGCCGTATTCGCTGTCGGCGACGACGATAGAAGCGATGAAAGCACAAACGCGGGCGATGGCGAAGGCACTCGACGTGGTCGGCTTGATGAACGTGCAATTCGCCATTCAGCAAACGGCGCACGGCGATGTGATTTATGTCCTCGAAGTCAACCCGCGTGCATCGCGTACCGTGCCGTTTGTTTCCAAGGCAACGGGACTGCCGTTGGCAAAGATCGCGGCACGCTGCATGGCGGGTAAAACGCTCAAAGCACAAGGCATTCTCGAAGAAGTGGCACTCAAGCGATGCAACGTTAAAGAAGCCGTGTTTCCGTTCAGCAAGTTTCTTGGCGTCGATCCGGTGTTGGGGCCGGAAATGCGCTCAACTGGCGAAGTCATGGGAATCGGCGAAACGTTTGGCGAAGCGCTGTTCAAAGCGCAGTTGGCGGCAGGCGTGCGTTTGCCCGATAGCGGTACGGTGTTGTTGACGGTCAAAGACGCCGACAAGGTGCGTGCCGTAAAAGTTGCGAAGACACTGGCGACGATGGGCGGCTATACACTGGTCGCAACACAAGGCACCGCTGACGCGATTCGCGCAGCCGGGATTGAAGTGCGCACCGTCAACAAAATCAAAGAAAGCCGTCCGAACATCGTTGACCTGATGAAAAGCGGCGAAATTGCGATGGTGTTTACCACCGTCGAAGAAACACGGACAGCGATTGCCAATTCGCGGCTGATCCGGATCACGGCACTGGCGAACCGCATCCCCTACTGCACGACCATCTCCGGCGCATTGGCGGCAGTCGAAGGCTTGAGATCACTGAAAGGCGGAAACTGGAAACTGTATCCGTTGCAGGCGGGGTGACGTTTCAGAAAACGGGGGACATGTAAGGGGCGGGTTTGAAACCCGCCCTTGTTGTTTTCTGCGTCCCTAAAAGAAATGCGTATAACATTAATTTTGATCTAACTCAAAGCCATTCGTAAAAAGCATGATTCATGCGAAAAACGCATTATTATAAATAAGGCTTCGACAAACAATGCCAAAGAGGTATTTGGTTTGACGCCAAATGTTTGCCTGCGTTGTGGTTTTGTCTTTTTACAGGAGTGTTCAAGATGCCTCAGAAGTTGAATGATTTTTTGTCGTATGTGCAGGGGAGGGACCCCAGTCAGGTGATGTTTCATCAGGCCGTCACCGAGGTGATGCAGAGTTTATGGCCATTCATTCAGAAGAATCCGCAGTACCGCGACAATGCGCTGTTGGAACGCATTGTCGAGCCGGAACGTACGATCGCTTTTCGGGTGCCGTGGGTTGACGATAAGGGAAAGGTTCACGTTAACCGTGGCTTCCGGGTGCAGATGAACAGCACTTTGGGACCTTATAAAGGCGGCTTGCGTTTTCACCCGACGGTTACGATGGGGATGTTGAAGTTTCTCGCATTTGAGCAGGTGTTCAAGAATGCGTTGACGACGCTGCCGATGGGCGGCGGTAAAGGCGGCTCCGATTTCGATCCGAAGGGCAAGAGCGACAACGAAGTCATGCGTTTTTGCCAGTCGTTTATGAGTGAACTCTTTCGCCACATCGGCGCTGATCTCGACGTCCCGGCGGGAGATATTGGTGTTGGTGCTCGTGAGGTCGGCTATTTGTTCGGACAGTACAAAAAACTGGCGAACACGTTTTCCGGTGTGCTGACCGGCAAGGGCACTTCTTTCGGTGGCAGTTTGATCCGGCCGGAAGCGACGGGTTATGGTCTGGTTTACTTTGTCAACGAAATGTTGGCGGTGCGCTCACAACTTTTGGAAGGTAAGCGTGTGACGATTTCCGGTTCCGGCAATGTCGCGCAGTATGCGGCGGAAAAATGTCTGGAAAGCGGCGCCAGGGTGTTATCAATGTCCGACTCAGGCGGGACGATAGAATTTCCGGACGGCTTGTCGTCCGACCAACTTGAGACGCTGATGCATTGGAAGAATGTCGAGCGCGGACGTTTGCAAACATTCGCCGAGCAACACAGACTCAAATTTCACGAAGGCAAAACACCGTGGCACATTGCTTGCGATGTTGCGCTACCGAGCGCGGTTCAGAATGAACTGAACGGCGACGATGCCAGGACATTGGTTAAAAACGGTTGTCTGTGTGTGGCCGAAGGCGCCAATATGCCTGCAACGTTGGAAGCGATGCAGGTTTTTCACGATGCCAAGGTTTTGTTCGCTCCAGGAAAAGCCGCCAACGCCGGTGGTGTGGCCGTGTCGGGATTGGAGATGAGCCAGAACAGCATCCGGCTGTCGTGGATGCGCGAGGATGTCGATGCGCGTCTGCGCAATATCATGCAGGCGATTCACGCAGCGTGCGTGCGTTATGGCAAGGGCGCCGACGGACATGTGGATTATGTTGATGGCGCTAACGTGGCAGGCTTTGTGAAAGTGGCCGACGCGATGATAGCGCAGGGCATCGTCTGAGAAATGAGTGTGCGCTCAGAAAGGAAAAGCGTCGGGCGAAAAAGAGCGCCGGGCAGAGGAGGCGGGGTGACGCGGCAGGAGCACCTTGATCAACGCGCCGCCATGTGGTGCGCTCAATAATTCGACGCTACCGCTGTGCAATCGCGCAATACGCTCGACGATGGCGAGGCCAAGACCGGCGCCAAGTTTGCCCTCCGGCGTCGAGCGCGCTTTGGAAGCGCGGCGGAACGGTTCTTTGAGGCGTTCGCGTTCCGCTTCGGGAAAACCGCTGCCGTGGTCGCTAACCTCAACCCATACCTGATGGGCGTCGAAACCTGTGGTGATTTCGATGGGTGGTTTACCGTGGGTGATGGCGTTATTGATCAGATTGTTGATCAGCCGTTCAAACGCTGTGGTTCGCACCGGAATATCGGGAAGTTTCGAACCGGGTGTGAAACGAACATCGTAATGCGAACGCTGATAACGTTCGACACTGGAAGCGATTAAAGCGTTGATATTTTGCAGATGTGCAGGTTTACCATCATCGTTGCGTGCGAAATCAAGGAACTGATCAATGATACGGTCGATGGCTTCAATATCATCAATCATTAAATCACGTTCTTGAGGGTCATCGTGACTCATTTCGACACTCAAGCGAAGGCGAGCCAGTGGCGTGCGCAAATCGTGTGAAACACCGGCAAGCAATAACGCACGGTCATGCTCGACTTGTTGCAGACGGGTAATCATGGCGTTGAAGCCGCGATTGAGCGCCGCCATTTCGGAAGGCCCGGCATCTGGCAACGGCGGCGGCACTTCGCCGCGACCGACCAGATTGACGGCTTCGGCGAGTTTGGTGAGCGGTTGCGACAGATAACGGGCGAAGGCGAGGGCGGCGAGAACCAGCATTGCAACGATGACCAGCGCCAGGAAGAATGCACGCGAAGGCACATCCTTTGCCAGTGGACGATCGGGCAGAATGAAACCAGCCCAGTAATAATTATTACGTGCGGAAAAACGCACCCACAGTAATTGTCGCTCAGGTTGCAGCCGGATCATGGTATCCGAGCCGAGAGTCTTTTGTAAATATTTTTCGAGATCGAGGAACGCACCTGACGGCGGCTGCCCGGTTTGTCGCGGCTGTATCGGCGTCTGGTTCGAGCGAAACGGAAATGGATTGGACGAAGCGTCCTGGTCGAGCGACGGAATTTCCGGCTCGTTGCGAAACGGCATGTCGAACTGAACTCCAGCCGAGGGCTGACTGGTGGTGCGACGGCGGCGCTCTTCAAACAGGCGGGCGTTGTATTGATGACCGAAGCGGCGCAGGATATCGGCGCGTTCGGTCGGAATGCTCGAATCAAGCGCAGCACGCAACGCCTGCAACTGAACTGCTTTGGTGTGACCGAACTGGTAGATCAGCAGGTTTTCGCGGTCGTACTGAAACAGCAAGCCCATCACGATCAGCACCAATGCGATCAGTGCGACCAGAAAGCACAGAAGCCGCCCGAACAGCGAAGCCGGCCAAAAGTTGAACAAGGTACTCAGGCGTCGCAGCTTTCTTTACGTGCGTTGGCCGCGCCGTCACCGGATTTACTGTCTTCAGGGACATAAATGTATCCGAAGCCGCGCACGGTTTGAATATAGCGCGGGTTAATCGGATCGGTTTCGACAAGCTTGCGCAATCGCGAGATTTGCATATCAATGGCGCGATCAAAAGTTTCATGGTCTTTACCGCGAGCCAGCAGCGACAGCCGTTCGCGGGTGAACGGTTGACGCGGGTTTTGTCCCATGATTTTGAGCAATGAAAATTCGGCAGTGCTCAGGTGAACGACTTCGCCATTTCTGTTCAGAGTGCGTGCTGCCAGATCCAGCATGAACGGGCCAAACGGAATCAAGCCTTCCTCGGTCGGCGCTCCAGCTAACTCGTGTTTCGGCGCACGGCGCAACACGGCATGAATCCGCGCCAGCAGTTCGCGCGGATTGAACGGCTTGCCGAGGTAGTCGTCGGCGCCCATTTCGAGACCGATGATGCGATCGACTTCTTCGCGGCGCGCCGTCAGCATGATGATCGGAATTGATTCGGCGTTGTGCGCACTGCGTAACTTACGACAAATCGACAAGCCGTCTTCACCCGGCAACATCAGATCGAGTACGATCAAGTGCGGCGGAAAACGTTGCAACGTTTTTTCAAGTTGCGAACCGTCGGGCAGAGTGATCGCTTCCAAGCCGTTTTCTGTAAGGTAACGTTGCAGAAGATCGCGCAGACGCGGATCGTCATCAATCACTAAAATTCGGTAATGGCGGTCTGGAGTATTCATGACAAAATCAAACCTGGTCGGAACGTTTCTAGTGTAACAAGTAATGAGACGTTAAGCATAAAATGAAGTGAGGAAGTGACAATAGGTATTAATTTCGGTGCGGACGGTCAGGGGATGGCGGGATTGGCATGGTTTTTTCGAAAGGCAGGGGGCCGCGGAGAGTGATTAAATCGGCGAGTCCGACTTTTTGAGTATAAAAAAGCCAAAAGGTTTTTGGGCGCATAATCCAGTATTTTCCAATCCTAAAATGAGCCTGAACCATGCGTAGCTTTTTGGTTTAGAGGCCGACCTGTTTTCATTGGAAAGAAGGTATTGCCGACGCCTTGAATGGTGGTAGGCTCCACCTCTGCCCATCGACATTATGCAACAGAACTGAGTTGGTTCAAGCCCCTTTTTTTCGGAACGAACCAAACAGCTTGCGCCGCATGTCTTGAAGCTTTTGCACAGCCTGTGAGTCGGTCATCGACATGACGGTTTCGTGCAGTTGTTGAGCCGTCATTCCCGGTTTGAGATGCTGCTCGAAGCCCGGGATCGAGCGCAGCTTTTCCCAAGGTGTTTGAATCAGCTCTGTCGGGTAAGGATTTGCGAATCCGTCCGCGTCCATCAACTGTATCTACCGAGAAGTAGCATGGTCGGTGGAAGTTCAAGTACGGATTGAGCGCCTGTTCATGGAGGCGGTTTCTGCGACTGCGCGTGAGCACACGAATGCACCGTCATTCTCGCCAGAGGCACGCGGGAATGACGGAGTATGCATATCACCACAACCTTTGCACACGAAGCTGCGGGGAAGGCCATAGGGGCGGCCCCCCCGTGGCCGCCCAAGGGCAGGCACAGAGGCCTGCCCCTACAAAATGTTTTTGTGCCTCCGCATGAAAAACAAAAAGACACTGGATTCCCGCCAGAGGCACGCGGGAATGACGGAGTGATCTTCCCTCGGAGTATTCGTGCCTTTTTCTGTGCCTCCGCGTGAAAATGGTTTTTCTCCGCGCCTCCGCGTGAAAAACAAAAAGACGCTGGATTCCCGCCAGAGGCACGCGGGAATGACGGAGCTTCTTTCCGTCGGAATACATCACCACAACAATCGCAGACCCAGGCCGATAAAAATCACACCGGCGAGGCGGTCGAGCCAAAGGCCTATTCGTGGGTCACGCGCCAGTTGTTGGCCGAGGCTGCCGGCGAGAAATCCGAGGGTTGAAAAAATCAGCGCTGCTTGCGTTGTAAACAACAGCCCCAGCAACGCCAATTGCAAACCGACCATGCCGTGCGCTGGTTTGACGAATTGCGGCAGAAAGGCCAGAAAGAAAACGATAACTTTGGGATTGATGGCATTGGCAATCAGCCCGCGGGTGAACAGCGTCGGCATACCGGCTTGCTGAAACGTTGATGTCAACAGGGGCGAAGGGGAATTCGTAATCGGTTCGACAGGGCGCTGCCAAGTACTTTTCAATGCGATGACGCCAAGCCAGATCAGGTAAACGCCGCCAGCAATCCGTAACACCATGAAAGCATGGGGTGAAGCGGCGATGGCGGCAGAAACGCCAAGCACGGCCAGCAAGGTATGGCTTAGGCAGCCGAGGGCGCAGCCCAACCCGAAGGCGACACCGGCGCGACGGCCACGCGCTACGCCGAGGCTGATGACCATCAGGTTGTCCGGGCCGGGCGCGAGCGTTACCAATACGGCGGCGGTGAGAAACAGCAGCGATTGTTCGAGGCCGAGCATGTGCGGTTGGGCGGAGAGCAGATCGTCATTATAGCGGGAGGGGATTGGAGAGGGGGAGGGCGGAACGCTTGCTATACTTCGCCTTTGTTTTTTGCATTTTTGGCAGTCATGAAAAAATTGTATCTGCGCACGTTCGGGTGTCAGATGAACGAGTACGATTCAGCGCGTATCGCCGATCTTCTTGCCGATACCGAGGGCGTGGCGTTGACCGAACGGCCTGAAGAAGCCGACATTATTTTGTTTAATACGTGTTCCGTGCGCGAAAAGGCTCAGGAAAAAGTGTTTCACGACCTTGGGCGTGTGCGTTTGTTGAAGAAAGACAAACCGGAATTGATTATCGGCGTCGGCGGTTGCGTAGCCTCGCAGGAGGGCGAGGCGATTGTGAAGCGAGCGCCCTACGTTGACGTGGTGTTTGGGCCGCAAACTTTGCATCGGTTGCCGGAGTTGATCGCCACCAAACGCGCAAGCGGCCGGGCGCAAGTGGACATTCGCTTTCCTGAGATCGAAAAGTTCGATCATTTGCCGCCGCCGCGAGTCGAAGGCGTGTCGGCATTTGTGTCGATTATGGAGGGTTGCGGAAAATACTGCACGTATTGCGTGGTGCCGTACACGCGCGGCGAAGAAATCTCACGGCCTTTCGAGGATGTGTTGGTGGAAGTTGCCGACCTTGCTGATCAGGGTGTGCAGGAGATCACGCTGTTGGGGCAGAATGTCAACGCTTATCGAGGTAAAAAGGGAGGTACTGCGGAAACGGTCGATCTGGCGGAGTTGCTTGAGTATCTGGCGGACGTGCCTGGCATTGAGCGGCTGCGTTATACGACGTCGCACCCGTGCGAAATGTCGGCGCGTTTGATCGAGGCTTACGGCAAGGTGCCGAAACTGGTGTCGCAGTTGCATTTGCCGGTGCAATCGGGTTCCGACCGCATTCTTGCAGCAATGAAACGCGGCTATACGGCGATTGAATATAAATCCATCGTGCGTCGTTTGCGGGCGGTGCGGCCACAGTTGTCTTTGACATCCGATTTTATCGTCGGATTCCCCGGCGAAACCGAAGCCGATTTTGAGGCGACGCTGAAATTGGTGCGTGATGTGAAGTTCGATGGCGCTTTCAATTTTATTTACAGCCAACGCCCCGGGACTCCGGCGGCAGAGCTTGGCGAGCAGGTGCCTCGTGTCGTTCAACAGCAGCGTTTTGAAGCGCTACAAGCGCTGCTCGACGCGCAATATCGGGAATACAGCGAGACAATGGTGGGATCAACGCAACGTGTGCTGGTGACCGGCGCGTCAGTGAAAGATCCGAAGGAGTTGCAAGCGCGTACCGACAACAATCGTGTGGTGAATTTTGCTGGCGAGGAAGCGCTGATTGGACGTTATATCGACGTAATCGTTACAGCGGCGTTGCCGCATTCGCTGCGTGGCGAACAGGTGGCGGCGTGAAGATGAGCATGGAAAAGCTGAGCGAAAGTGGAAGGAAACGAATGAAAATGCAATGGGGTGTGGCGATCTGTGCCTTGTGGTTGACGTCGTGCGCAAGCTCCGGCCAGTTGTTGAAAGAAGAAATGCAGGAGGGCGAGGCAACTCGCGGGGGCGCTGAAACGTCAACGGTTGTTCAAAATCAGGGAGAGGGTTCCGGCGGCGACAATAACGCGGCGAAGAAGCCCGAGGCCAAGCCTTCCGGCAAAGAGCCGCCGTTTGACAAGGTGATTGAAGGCGCAACAACGCTCGACGGTTTTCTGAAGCTTTATCAGAAAGAGGACAAGGTGTGGGTCGAGTTGATGCCGGAAGATTTTGATCGTTTGTTTTATCTCAAAACAAACCTTGATCGCGGTATCGGAGAAAAACGTTTCTTCGGCGGCATGATGACGTATCCGGCAGGTGTGCAAGGCGTTGTGCAATTTCGCAAAGTCGGGCGCATGGTGCAAATGATCGAAAAGAACACGGTGTACACCGCAACGCCGGGAACGCCTGAGGCACGGGCAGTCGCACGTTCGTTCTCTGACAGCTTGCTGGCCAGCGCACCGTTCGCGTCGCAGGCGCATCCTGAGCGTGGTTCGATACTGGTTGAGGCGAACGCATTGTTCGTCAACGATATGCCCGCTGCGGCGCATGCGCTCGAACAAAGCTATCGACAAAGCTACGCATTTGATGCGCGTCACTCACATCTTGCTGATGTGAAAGCGTCTGATGAATTGTTGACCTTTGATGTCAACGCGCATTACAGGCTGTCTCGAATCGCAATGCCGCCGATGGGGCATCCTGCTCCGGAACGGGCGCTGCCGTTGCCGGGAAGCGCCCCAACGTTGCCTTCGGTGCTACCGGATGTTCGCAGTCTTTTTCTCGGATTCCATTATTCATTGGCGCCACTACCGGAAGAGCCGATGAGGTCGCGGCTGGCGGATGAACGGGTAGGTTTTTTTCTGACGGAGAAGTTGGATTTTACGGATAACGATGAACGATTACCGATTGTTCGTGTGATTCACCGCTGGCGGTTTGAGAAGAAAAATCCCGATGCGGCGCTTTCCGAGCCGGTCACGCCTGTCACATATTGGCTGGATCGAACGATTCCGCAGCGTTACCGTGAACCGATTCGTGAAGGTGTGCTGGAATGGAATAAGGCATTTGAGCGTATCGGTTTCAAAGACGCTATCCGCGTTGAAATTGAACCGGATGACGTGGCGTTTTCGACAAGTGATTTGCGAAAGCCGTCGATCCGTTGGTTGACAACAGCGAAAACGGCATTTGGCGGTATTGGCCCTTCCGTCGTCGATCCGCGCACCGGTGAAATTCTTGATGCCGATATTGGAATCGACGCCAGTCAGGTACGTGCCGTGGCATCCATCTTCAGCGAGGCGATTGATGGTGCTCAGGAAAATGAGGGGGTCGCTGGAACGATTCTTGGGAAAGCAGGCGAGAAGCCATCGGAACATGCATGCATGGCTGGCGCGGCAGCGATGCAAGAAGCGCAGTTCGGGATGTCGTTGTTGGCATTGCGCGGTGATGTTGTGCCAGAAGATGAGGCAACGCAGCGTTTTGTTTTCGATTATCTGAAGAATATAACGATGCACGAAGTGGGGCACACACTTGGGTTGCGCCACAATTTTCTTGCGTCAACGGCCTACAGTGAAAGCCAATTGGCCGACAAGGTGTTTACGGAAAAACATGGACTTGGCGGTTCGGTGATGGAGTATCTGCCGTGGAATCTGGCGCTGTCTGGCCAGCCGCAAGGGTCTTATCAAATGACGACGCTCGGACCTTACGACTATTGGGCAATCGAGTACGGCTACAGCGTATGGACGGAAAGCGAAGAAGATGCGGCGCTGGCGCGGATAGCGCAACGCGGGATCGACGATCCAAAGTTGGCTTACGCTACCGACGAAGACGCTGCGCTGTCTGCGCTCGATCCCGAGGCGAACACCAACGATCTGGGAAGCGATCCGCTGGCGTATGCACAAAAACGGATAATGCTTTCTAAAGAATTGTGGACACGCAGCGAGGAGATGACGTTGCCCGAAGGGACGCGCTACGCTTTGTTGCGACGCAACTTCACTCGCGGGATGAGAGGAGCAGAACAAGCGGTAACGTTTGCGTCGCGCTATGTTGGTGGCGCTCATCTGCGGGTGGCGCGTGCCGGTGATGCTGTCGATCCGTTGATGCCGGTGACTGCGGCGCGGCAGCGCCAAGCGTTACAGTTCTTGGCGCAAGAGGTGTTGTCGGCGGGAAGTATCGCTTTCTCGCCGGTTTTTCTGCGTCATTTGGCGGCAAGCGCTTTCGACAGACAGAACGCGAAAACGTTGGGTGCGCCTGCGGTGACGACGGATGTGGCCGTCGATCAAATGGTTTTGTCGTTACACAAGAAAGCGCTTGTCCCGCTGATGAGCGAACGAACCGCCCAACGAATGCTGAACAATGTGGCAAAGAGCGCGGCAGGCGATGATGTGCTGACGCTCGGAGAACTGCACACGACGCTACGAAAAGCCATTTGGAGCGAGTTGAAAAACGGTGGCGACATTTCGTTGGTGCGTCGCAATTTGCAACGTGAGCACGCCCGCCAAATGGCTGCGTCTTTGTTAATGGTGTCGCCCACATACCCGGCAGATGCCCGTGCGTTGCTGCGTATGGAAGCGGAGCAACTCAAAACGGACATCGGAAAGCGGCAGGCTCAAGAGCGAACGCAAACGCGGAAAAAAGGGAAAGCGACGCCGGAGGCCATCGCGCATTTGGAAGAAATGCGGGTGCTGTTAACGCAAGCGCTACAAGCGCCGATGGTGCGAACAACACCTTGAACAACCGCATCGTGATAAGGAAAATCATGAGCAAGAAAAGAGAAACATCTGCTGTAGAACTTTGCCTCGAATTGCCGGCGACAGAAAAAAGGCTGCAATACTTGTGCGGGCCGATGGAGTCGCATCTTCGTGAAATCGAGACGGCACTTCGGGTTACGCTTCAACACCGTCACGGGGCGTTTCGTATTCGCGGCGCGGAGGGCGATGTTGAACAAGCGGCGGCGGTTTTGCAGGCGTTATATGCACAAGCTAAAAACTCGTTGAGTCTGGAAGAGGTACAGTTAGCGTTGGTGGAAATAGCGACGGAAGCAGAAGCAAGCAACGCGAAAGCATTGCCGGCAGGGGCAGTAACGCATTTGCACACGCGCAAGACGACGTTGAAAGCACGCACACAAAACCAGCAGGCGTATCTTGATGCCATTGCGACGCATGATGTTACTTTTGGCATTGGCCCTGCGGGTACCGGGAAAACGTATTTGGCGGTAGCGATGGCGGTGGATGCGCTCGAACGCGACGCGGTACAGCGTATCGTGCTGGTGCGACCGGCGGTAGAGGCGGGCGAGCGACTGGGATTCTTGCCTGGCGATTTGGCGCAAAAAGTCGATCCGTATTTGAGGCCGTTGTACGATGCGCTTTACGATTTGCTCGGCTTTGATAAAACGCTACGTTTGCTTGAACGGCAAACGATAGAGATTGCGCCGTTGGCGTACATGCGTGGACGCACCTTGAACGGCGCGTTCATCATTCTCGATGAAGCGCAGAATACGACGCCGGAGCAGATGAAAATGTTTCTGACGCGCGTCGGGTTTGGCGCAAAAGTAGTGGTGACGGGCGATATTACGCAAATTGATTTACCGGGGAGTCAACGTTCGGGGTTGATTGAAGCCGAAATGATTTTGCGCAAGGTTTCCGGTATCACGTTTTCTTATTTTACCAGTGTTGATGTGGTGCGCCATCCCGTCGTGCAACGAATCGTCAACGCCTATGCAAAGCATGAGCAGGGCGACACAGAAAAGCGCCGCCGAACGCGCCGCGTATAAACGAAAACACTGCGCCAATGAAATCGTCTGCGAAAAACAAGATGCCGCTATTGAGGTTGTTTGTTCAACAGGCGTCCAAACACGCCATTCCGATACGCGCAACGTTGCGGCGATGGACGCGGGCAGCGCTGGAGGGCAATGTAGAGGTGACATTGCGTTTTGTCGATATGCGGGAAGGACGTTTGTTGAATCGCGATTTTCGTGGCAAAGATGCTGCGACCAACGTCTTGACGTTTTCTTATGGACGAAACGACTGGGGATATACTGGCGATATCGTGCTGTGCATGCCTGTTTTGTTGCGCGAAGCCAAGGAGCAGCGTAAGCCTTGGCGTGCCCACTGTGCGCATTTGGTGGTGCATGGTTTGTTGCATTTACAGGGATATGACCACGAAAATGACTGCGAAGCACGAAAAATGGAAGCCCGTGAGACTGCAATTCTCGCTCATTTAGGGTATCCTGATCCTTATTCCGACACTTTCCGGGATTGACCCCGGCTTTTTCCATGGACCCAGAGCCCAAACGCAGTTCGCCTCCTACCCGCAAGCCAACTCTGAAGGAACGCATTTCAGCGTTTCTCTTCCATGAACCCGAAAACCGCCAGGAATTGCAAGAGGATTTGCAAGAGCTGTTGCGCGGCGCGTTTGATCGTAAACTGCTCGATGCCGACGCATTGTCGATGATCGAGGGTGTTCTTGATGTTTCTGAGCGTTCCGTGCGCGACATCATGATTCCACGCGCACAAATGGATTGTCTCGATATTGCGGATGCCCCTCAATCATTCATCCCGTTTGTAATTGAAACGCGGCATTCGCGCTTTCCGGTCATCGGTGAGAGCAAAGACGACGTAATAGGTATTTTGCTTGCAAAAGAATTGCTCAATTATTACGCCAATCCCGAAACATTCGATTTGCGCGATACGCTGCGCCCCGTGGTGTTTGTTCCGGAAAGCAAGCCGCTCAACGTATTGCTACGCGAATTCCGCGCCAATCGCAATCATATCGCCATCGTTGTCGATGAATATGGCGGGGTATCGGGGCTGGTGACGATTGAAGACGTGCTCGAACAAATTGTCGGAGACATTGAAGACGAGTATGATTTTGATGATGCCGAAACCAACATCATTGCACAAGAAGACGGCAGCTACCGCGTTAAGGCGCATACCGAAATCGCCGACTTCAATGAACAGTTTGGAACGACATTTTCCGACGAAGAAGTCGATACCGTTGGCGGCCTTGTACTGCATGCGTTGGGGCGCTTTCCGAAACGCGGCGAGGCTATAACACTTGACGGTCTGCGTTTTCGAGTAACGCGCGTTGACAGCCGCAGGCTGCATACGTTGCAAGTGAGCAAAGTCGGCGTTGAAAAACAAATGAACCGCAAAGAACGCATAGAAAAAGCATAGGCAGGGATGAGGCGCAGCACAATCCCAGCGTTTTGGTTTCATGCGAAGGTGCGAAACCACGAAGATGTAAAAACCCCCTTTCCAAAGGAGGGCGCCGCCGAAGAGCCTGCCCCCGAAATGTTTTTTATCGGGGGCGGACGGGGGTTTGAGGAGCGCGGACGTCCCGTCCGCAAAAAACAGCCCCTTTCCCGCTTGCAGAGAGGCGGAAAGGCTGCTGAAAATTCTCTTTCACATCTGATGCCCGTTTTTGCAGTTCGCTTTGCTCACCAGCAACCTATGGTACTTTCCTTTCGTTCTTTGCGGTTAAAATAGGCAATCACAATTCAGACACTTTCCGGTGAGAGTTCTCTTGTCTCAACTGCTTCGTTATCGCCACAACTTCTTTGCGTTGCTGCTTGGCGCGTTGATGGTTCCTGCTTTTCTTCCTGCCGAAGTATTGCCCGGCGGATTCGCTTGGTTGTTGCCGCTTTTACCAATCACTTCGCTGGCCGGACTGATTGCGTTGTGGCAACGTCTTGACGCTCCCCGCGCCGCGTTCTCATTGGGGCTTGCTTACGGCCTCGGATTGTTCGGCGGCGGCATTCACTGGATTTACATCGCGCTGACCTCGTTCGGCGGTATGACGACATGGGTCGCCGTGTTGCTCATGACGCTGCTGATCGCTTACATGGCATTTTATCCGGCATTGGTTGGCTATTTCGCCGTGCGGTTTTTCACTGGCGGCGCACGATTGCTGGCGATTCCGGCGTTATGGGGATTGTCCGAATTGTTGCGTGCGCATCTTTTTTCGGGACTGCCGTGGTTGTCGATGGGCTATACCCAAGCGTTGCCCAGCCCGTTGGCGGGCTATATTCCGGTCGGCGGCGTGTATTTTACGAGCGTCGTCTGTGTGGCGTTGGGCGCGGCGCTTGTGCAAATGGTGTGGGCGTGGTGTGCGCGTTCGCAAAAAAAATACCTCGGCGCGATGGCAGTGTTGTTGCTAATGATGATCGGCCAAATCTTGAACAACGTCGAATGGAGCGAACCGACGGGCGAACCGCTGCCGGTATCGCTGATTCAAGGCAACATTCCACAAGACATCAAATTCAATCCTGAAGTTGTCGAAAAAACCTATGCACACTACCGCCACCTTGCAGAAATGAGTCGGGGGCGCTTGGTGATTTTGCCGGAGAGTGCGTTTCCCGATTTTGTCGATCAGGTGCCTGAGGAAGAAATCATCGCGTTCACCCAGTTGGGGATCGAACGGCAGGCTGATTTTCTTGTCGGTATGTTTACGCGCCGCGTCAATATCAGTGGCCGCGATGAATATTTCAACAGCGTTCTCAGTCTGGGGCAATCGCCGCTAAACCTGTATCGCAAACGCCACCTTGTCCCGTTCGGCGAAAAAATTCCTTTTGAAAATATCGTCGCGCCGTTGATGAACGCGCTAATCGCCATTCCGCTGGCAGGACAGAGCGAAGGGAACGCCGATCAGTTGCCGTTTTCAGTAGCAGGCGGAAAAGTGGCCATCACGATTTGCTTCGAAGACGTCTTCGGCGCCGAACAAATCCGGAGTGCGCGGCAGGCGACACTGCTGGCAAACTTCACCAACGATGCCTGGTACAACCGCTCCATGGCGGCCTGGCAACACCACCGAATCGCTACAATGCGTGCGCTTGAAACGGCTCGCCCGATGCTACGCGCCACCAACACCGGCATCACTGCTGTGATTGATCACCGTGGCCGCACGGTTGAACGCTTGCCCTGGTTTACGACCGGGGTTCTTGAAGCGGACATCGCTGGACGAAAAGGCGATACGCCGTACCTGCGCTGGGGCGACTGGTTCGGGTTTGGCGTGATGGTTTTGCTGATGGGTGTGGCGGTGTGGCGAAGGTCTGCGAAGGTCTGTAGTATTGCTTGACAATACTAACCCGGATATTTCACCAAAAAGCAGTCGGCTCAGTATAAGCCTTGTGTAAAGTAAGTGTGTTAAATACGATTTTGCGAGGGCTGAGTTTTCTTTGCCGGAATCATTGATCTGATTCAGGGGCGCCTTCTCGCCACGACTCCCAATGAGCGACGATATGATTGACGACGCGCCCGCCGACTTTCTCCAGGTTGTCGATGCTGTCGGCCAGACCGTCGGTCGTGTGTTCCAGCGCCACGGCCAAATGTTGCACCGTCGTTTCGCCGGGAGGCGGCTGATCGAAGTTGGCGGCGACTCTAAGGCTCATCACCCGTTCCAGCCCGTGCAATTGCTGGATGACCTGGGCGATGGCAATGCCTTCCATTTCGGAGATCACATAATCATCGGCGCCGTAGAGTTGGGCGATGGATTGCGCTTGCGCCGACAGTCCGGGGCCGTGAAAAAAGCAGTCGCTGGTAACGTGGGTTCCGGTGCTGACAGACGGTGCGCTACGCGCTTCCGCGTGGGGGTAACGCGAACAATAGGCTTCGACCGCGCCGGAGCGCTTGAGTGTCGTGTCGGCGGACAGTTTCATCGCTTGGGCGACGAGTACCGGATTGAGTTGAAGTGCAGAGGTTGTTTCAAAATTACGGCAAGGGAGAAACGGCATTTTTCCCGGCGCTCCTTCGTCCGGCGACCAACGATGCCCAAGATCGGCATCGACGAGCCAAGTTCCCCAGATCACCGAGCCGATGCTGGCTTTCGACGGCGGCGCACCGGCAGCGCCGGAAATCACGAAGTATGCTTCGGAAAAATCGAAACGGGGATCGAGCAGAATCGCCTGCATCGCTGCTGAGGAGCGCACTTTGCCGATGCCGAGCACAGCGCCGCAAACGCCATCTTGGTTGCAATAAACCGGATGAGAAGCGCCGCGCACTGCAACAGGCGTGATGCCTTGCCAGTAACGCATTTGCCAATGGCGAAATTCGCTGGCACCCTGACCGTTTCCGTCGTCGAACTCAAACATCGTGGCGATAAATACTTTGATTTTGATCGGCGTTATCACCATCGACATTTGTGTTTCCTTTAGGTAAGCCTCCCTTAAGGGGAAGGGTGGGGATGGCTGAATGGCTTCGTTTCGCTCGCGGTGACGCCGTTTTTTTCTTTGCGCTTTATGCGTTCTTTGCGGTTAAAAAGCCGTTGAGACTTGCTGCGCTCACACGCAATCTACGCCATCACTGCGCGCATTTTTTGCAAAGCGCGCGCTTCGATTTGGCGGATACGTTCGGCGGAAACGCCGTATTCATCGGCCAGTTCTTGCAGCGTCATCGATGCTTCGTCTTCGTCCCGCAGCCAGCGAGCACGAACGATGGCGGCGCTGCGCTCGTCCAGTGACGCCAGTGCTTTTTGCAAGGTTTCACGGCGGTGACGTTCAGTTTGTTCAGCCTCGACGATGTGCGCCGGTTCGTCTTCCTTGTTCGTCAGGTAATACGCGGGCGAGGCATGATATTCTTCATCGCTTTCCGGCATCGGATCGAGCGATACTTCACCGCCCGCCAAGCGTGTTTCCATTTCAAACACTTCTTCCGGTTTGACGTTCAGCGTTCGCGCAATTTCATTCGTTTCTTTTTGCGTCAGCGCCGCAGCCCCTTTTTTCATACTGCGAAGATTGAAGAACAGTTTGCGTTGCGCTTTGGTGGTGACCATTTTCACGATTCGCCAATTGCGCAAAACATATTCGTGAATTTCGGCGCGAATCCAGTGTAGCGCAAACGACACCAGACGCACGCCGCGTTCTGGGTCGAAACGGCGCACCGCTTTCATCAGCCCAATGTTGCCTTCCTGAATGAGATCGGCCTGTGGCAGCCCGTAGCCCAGGTATTGACGCGATACCGCCACCACCAGCCGCAGATGCGAAAGCACCATTTCGTGCGCCGCGTTGAGATCCTGTGCGTCGCGCCAGCGCTGCGCCAGCGATATTTCCTGCTCGGCGGTGAGCAGCGGAAAACGGTTAACCGCTTGGATGTAGTGATCCAGACTGCCCAATGATACCGGGGTCGGCAATACCAGCGATTGACTTGTCATTTCTTCCTCCTTTGCTACCCTCTGTTGGTTCTTTTCGTTTGAACCTTTCAACTTACTATTTTAGCACTCCCAAGGGGGGAGTGCTAATCAGATGTCAGAGATCGGAGGCCAGAGATCAGAAAGGCGTCATGGTGAGTGGGAAGTATTCATCTCACGCGAAGGCGCAGAACGCAGCCCCCTTCCTGCGGTCTCCTTCCCGCTCAGAGATATGATTCCTGAGTGTTTACAGTCGGCGCGGCATCAACGCGGCCAGCACCAGAAACGCCCAACCGAGAATCATGACGCTGCCGCCGACCGGCGCCGCCATCGGGAACAGGCGCAGGTCGAGAAACGTCCGACGGGCGAGGTCGCCGCAAAAGAAAGCAATTCCCAGCACCAACAGAAAGCCGGCCAGAAGCAACAGCCGCCGCGGCGTGTTGGCAACCCGTATCAGCGCCGTGATACCGAGCAAGACCGGAGCATGCACCAGCAGGATATCGGCGCAGGTTTTCAGCATGTCCGGGTAATTGCCGTGCGCTGCCATTGCGGAAAAAGCGATACCGGTTGCGCCTGCGATACCGGAAAAAATCAAAAGAAAACGTTCTGCGATGCTCATGACCCCCACCTCCTAATTATTTTATTGTCATCAGCCGTTATTCTATGTGCGGTACGGCTTATGACATAATATAGTTCTTTCCCCCGCCGATTGCCGCTATGCTCAGAATCCTTTTTATCGGTTGTAGCGATATCGCGTTACGCACGGCTTGTCTGTTACCGGCGCGTACCCGTTTGTACGGATTGATTCGCCGTCCTGAAGCAGCGCCCGCCTTGCGAGCGACGGGCATTACGCCGATTCATGGTGATCTTGATTATAAAACACTAATTACCCATTTGCGAACGGCGCCTTTTGCTGTTGTCCATTTGGTTCCTCCCGGGATGGAGGGAGACGAAGACCGCCGTACCCGTCGCTTGCTGGCGGCGTTAAGCCGCGCGGCGGTATTGCCGCAGCGTTATGTGTATGTGTCAACGACGGGGGTTTACGGCGATTGCCACGGCCAGCGTGTGAGCGAAACACATTCGCGCACGGCGCAGACGGCGCGCGGGAAGCGTCGCGTTGATGCTGAAAATGTGTTGCGACGCTGGGCGGCCCGTCATCGGGTGCGGTTGTCGTTGCTGCGCGTCGCTGCTATTTACGACGCGGCGCGGCTGCCGCTTGACAGGATTCGTCGCGGTGCGCCGGTGCTTTTCCCCGAACACGATATTTACGTTAACCGTATTCACACCGACGATCTGGCGCGGATTATTTGGGCGGCTTTGTTCCGTGGCCGTCCCAACCGTGCGTACAACGTTGCCGATAACGCCGAACTCAAAATGGGCGCGTATTTTGAAATGCTGGCGGAGGCTTTTGTTTTGCCGCTGCCGCCGCGGATTTCGTGGGAGGAAGCCGAGCGGACGATGGCGCCGATATTGCTGTCGCTCATGTCCGAGTCGCGTCGGCTCGATACCCGGCGGCTGCACGAAGAACTCAGAGTGACGTTGCGTTATCCCGATCCCCAGACTTTTCTCGCCGAATGGCGCGAAAGACCCACCTCAAGCCAATTGCCGTTGCCACTGTGAACGGCAGGGATCAGGCATTGGGAATACATATTAACCACGAAAGATACGAAAAGCAAAAGAACGGAGTCATTGCGAGCGCAGCGAAGCAATCCAGAAAACCTGCTCCCGTCCCAGCTTCCCCCGTAAAGGGAAGATTGCTCACGTATATTCTTTTTGATCCCTAATCCCTGGCCTCTGATTCTTGATTCCCGACATGGCCGATCAAGTCATGCTCCGTTGCCGCTTCAATGTGGACTTTAACGAACATTCCCGGAAGCAAGCGACGGCCATCTGCAATTTGCACAAGGCCGTCGATTTCCGGAGCGTCGGCGGCGGATCGCGCCAGAGCGATGACTGTTTTTTTGCGACCTTGTTTGATTTGTTTGGCTTCAGCCAGGTGATCGACGAGCACGGTTATGGTCTGACCTATTTTGTTTTGCAGACGTCGGGCGCTGATCGCGGCTTGCGTTTCCATAAAACGCGCCAAGCGTTCCTGTTTGATTTCTTCGGGAAGGGCATCGGGCAAAGCGTTGGCAGCGGCGCCGTTCACCGGCGAATACGGGAAAGCGCCGACGCGATCAAGCTGCGCCTCTTCAAGAAATTGCAACAACGTTAAAAAATCATCCTCGGTTTCTCCCGGGAAGCCGACGATGAAAGTGCTGCGCAGGGTCAATTGCGGAAGTGCATGGCGCCAAGCGCGAATGCGGTCGATAACCTTCTCCGGCGCTGCCGGGCGCTGCATCGCTTTCAGGATGCGCGGGCTGGCGTGTTGCAGCGGCATGTCGAGATAGGGAAGAAGCCCGCCTTCGCTTTCCGCTGCGCCGCGCATCAACGCTACCAAATCATCAACGTGCGGATAAGGATAAACATAATGCAGCCGCACCCACGCCTGATGGGCGCGACCCAACGCATCGAGTTCTTGCGTCAGAGTAGTGATATGTGTTTTCAATGGCCGACCATGATGGAAGCCGGTACGGTAACGGATATCGGCGCCGTAAGCGCCGGTATCTTGCGAGACGACGAGCAACTCGCGCACACCGGCGTTCAATAACTTTTCTGCCTCATTGACGACATTACCCATTGGGTAAGAAACGAGAGAACCGCGCAGACTGGGAATGATGCAGAACGTGCAGCGGTGGTTGCAGCCTTCGGAAATTTTCAGATAAGCGTAATGGCGCGGCGTCAACTTGACGCCTTGTGGCGGGATAAGTTCGACGAACGGCTCATGCGGGCGTGGCAGATGGGCGTGGATCGCTTGCAGCACTTCGTCAGTAGCGTGTGGGCCGGTGACGGCAAGAACGCGCGGATGAATTTCGCGCACAAAGGAACCGTCGTTGCGTGCGCCCAGACAACCGGTGACAATGACTTTACCGTTTTCGGCAAGGGCTTCGCCGATGGCTGCCAAAGATTCAGCGACTGCCGCGTCAATGAAGCCGCAGGTATTGACGACGACCAGATCGGCGCCTTGATAACTCTCGGCGATGTCGTAACCCTCTGCTTTCAGGCGACTCAAAATGTGCTCGGAATCGACCAGCGCCTTGGGGCAGCCGAGCGAAACAAAGCCGATGCGTGGAGAGGAAGATGTATGGGTAAGCGTCATGATGACTTTTTCTCGAAAGAAAAACGCGCCCATTATAGCGAACACATCTCCGTGCGAAAGGTTTTCCAGGCGTTGTTTGCCCATTAGGGAGCCTTTGAATAATTCGACGATTCAACCCCACCTCCTCTCTAACCCTCTCCCCCGACCAAAATTTCTTCGGGGACAGGCTCTTGAAGGGGAGGGAAGCAAGGGGCGAGTTGTGGTTGCCCGTTTTTCTTTTGCGATGAAAATGGATGCAAACGAAGTATTCAGAGGTTTCTTAACCCACCGTTCCCGCGAGGTCGCGTTTCATGAAATAAAGTGAAACGCTGCTCATTTCGTTTTGTTGTTTGCCAACAAAATTAATTTATACCAAATGTTAAATTGCTCGCCTCTCTACAGAGACAACCTCTAAAAAAACACTTTCTCATGCTTTTTTTGAGAGATAAATTTGAGAATGACGCACTCTGTTGCTGTTTTACAAATCGAAATGAAAACTAATGTTACATGGGATTGACAGTGCAAGTCATTAAAAGCATGATTTTCTAAAAAAAGCGGATAGAAAGTATTTGTTGAAATAAAAGTCGTTAGTCAAGCGGTGAGATTGCGCGTCAAATTGATTGGTGCGAGCTATATAAAACAAGTTTTCCGGATAGGGAGTGTCAAATGAAGCATCGGCGAGAGTCAGGCTTTACGTTGGTTGAGGTGATGGTTACGGTAGCCATCATCGGAATCCTCGCGACAATCGCTTATCCCAGCTACAGGGACTACCTTATTCGCGGGCGGATACCTGAGGGGCTGACGCTTTTGTCGAACGAGCGGATCGTGATGGAAAAATTTCTCGCGGACAACCGGTCATATCAAGTCGGAGGAGTGCATGCCTGTGCGCGTTATCCGGTGAGGACAAAATATTTCGACGTGGCGTGTGACGGCACAGAAACGGCGCAAACGTATACCCTGCAAGCGACAGGTACCGGCAGTATGGTGAATTTTGATTACACGATAGATCAAACAGGAGACAAAGCGACGGTGAGCCTTGGGGTGGGATGGACGACGTTTCCTGCCTCATGTTGGGTACTCAAAAGAGACGGGTCTTGCTAGAGCTTGTTGGATGATCTGACTAAAGAAGTGAAGACATGAAAGCAAAACGGTACCCCAAAGGGTTGACGTTGATTGAGTTAATGGTGGCGCTGGCTGTTCTGGCGACGCTGTTGTTTTTGGCGGCACCGTCCATCAGTCAGTATCTGGAGGATCGCAAAGTCAGAAATGTCGCCGAGTCTTTCTTTTATGGAATGCAAAAAGCGCGATTGCACGCGGTACGCACAAATATTCAAACTCAGTTTGCGTGGAGCGGAACGGGATGGATGGTATCGCGGTGTGATAACGGGACTACTCTGGAAACGTTCGACTGGGCACGCTGGTCAACGATTTCTGCCGTTGCTGTGCCATCAGCGAATACAGAGGTAACGTTTGACGGCGCAGGTAGGGTGGTGTTTCCGGAGCCACCCGCGATCCAGCCACCGGATCGGTTTGATGTTGTCAGCAACCGGAAGAGCAGCAGATGGACGAGCAGTAGGAGCGACAGTACTCCTCTTCGGGTTGTTGTCGATGGCGGAAGCGGTGTGCGGGTATGCGATCCACAGCTTCCTTCATCAGACCCGAAGGGATGTAAGGTATTTCCGTAAGTAAAGATGGCAGGTTGTTTGTTAAAGCGTCGCGGGTGATAGAAAAAACTATAAAGAGGTGAAAAAAATGAATATTTTGAAGCAAAAACAGGGAAAACCGCTCGTGAAAATGCAAGGCGCTACGCTGGTAGAAGTGCTGGTTTCCGTGTTGATTTTCTCCTGTGGAATGCTGGCGATTGCCGGATTACAGGCGGAATCTTTCAAAAGCACGGGGGGTGTCCAGTATCGGGCGGAAGCCATTCATCTGGTGAGCGCGTACGTAGGAAAGATAAAGGCAGTGGCTCCTCCCGCTGCCGATGGGGGCATGGCGACTGCGGCGGCTCAAGCGCCCTTTGTGCCGGGGGGAACTGAATTCGTTTTTTTCGAAAACGAGCTGACGGGGAAGTTGCCGGGAGCGAGTACGCCTACGGTTGATTTCACTCCCGACTCTTGCGCGGTGACGCTTCCGGTGGGGTCGAGTTGTGTTGACATTACAGTAACGTGGAATCCGGCAGGGGAAAAATATGCAGGGGGAGACACAGCCCACAGGTACACGCAGACCAGCGTTATTGGAAGCAACTGAGCAGGAGTAACGGAAAACAAAGCGACCGGATGTTTTGCGATGGATGTTAGGTGAGGGTGAGAAAAATGCGACAAGACAAGCGACAAAAAGGGTTTTCTCTTGTTGAGCTGATGGTCGGTGTGGTTGTTGGCATGCTGGCGATTTATGCGAGCTACCGTATCTTTGAAAATGTTGAAACGAATTACCGCGCAACGGAAACGACCAATGAAGTGCAGATGGCAGGGCTTTATGCGACCTTCGCCGTCAGTCAGGAATTGAGCAATGCTGGCGCTGGGGTGATGAGCAATTTTGAGAGCCTTCGGGCGTGTCCAGCGATGCCTTTCCCGACTGCTGGGGCAACCAGTTCCAATCTTTCTTTGTATCCGCTTCCTGCGGCGATCATTCCTACTGATGATGAATTTTTGGACGATCTTTTCGCCTTTTACGGTACAGGACGTTTCACCGATTTGCCGATGTCGGTAATCGCTGTTGATCCGTCCGGAGTAAAGCTTTCCTTGCAAGCGCCTTTGGGGCTGATGGCGGGAAGCGTTTTGGTTGCGGCAACAGGGGGTTGCGCAGCCTTTTCAGCTGATGGTGTAACGGTGCCCGATAGCAATGGGGTGATAACCGTGACGGTTGGCGCAGGGCAGTCATTGGCAGGTGTAGTGAGCGCTGGAAATTCTCTGATCGATCTGGGGAACGCGGTCAGGCGTCGTTTTTTCGTCGATGGAAACGAAACGCTGCAAATGCAGGTATGGCAAGTTAATTCTTCTGTAGGCAACAACAACTGGCATGTGACAAGAACCATTCCGATAGCTTCGAACGTCGTCGCTTTCAAGGCGCAGTACGGTGTCGCATCGGTTCCGGGCAAAGCCGTTGATACGTGGATGGCTCCCGACGCGACGACGCTGGATCAGATCGTGGGGGGCACGCCATCGGTGCGAGACATCAAGGCGGTACGTTTCGGGATGATCGTGCGTGCGGCCGAGCCGGATCCCACGCTGGCAGGCGCTCCGAACTATACGGAAACTCTTTTGGGGGGGAGTGTCAGTGTCCCACTAACGGTATCGGAAGGCAGTCCGCCGTTGTTTGGATGGCGCTACCGTAAATACGAAACAACAGTCGCGTTACAAAACACGATTTGGAATTAGGAAGAGGTTTCCTGATGAACCGGTTTTTTTATACTCATAAAACGCAAAGAGTGCGCCATTCAGAGCGGGGGATGGTGTTGATCGTCACGCTGCTCATACTGGTAGCGATGCTGCTTGTATCGACGGCATTGCTGCGTTCGAGCGACACCTCTGTTCAGGTTGTCAGCAACCTGTCTTTTCGTCAGGCGGCGGAAGCGCCGACAAATATAGCCGTGGAGCGGGTTATTCGGGACTTCTCGGATTTTAACGTTGGAGCATTAACAAGTCTTCCCGATCATTTTTATGGTCGGCGGCAAACCGACGAAAGCCCCGAGGGTATTCCGCAGCTATTGCTTACCAGACGCACGGCGCCGGGAAGTGGCTATGGCTTTATCCCAGTTTCCGACATGAATGTGAGCTATGTTGTTGAGCGGATGTGCGCTGACGACAGTCCGCCGACGGCGACCAACTGCATGTTGAGCAGTGGCGGGAGCGCGGCGGTAGAGAACCACAATGATGCTGAAATAGGGGCAGCGGGCGGCGCAGGAGTGGTGCACCGCGTTTCCATTCGCGTTGATGGCGTCAGGGAAACGACGGTTTTCGCGCAGGCATTCATCAATTAGTTAAATATCCATCAGTTAATTTTTTCAGAACATTCATGGCAGAGAAGTTAAAGGGAGTTTGAGATGAAACGATTAAAACGGTTTGAGATTTCCGGAAATCCGTTTCTGGTAGCGTTGCTGGGAGCGGCGCTTGCGTTTGCGACTCCCTCTTTTGCGACGAATTCGCCGGTCGATATCGCGGACGAGCCGGTGTTCGTGGATATCAAGAGCCTTGTTCCGACGAACATCGTGTTTCTTGCGGATGATTCAGGAAGTATGACCTGGACACATGCGCCGGAAGGGCTTGGCGATGTCGAGAGGGCGTGTTGGCGGGGCGCAGATGGCGTGATCGGCGGCGTTTTTCTTTGCTCTCCCTCTGATCCGCAATGCCGGATCATGGACGTTTGCGGCTACCCGTACCCCAACCCGTATCCCGGCATTGCTGGAGGATACCCGTCTCTCTCGGAACTCCGCGTCTCGTCCGAAGAGGAAGTTGCGGTAAAACTGGTTCCACCACCGTTGATGGCCGCCGGATTTAACAGGATGGCGTACCACCCGGAAGTGACCTATGAGCCGCCGGTTTACGGTAGGGTTTACGGCGTAGATGTAGAGGGCAAAATTAAAGTTGTTGAACTGCTGCATCTTCCGTCAATGGGCAGCAGTCGTTGGAACCAAGTCGGCTGGCCGGAGGAATTTTCCACAAGTGAAGGCGTGATAAGCCGCCCCGTGGGCGCTCCCGTCGTAGTCAACATGAGAGGCGTGACAACGCGGTTTCCGCAAGCGCGCACCTATTTGCCGGATCAGCGTTTTTCGTTGCAGCTAAGGTACATGAGCGGGTCAAGCAATCTGGCAGAGCTGACGGATGTCATGCCCATGCATTACTTTAAAACCAAAGTGAAGTGGTGCCGGTATTATCAGTCCCGCACACCAACGCCGGACGGAAATCCGGTAACGCCGGACGCGTTTTATGAGGGGACTTTGTATCTGGGGTCTGCCTCTCCTCAGTATTGTCAGGATGATCGTACAGAGGTGTACAAATATCCGTACTATTACAATCCCCGGCTGGATGGCAATGCGGCATACCCTGCCTGGAGCCATATGCACACCCCGTCCTTTGAGCTGGTCGTTTTGGACTATGCAAACGAGACAGTGAAAGGCGCGGTGGGCAATACGGCAGGCCGTGTAGAGCATACTTGGCGCGATGAAAACGGCGTGTTGCAGACGGTAAGCCGGACGCATCGGGAAGAGCTTGAAAACTACGCCAACTGGTACGCCTATTACAGCAACCGAACGGCGGCAACGCGAACGGTGGCAAGCTTCGCGCTGGCGGGGATTGAACCGGATCGCTGGTTGAGGTTGGGCTTTGCGACGGTCAATAAAGCTGCCGTGGGCAACATAGGCACATTAACAGAGGTAAAAGAAAATGACCCGGCGTTGGCGGGAGCCAAATTCGATACTTACAAGGCGCTTCTTGAACATGGCGTGACTCCTGAAAACAAGGGAACACCGCTCAAAACAGCCTTGCATGAGATTCGCAGGGAGTTTGATGCGAATAGGGGCAAGGAAAGGAGCTTTATCATTCATTCCTGCCAACGGAACTATGTGGTCGCGCTGACCGATGGCGGGTGGAATGACGCCGCTGGCAATAGTTATAACTATTCAGGAGTAACAACAGCAGTCAATAATCAGGATCGGACGGTTCAGTCAGCTCCGCCTCGTGCAGTGAACGTGTTTGGCGTTGATCTTGTAGCGGGCATGCTCTGGCCGAAGCCGATACTGGAAGGCGAATTGGCCTCCAATACACTCTCCGATGTCTCGCTCTACGCCTGGTTGAATGAATTGCGTAAAGACGATCAAAGATTTGATGTCGATCTGACGGCGAACGATCCGGCCAGTTGGAAACACATCAATACCCTTGCATTGGCTTATGCGGTTGAAGGAACCCTGTCGGCCAGGAACCCCAAAAAGACGCTCGCAGAAATCGCCAGTGGCGCGGCTGAATGGCCGGTGCCCTATCCGGTCAGAAACACGAACCCCTCCACTTCACACTTGTGGCGGAGGGCGGTTGATGACTTGTGGCATGCGGCGATTTCTGGCTTTGGCGTTTTCACGGCGGGCATTGCGCCGCGCGATTTCACAAAAGCCATAGACACCGGGCACGGAGGCATGGTTGGGCTGGACGTTATCAGCCGTGGCGGAACGTTCGCGGAACTGGGGTTGCCTTTGTCGAGAGACCTGGATATGAACGGGATGTATGGCTACAGCGCCAGCTTTACGCCGAATTATGGCGGCACGGTTCAGAAGAGAAGAATCGTGTATCAGAAAGATAGCTTTGAGCCGGGCACATTGGTCTGGGATGCGGCGGTAAGGTTGGCGGAAGATGTGCAAGGAAGTTCGGCTCCTCTTCTGGGGCGAAATATCTTTACCGGAGAGGGAATAAGCGGGATGCCGTTTCTTTACGATAGCTTGCCGCCAGGATACCGTGCTCACCTCGGAGCGAATTCGACGGCTCAGCAGGAAGTCATCAATTACCTCCGAGGAGACAGGAGCCAGGAAGAAAACCTTATCGGAGGAAAGTATCGCCAAAGGCCGGCACTTTTGGGCGACTTCGTTCACGCTTCTCCGGCGGTCGTGGATAGGCCGTGGTTTCAGTACACCGACCCAGGCTATGAGAGCTTCAAAAAGAATAATCTCCGAAAAAAGATGATTTACGCGGCAGGGAACGACGGCATGTTGCACGCCTTTGACGACGAAAACGGGAAAGAGTTGTGGGCGTTTATTCCTCCCGATCTTTTCCGGAGCGAGGCAGACAGAGGGATTATCAACCTGACACACTCCAGAGAAGGCGACCCTCGCTGGCAGCATTATTTCTATGTTGACGCAACCCCGCGCGTCGTTGATGTTGATATCAACCCCAATCCTGACGTCTATGACTGGAGAACCATGCTAATCGGCGGCATGGGCAAAGGCGGCACCTCGTACTACGCGCTTGATATTACGAGAGGGGATCTGCCAACAGGGGCGCAAGGCTCAGGCCTGTTCAAATGGACATTCACCGATGACAACATGGGATTTACCTATGGCCGCGCATTGATGCTGAAAACAAGAGCGACCGATCCGAAATTTAAAGGGAAATGGGTAGCCATTTTTCCATCCGGCCTTAACAACGGGACGGGCGGCATCGCTCAGGCCAAACCCGCCAGCGCAAGAGGAGGGGATGGCAAAGGCCGCATCTTCTTCGTCGATCTTGTGACGGGAGAAAAACTTCATGAAATCATAACGGACGCAGGAACGGATACCGCGCCCAGCGGTCTGGTGTACATCCGGGCTTTTGTAGAGAGTTCCAGAAACCAGCTTGCGGATGCGGTTTATGGTGGCGACCAGTTGGGGAATTTCTGGCGTTTCGATCTGACCTCGCAAGACTACACAGAATGGAAAGCGGTCAAGCTGGCGGTGCTTGAAAATGACCGAGGAACCCTCTTGCCTGTCAATACGGAACCTCGGATGGAGATCACATACGGCAACGGAAGCGCGGAACGCTGGGTCATGATAGGAACCGGTCGTTCTTATCATGAATCAGACCTTTACGATTGGGCGGTGAGAAAGTACCCCTCAACAGCCCAGGGCATGTTTGCCTTCAAGGATGGAACGCTGACAGCGCCGGAGCCGGATCTTTCAAAGTTTCCATACCGTCGTACCGATCTGGAAGACGTCAGCCTCCTGAGTTCGGGAGGAAGTTTGACAGGAATTGATTCCGGTAAAAAAGGATGGGTTCATTTCTTTGACCAGGGATACCAGATCATCACCAATCCGGATTCGTTGGCTGAGCGTATCGCGTATGTGGCCAACCGCTATGTTCCCAGCGCAGAGGACAGGTTGGACGGACAGGAAGTGCTGGATGTTTGCGAGACATCACCGTTTGAAGCGACTATTTACGAGCGGCATGTGTCAGGCGTTCTTTTGTTCAGCCTCGATATCATGAACGATGGGCTTGCTTCGGTGAATTATGTCGGGTTTACGCACGACGGGAAGAGAGCGTTCAGGCTTATGGGGTCAAACAGGCGACAAAACCAGGGGACACGCTTTTTTGATAATAAGGACATTAACGCCGGAGGTGGTGTGCTTGGTGATCCGAGGCGAAGCAGCATCCGGTTTATCAATCGGTGATTCTCATGCGCGGAAATTGGAAAGAACGTGATGATGAAAAGCGGCAAGAGTCAGAATTTTGGAGGTGTAAGATGAAACGGTGGACTTCATGGATAGTGTTCTCGTCGCTGGCGATCCTTCTGAACGGCGTTGCTTGGGCGGATTCCCGCGACTCTGTTTTGCCTGGCCCCAAGCTAAGAGGCCAAGCGGAAGGGCTGGGCGTGGGAAGTTTGATTTCGTCGGCGGTAATGGCGACGCCTAAAAAAAGCGATGGCACGGGCGGCGATATTGTCGTGTGGGGTTATCGCATGAATGGTCATAGCGGGAATTCTGACTACTATCCTTATCCCGGCTACGGAACCACTCAAGTGCGAGGATACGAACACAACTCTGAGGGCGCTCGGAAAGGGCTCCCACGATTTGAAACCGTTAAAGCGTTTAAAGACACGTCTCACCTGCTTTCTAGCCAGAAAGTCATTCGGTTATTTACAACAGCCCATACGTTGTTCGCGTTAACTGAAGAAGGCGAGTTGTGGGCGTGGGGCGACAGTCTTCATGGAACGGCGGGTTGTATCAATACCGGCTATGAAGCAAGGGAATACGGTTCTATAGCCGGCACACCTGCTAGCGGACCTCATTATCAGTCGCGGCCTTGCCCGGTGTTTGGCACGACAACGCCAACGGCGCAGATCAAGAAAAGAATTGCGTACGTTGACGGCGGGGAATACAACGTGATCGCCATTACAAGCGATGGAGACGTTTACACTTGGGGAAGTAACGTTTTTGGGCAAACAACAGGGACAGGCGGAAATAAAACAGCGCCACTAAATATCTCTCATTACTTTGTCGATAAAAACGGCGACAAAGAGCGGGTAGTTTTGGTGGGCGGCGCTTACGAGGGGCAATATGCCGTGTCTGTCGATAAAGGGGGTAAATATACATTATGGGGATGGGGAAGAAGCTTTGCTCACGCGCTGGTTAACAAAGGATTCGACGTTTACGTTCGAATGCCGGAGAGGCTGACCCAGTACGACGGCTACGCCAAGGATATTGTTTATGTCAACGGGGGCTATGGCTGGACAGGGGCGTTGTTGGCGGATGGGCGTATTGTCGTTTCCGGTTTGTCGCGGCACGTAGGTGTCGGTGCTAGTGTTGGCGCTGGTGATGGTAATTACTTTTATCAACCGCGGGTGATTATGGGACCGGGTTCGGCATCGAATTGTTGGGATCCCGATGCAGGGACATCGCGTGAGTGCCCGAGAGCTACGAAATTGATCGCTCGCTACGCGGGAGGCGTTGCTGTTCCTGAGAATGATGATAAAGCGCTTTATACATGGGGGGGAACCCCCGGTGGTGGTGCGTATTTTCAAGTGTACGGTACTGTGCCAGTGAAGCGAAAACTGGCGGGAAGCCTTAAAAGTGTCGGAGCGACGAAAGAAGCGGTTTTCTATTTGACAGAAAATAATGAGCTTTATGGTGCTGGCTATGGAGATCAGCGGGTCATCAATGTCTGTAGCAACCGAACAATATCTTGGGATCGGGAGCGGGTGCGTAATGTCGATAAAAACAGCATGAACTGGGTACGCAGAAAGGCAGACGGTACGGTTTTACATGGAGGGTATCGGATTCCTTATGAAGATTGGGTAGACGTTACAGGCAAGGACTACTGTGACGGTACCGCGACAGGGTTTTATGCAGGAATCTCCAGGGATACTGTCAGAAGATGGACAGCTTATGACGATGGGCGGGATGGTGCTATCCCAACTAACATTCTTGGGGATGGGGTTTGTCAAAATAATAATTGTTGAGCGTAAACACAATAACTTGCTTGCTGAAGTAGAGGGAGGGTGGCGTTCTCCCTCTATTGATTGTTGCCGTTTCCCATGAGATTGCGCTTTGTCTGTGAAAGCGTGGTTTTATAGTGAATCGCATACTTTTATACCTTGTTGGCCTTGTCGTACTACCTGCACTGTCTGCCTTCACGGCTTTATCTGGCCGCCTCGTCTAAAAATTGACGCGATTCACTATAAGGCTATATTGGCCGCGCTCTTTTTATGCGAACGGTCTTTTCAAGACCGAACGAAACACGTCGTATAATCCTGAAAACCTCAGTTGGACGTACTTGCCAGTGCTGCGCACGGCGTGCCAGGCAAGGCGCGACGACGACGCAGGCCGCCACCCCGCGAGGAGGAGCAACACAGCATGGCGCGTCGTGCGCTGTGCTGGCGGGTACGTAGCGCTCTCACCCAATGGGTGAGCGTTAAAAAAGACTCCACCGCAAGCTGCCATGCGGTTTTCCATAGATTTACAAGCGGTCAACTGAGGTTTTCAGGATAATGCTAAATCTATCTATCTTTGCATCCTTGAAGACTACCAGAGGCGGGAATCTTGTCATATCGTAAGCGTTGACCTGAATCAGAGGTTGCCCGCCGCCAAAGAAAGCGCAGAAACCTTTTGTCTATGCGTTTGTTGTATTTCTGGAGTGAGTTCATGTATACTGATGGGTTATATTGACTCGTGGGTGCGTTTTTGAAAACGACAGAATTATCCGACAGCGGACAGGCGTTGTTGCATAACGACGAAGTGCGACGAGCGTGCTTCGGCGCTTAAAGAAGCGACAAAGACCTTTCATGGGAACGAATCTGAAAATTCATTTAAAAGGTGGCGTTAATTTTCGTGACCTTGGCGGTTGTCGAATGGCCGACGGGCGAACGGTCAAGCCTGGGTTGTTGTTTCGTTCCGGCGTTCTGGATGAGTTGACCATAGAGGATATGGAAACGTTGGCAGCGTTGCCGGTGACGCATGTGCTCGATTACCGCGATGAAGCGGAAATGCGGCGGCGACCGGATCCGTTGTGGCGTGATGTGCAGTACGAGTGCGTTCCGGCAAATCCGGGTTTTTGGGAAAACGGCGCGAGTCCGATGCAGTTGCTTTCTTATACGGACGACGAATGGCAAGCGTCTGCTTTCATGAAAGAGTTATATCAGCGGCTTCCGTTCGGCAATCCGGCGTATCGGCGCTTGTTGAGTTGGTTGCGTGCGCCGGAGATGCCGCGTCTCGTGCAACATTGCGCGATTGGCAAGGATCGCACCGGCGTGGGCAGCGCCATTGTGTTGCTGGTGCTGGGCGCGTCGCGGCAGACGGTGATTGAAGATTATATGGTGACGGAAACATCGCTGGCGCCGTATCGTGAGCGCTGGTTGGCGACCATGGATCGGCAACGGATGAAAGAAAAATTCGACGCGCTGGTTTGTTTGTTTTCTGCGCGCGAAGCGTTTATCGAAGCGGCGCTTGATGCGATCGAATCACGCTATGGCGGTATAGTTGGATATTTAAAGGAAGAGTTCGGGCTAGACAGCGCTGGTCGCGTGGCGTTGCAGGCGCGTTATCTGGAATGAGCAAATGGACAGCGAAGGGCGCATAGAGCACAAAGAAAGTCGGGTGAGGGATATTGTACGCGATATACATATCATGGATCGACAAACCTCCGTTTTGATTCCAGATGTCCCGCCGCTTTTTCTTTGCGTTCTTTGCAGTTTAAATGCTTTTAACGAGCCTGTCGTATAGAGGAAATGTAAGTGAGCCAGGAAGAAATAATAAAACCACGCAAAAAGCCGTTGTACAAAGTTCTGTATTTTCAGGTTGTCGTCGCCATTATTCTGGGTGTTCTGCTAGGGCATTTCATGCCGGAATTCGGTGTGAAGATGAAGCCGTTTGGCGACGGGTTCATCAAGCTGATCAAGATGATCATTGCGCCGATCATCTTTTGTACGGTGGTTTCCGGAATCGCCGGGATGGAAAGCCTGAAAAAAGTCGGGCGGGTTGGCGGTAAGGCGCTGATTTATTTCCAGGTGTTTACAACATTGGCGCTCATCATCGGCCTGATGGTCGTCAACACGGTGCAACCCGGAACGGGAATGCACATTGATCCGGCAACGCTCGATGCGGAAGCGGTTTCCCGATACGCGCAGACAGGAAAAAATCGGACGTTCGTTGATTTCCTTCTGGGGATTATTCCGAACAGTGTGGTCGGCGCTTTTGTCGAAGGCAGCATTTTGCAGGTGCTCATGTTCTCGCTGCTGTTTGCGTTTGCGTTGACGACGGCAGGCGAACGGGCGCAAGGGATTGTCAAGGGCATCAAAAGTCTGGCGCAAGTGATGTTTACCATCATCGGTTTCATTATGCGGCTTGCTCCGGTTGGGGCTTTTGGAGCGATGGCGTTCATGGTGGGGTCGCAGGGGGTTTCCAGCCTGCTGTCGCTGGGCGAACTCATATTGTGCTTTTACATCACATGTTTTCTTTTTGTTTTCGTGGTGCTGGGTAGCCTTTGCCGCTTTATCGGGGTCAGTCTCTGGAAACTGATCAAATACATCAAGGAAGAATTGTTGATTGTGCTCGGTACGTCGTCGTCCGAATCGGTGCTGCCGCAGTTGATGAAGAAGCTCGAAAGGCTCGGCTGCAATCAATCGGTGGTGGGGCTGGTGGTGCCGACCGGTTATTCGTTCAATCTCGACGGAACGGCCATTTATCTGACAATGGCGGCGATTTTTATCGCTCAGGCGTGCGACATTCCGCTGACGCTGGGGCAAGAGTTGATGGTTTTGGCGGTCTTGTTGCTGACCTCAAAAGGGGCGGCCGGGGTGACCGGCTCCGGTTTTGTGACGCTGGCGGCAACGCTGTCGTCGGTGCCGGGAGCGGAAATTCCGGTGGCCGGGCTGGCGCTGATTCTTGGGATTGACCGCATCATGTCGGAAGCACGGGCGTTGACCAATCTGGTTGGCAATACGGTGGCGACAGTCGCGATATCGAAGTGGGAAAATGGGCTGGATGTCGAGAAAATGAAGCGCGTTCTTGACAACCCGAACGGCTCTAACGGCGTGAACGGCGAGCACGAAGAAACGATCAATGGAGAGGAGATTGTGCCAATGACGGCGTCCGAGGCGGCGACAGTGGCTGAAACGAAGCCGGTTTCCGAAAAAACGCCTTCTCGGTAAATTTTGCGCTTCAAGGTCTTGAAAATCTTTTGACTGCCTCCATCTATAAATGATATTTGATGATGGAAGAAAGCGATGCCACATACACCCGAACACACAGAACCGGTGCCGACGGATCATGAAATGACGGCTCCGGCCAACGCGATGCCGGAGGCTGAGTCTCCGCCAGCGGATGCTGCGGTCGACTTGGCCGCCTTGTTACAGAAGACCGAAGCGGAAGCTCAGGAGTTGCGAGATGCGTTTCTACGGGCGCGTGCCGAAACGGAAAACGCACGCCGACAGGCGCGTGAGGAAATCGCCAAGGCGGGGAAATTCGGCATTGAACGTTTTGCCGCCGACCTTTTGGCGGTCAAGGATGCGCTGGAACTGGCGTTGATAACAGAGAGCGCCACACCCCAACAAATGCGGGACGGCGTGATGCTGACGCTGAAGCAGTTGAACGCCGCTTTCGAGAAAGCGCACATTCAGGCAATTGACCCACGGGGGCAACCCTTCGATCCGCACCGGCATGAGGCCATGCAGATGATCGAGTCCGACGCGCCCGCCCATACCGTGGTGGAAGTATTCCAGAGAGGGTACCTGATTCATGACCGGGTTCTAAGACCGGCGATGGTGATTGTCGCCAAAGAAAAAACCTCGTAAAGAAAGCGTCATGGCATCAAAGAGGGGCTTGAGTTGGAACAAACCGCCCCCATTTAACAGCCATCGAAATTTTCAGCAAACTCAATAAATCACGGAGAACACAAAATGGGCAAGATCATTGGCATTGACTTGGGTACGACCAACAGTTGCGTAGCGATCATCGAAGGCGGCCAACCCAAGGTTATCGAAAATTCGGAAGGTACGCGGACGACGCCATCGGTGGTGGCGTATATGGAGGACGGCGAAATCCTCTGCGGCGCACCGGCCAAGCGGCAGGCAGTGACCAATCCGCGCAACACGCTGTTTGCGGTGAAGCGGTTGATCGGTCGCCGTTTTGAAGAAAAGGAAGTGCAGAAAGACATCGACCTGATGCCATTCTCGATTGTCAAGAACGACAACGGCGACGCTTGGGTTGAAGTGCGCGGCAACAAGATGGCGCCGCCGCAAATTTCGGCGGAAGTTCTGCGCAAGATGAAAAAAACGGCGGAAGATTATCTCGGCGAAGAAGTGACCGAAGCGGTGATTACAGTTCCGGCGTACTTCAACGACAGCCAGCGGCAGGCGACCAAAGATTCCGGCAGAATCGCCGGTCTTGAAGTCAAGCGGATCATCAACGAACCGACGGCGGCGGCGCTGGCGTTCGGCCTCGACAAAAAAGAGGGCGACCGCAAAATTGCGGTGTACGACCTTGGTGGCGGAACGTTCGACGTTTCGATTATCGAAATTGCCGAGCTTGACGGCGAGCATCAGTTTGAAGTGTTGTCCACCAACGGCGATACCTTCCTCGGCGGTGAAGATTTCGACCAGCGGTTGATCGACTACATCGTCACCGAATTCAAAAAAGATCAGGGCGTCGATCTCAAGAACGACGTGCTGGCGTTGCAGCGGCTGAAAGAGACAGCGGAAAAAGCGAAGATCGAATTGTCGAGTTCGCAACAAACCGAAATCAACCTGCCGTACATCACGGCGGATGCGTCGGGGCCGAAACACCTGTCGATGAAAATCACCCGCGCCAAATTCGAGGCGCTGGTTGAAGATTTGATCGAGCGCACGATTGTGCCGTGCCGGACGGCGATTAAGGACGCGGGCGTCAAAATCTCCGATATCGGCGACGTGATTCTGGTCGGCGGCATGACGCGGATGCCGAAGGTGCAAGAGAAAGTCAAAGAATTTTTCGGCAAAGAGCCGCGCAAAGACGTGAACCCCGACGAAGCGGTGGCGGTGGGCGCGGCGATTCAGGGATCGGTGTTGGCCGGTGAGCGGCGCGACGTGTTGCTGCTTGACGTGACACCATTGTCGCTTGGAATCGAAACACTGGGCGGCGTGATGACCAAACTGATCCAGAAAAACACGACGATTCCAACCAAGGCATCGCAAGTCTTTTCAACCGCAGACGACAATCAGAGCGCGGTGACTGTGCATGTATTGCAGGGCGAGCGTGATATGGCGAGCGGCAACAAGAGCCTTGGCCAGTTCAATCTGGAAGGCATCCCGTCAGCGCCGCGCGGCATGCCGCAGATTGAAGTGACGTTCGACATCGACGCTAACGGTATCCTGCATGTGTCGGCCAAGGATAAGGCAACAGGTAAGGAAAACAAGATTACGATCAAGGCCAACTCAGGTTTGTCTGACGAAGAAGTTGATCGGATGGTGAAAGATGCCGAAGCGCACGCCGATGAAGACAAGAAGTTGATGGAAGCGGTGCAGGCGCGTAATGAGTTGGATGGTCTGGTTCACAGCGTCAAGAAATCGTTGGCTGAGTACGGCGACAAGATCGGTAGCGATGACAAGACCAAGATCGAAGAAGCGCTGAAAGACGCCGAAGAAACGTTGAAAGAAAAAGATGCGGCCAAGGAAACGATGGCGGCAAAGAGCGAGGCGCTGGCAACGGCGTCGCAGAAACTTGGCGAAGCGATCTATGCTGCCGCACAAGCGGAAGCTGCAGCGGCGCAGGCAGAGGGAGCTGCACAGTGCGGCGCTCAGGGGGCAACCAATGGCAGCGGCAAACCCGGTGACGACGCCAAAGTGGTTGACGCCGAATATACCGAAGTGAAAGACAAAAAAGAGTAATTCCGATGTAAGAAAGGAACAACACAGGACAGGGAAAAATGCCTTGTCCGGTGTATTTTCTGGAAAACACGTTGGGAAAGAAGTTAGATAAAGCATTGAAAGCGGTGAAGACGAAGCAAGGAAGGTGATTCACAATCATGGCCACATCGAACAAGCGCGATTACTACACAGTATTGGGATTAGGCCGCGATGCCTCCGAGGAGGACATCAAAAAAGCGTACCGCAAGCTGGCGATGAAACACCACCCGGACCGAAACACCGGCGACAAAGACGCGGAAGAAAAATTCAAAGAAGCAAAAGAGGCGTATGAAATATTGAGCGACGCCAACAAACGTGCGACTTACGATCAGTTCGGTCATGCGGGTGTTGACCCGAACATGGGCGGCTTCGGCGGTGCGGGCGCGGCGGGCTTCGGCGGCTTTGGTAACTTCGCCGACGCTTTTGGCGACATCTTTAGCGAAGCCTTCGGACAGGGGCGCGGCGGGCGGGCGAATGCCGTATATCGCGGCGCCGATTTGCGCTACAACCTGGAACTGTCGCTCGAAGACGCAGCACGTGGCACCGAATTGAAGATTCGGGTGCCGACGCAAGAAACCTGTGAAACCTGTCACGGTAGCGGCGCCAAGCCGGGAACCGAACCGAAAACATGTCCCACTTGCCACGGTCGCGGAGAAGTCCGTATCTCGCAGGGATTCTTTTCGGTGCAGCAAACTTGTCCGAAATGCCACGGTCGCGGCAACGTCGTGACGACGCCGTGCGGCGATTGCCACGGAGCAGGGCGCATCAAAAAGCAGAAAACGCTGTCGGTCAAAATTCCGGCAGGCGTCGATCAGGACGACAGGATTCGTTTGGCCGGTGAAGGCGAAGCGGGCATCAACGGCGGTCCGCCGGGCGATTTGTATGTGGTGATTCATCTGAAACAGCATCCGGTGTTTCAGCGTCAGGGCGCCGACCTGCATTGCGAAATGCCGATCAGTTTTGCGGCGGCGGCGCTTGGTGGTGAAATTGAAATTCCGACACTTGATGGCCACGCCAAAATCAAAGTTCCGGCGGAAACGCAGACGGGACAAGTTTTCCGGTTGAAAGAAAAAGGCATCCGACCGGTGCGCGGACAACGCACCGGCGATCTCTTTTGCCATGTGATCGTTGAGACGCCGCAGAAATTAACGGCGCGACAAAAAGAACTGCTGCGCGAATTTGAAACCATCTCTCAGGAAGACCCCGGCAGACACAGCCCGCGCGCCAAAAGTTGGATGGAAAAGATGAAAGCCTTTTTCTCGGCGTGAGGGTAGGTGTCAGAGATTAGGAATCGGGGATCAGAAAAGCAGGCGTTGTTGGAGGAGTTTCAATTCGTTCTGCGTGTCAAGATTTAAGATCGCAAATTGCGGCTTCAAGAACCCCTGTTCCTTATCAGCAAGTTGGCGCATGATGTCGTCGCAAAACGTCTCAACCGCCAATGTACGACATTTCAATCTTTTTGGTGCGCGGGGTGTTGGCGGTTCGTTGCTCGGAGTAGTTGTCGTCGCGGTTTTGCCACAGCGTGGCGATGGCGCGGATCAAGGTGTTGTCGTCGGCGCCGTCGCGCAGCAATGCGCGAAAGTCGTAACCACGGTCGGCGAAAAGGCAGGTGAATAACTGGCCATTAGTGGACAGGCGCATCCGTGTGCAGTCGCGACAAAACGCTTGTGTAACAGAGGCGATCACGCCGATTTCGCCGTTGCCATCTTTGAAGCGCCAGCGTCCGGCTACTTCGCCTTGGTAGTTGGGATCGATGGGTTCGAGCGGGAATTCGGCGTTGATGGTGTCAACGATTTCGACAGCGGAAACAACGTCATCCATTCGCCAGCCATTGGTGGCGCCGACATCCATGAATTCGATGAAGCGCACGATGTGACCGCTACCTTTAAAGTGGCGAATCAAAGGCAGAATCGCGTTTTCGTTAACGCCGCGTTTGACGACGGTGTTGATTTTGATCGGCATAAAGCCGGCGCGGTTAGCAGCGTCAATGCCTTCGAGCACACGAGTGAGCGGGAAATTTACATCGTTTATTTGCCGGAATGTGGTGTCGTCAATGGCGTCAAGGCTGACGGTGATTCGTTGCAGACCGGCGTTACGCAGGCTTTGCGCTTTTTTGGCGAGAATTGAGGCGTTGGTGGTCAGCGTCAGGTCGATGCCGTCAATCGCTGACAGCATTTCGATCAGCCGTTCGATGTTTTTACGCAGCAACGGCTCGCCGCCGGTCAGCCGGATTTTGCGCACACCCAAATGGGTGAAGAGTTGCGCCAGGCGGGCGATTTCTTCAAAACGCAGTACTTCGTCGTGCTCCAGGAAAATATGGTCGCGGCCAAACGCATTTTTCGGCATGCAGTACGTGCAGCGAAAATTGCAGCGATCCGTCACTGAAATACGCAGGTCGTGCAACGGGCGTTGCCGAGGGTCGAGAAGGGGAGACGGCAACGCTTCGGGCTGGGCAAGACGCATGTTGCGCACGGTTTGCTGAAATTGCTGCTGCGCGAATTCGGCGGCGTCGAGCAAAGGAATCGTTTTTGTCATGACGGTTTTTATCCCCAGGAACGCCGGATTCTAGCAGAACGGCACCTCTTGCTCCGTCATTCCCGCGGAGGCGGGAATCCAGTGCCAAGCAAAGAGGCGGGCGAGAGGGTATCTTTCGTCGGCTGGTAGAATCATGCTTTCCCGCGACCGCCGAGTCGCCGACGGGTAGTCGGTTGCTGACCGGTCAACTGCTTGCTGGCCGAATACGGTGTGCTGGAAGCGCCGCGAGGCTGCTGCGCAGTTCGTTTTAAGGGTTGTTTTGCAAACGGTTTCGCTGCCGATTTTGTCTGTGTTTTTGTTTGTTGAAACGGCGGTTTGCCGCCTGCTGCGCGGGAACCGGGGGAACTGCTGGGGCCATGACCCACAGATCGTGGCGAGCGGCGGTGCTTGGAGGTGGGTTCGTCGGTGAATCGGTCGGAAAAGGGCGTTCTGCCGGTATCGTGGGGTTGCCGAGTCAGTTGTCGCGGCGATTGCCATTCCGGTTGCTGCGTTTGCTGCCGCGCTTGTCGTGCCGACAGCGGCTTAATCGCCTGCCCATGACGGTTGATTGCGCCGGGAAGCGCTTTTTTCGCGGCTTTCTTGGCGGGGCGCTTGGGCGGCTTCGGCGTCGTCTCTGCCTTGGGCGAGGCCGGACGCCAGAGGACGATCAATTTGCCCAAATGTTGTACCGGTGCGCAGGTCAGTTGATGACAAACGGCGAGTTGCAACGCTTCGCGTTCGGTGCGCTCATCGTTGAAAATGCGCACTTTGATGAGTTCGTGGGCGTTTAAGGCGTGGTCGATCTCGCGCAGCACGGCAGGAGTCAACCCGTGCTGGCCGATGATGACGACAGGGGAAAGTGTGTGCGCTTGGGCACGCAGGGCGCGGCGTTCGGTGGGGGTCAATGTCAACATCCGGCAAGTTTACCTGAACCGGCAAGGATTTCGGAATGAAAATGACAGGTCTTAATAAAAGCGGCAAGAAGCATCGTTTCGGCAAGGCGTGGATGCATGAGCATGTGAACGATCCGTATGTGAAGGAGGCGCAGCGTCGAGGTTTCCGTTCGCGGGCAGCGTTCAAACTGCTCGAACTGGTGGAGCGGGATCACTTGCTGCGTCCCGGAATGACGGTGGTCGATCTGGGGTCGGCGCCTGGAAGCTGGTGTCAGGTGGTGCGTGAGCGGCTGGGCGGGCAGGTGAAAATCATCGCCATCGACCTCTTGCCGATGGACGGAATCAGCGGGGTCGATTTCATTCAGGGCGATTTTGCGGCGGAGGAAGGTTTGCGGGCGGTGCGGGAGGCATTGAAGGGTGCGCCGGTCGATCTTGTGTTGTCGGACATGGCGCCCAATCTATCGGGAGTAGAGGCGGCCGATCAGGCACGCAGCATCGGGCTGGCCGAGTTGGCGCTGGAATTTGCCGCGCTTCATTTGCGCGACGGCGGCGATTTTGCGGTTAAGCTGTTTCAAGGCGCTGGTAGCGACGAATTTCGGAAGCAGGCGGCGGCGTATTTCGACAAGGTGTATGTGCGTAAACCGAAGTCGTCACGCGGGCGCAGTCGGGAAATTTATGTTGTCGGGAAGGGGTTTCATGGCGCCGTGTAAATGGGCGCACATAACCAGGGTTTACTGGAAGTGACAATATCAAAGGCTGGTCTTGGGGCTTCAGCGCCGTTACAATAATAAGTTAAATCGAAATTTTCGCTCGCTGGTTTTTGGAAGAAACGAGCGGGAAGAAGCGGGCGGTGGAAGACGCCTCATCAGGCAAGGAGCAAGCATTGAATAATTGGGCAAAGAATTTTGGTGTCTGGATGGTGATTCTGGCGGTCGTGCTGATGGCGGTCAGGCAGTTTGAAAACCAGCAAAGGGGCAACGAGCCGATCGCTTATTCCGACTTCAAGGAACAGGCGAGGAGCGGGGACGTCGAATCGGCAGTGATCGACGGGCAAAAAATACTCTGGAAAGACAAAAGCGGTCAGAAACACATTACTTACAGCGCCAACGATATATGGATGGTCGATGACCTGATCAAGAGCGGCGTCAAGGTCGAAGCGGAGAAAGCGAACCGCAACTGGTTCGTCGAAGTTTTGCTCACGTCGTTGATTCCGTTGTTGCTGATTGTCGGCCTCTGGTTTTTCATCATGCGACAGATGCAGGGCGGCGGCAAAGGCGGCGCTTTCTCGTTCGGCAAGAGCCGCGCCCGGATGCTCGACGACTCGAACAACGCAGTGACGTTCGCCGATGTTGCCGGTTGCGATGAGGCCAAGGACGAAGTGCAGGAGTTAGTCGATTTTCTGAAAGACCCTTCGAAATTCCAAAAGCTCGGTGGCCGCATTCCGCGTGGCGTGTTGATGGTCGGTGCGCCCGGAACCGGCAAGACCTTGCTGGCGCGGGCGATTGCCGGTGAAGCGAAAGTGCCGTTCTTTTTGATCTCCGGTTCCGATTTCGTCGAGATGTTCGTCGGTGTCGGCGCAGCGCGTGTGCGCGACATGTTCGAGCAGGCGAAGAAGAACGCGCCTTGTATTATTTTCATTGACGAAATTGACGCGGTGGGTCGTCAACGCGGCGCCGGTCTTGGCGGCGGCAACGACGAACGCGAGCAGACCTTGAATCAAATGCTCGTTGAGATGGACGGCTTTGAAGCCAACGCAGGTGTGATCGTTATCGCGGCGACCAACCGTCCCGATGTTCTCGATCCGGCGTTGCTGCGACCGGGGCGTTTCGACCGTCAGGTGGTGGTGCCATTGCCGGACATTCGTGGTCGCGAGCAGATTTTGAAAGTTCATATGCGCAAAGTGCCGCTGGCCAACGATGTTAAAGCGGACGTGATCGCGCGTGGAACCCCCGGTTTTTCCGGCGCCGATCTTGCGAATTTGGTGAATGAGGCGGCGTTGTTTGCGGCGCGTGCTAACAAACGGCTGGTTGACATGGAAGATTTCGAACACGCCAAGGACAAGATATTCATGGGACCGGAACGTCGCTCGATGATTCTCACCGAGGACGAGAAACGCGCCACGGCGTATCACGAATCGGGGCATGCGGTTGTGGCGTGTTTGCTGCCGGGAACCGATCCGGTGCACAAGGTAACGATTGTGCCGCGTGGTCGGGCATTGGGCGTCACCTGGCAGTTGCCGGAGCGCGACCGCATTAGTATGTATCAAGATCAGATGTTAAATAAAATCGCCATTTTGTTTGGCGGTCGTGTTGCGGAAGAATTGTTCGTCCATCGGGTTTCCACCGGCGCGTCGAACGATTTCGAACACGCGACCAGCATAGCGCGCGATATGGTAACGCGGTATGGGATGTCTGAAAAAATGGGGACAATGGTCTATGGCGAGAACGATGGCGAAATATTCCTGGGACGCTCCGTGACGACACACAAAAATGTTTCTGAAGCGACAATGCAACAAGTTGACGCGGAAATTCGCCGGATCATTGATGAGCAATACGACTTGGCGCGCCGTTTGCTGGAAGAAAGTCGCGACAAGGTTGAAGCGATGACGGCGGCGTTGATGGAATTTGAAACGCTTGACGCGGAACAAATCGGCGACATCATGGAAGGTCGGCCACCAAGAGCGCCGAAAGCAAGCAACAGCAGCGATGCTTCCAGTTCATCATCCGGCGGCGACACGGTTGTCGAGAATCCCGACGCGGCGCCATCGGCAAATCCGGCGTGACGGTGGTGCGGCGCGAGTTGTAAATGTTTCGGGAGGGCGCGTGATTGGCGCCCTCTTTTGCTTTGACTCATAGGTTATGAACCACGAAAAAATGAGCGACAAGAAACTCACGTTGGCGCCAGGCGCTCATCGCTGGTTGCTTGACCGCCCTTGCGTGATGGGCATTGTTAATGTGACGCCGGATTCGTTTTCCGGTTGCGGCAGGTTGCCGAGTTTCGAGCAGTCTTTGAAAGAAGCGTTAACGATGATCGACGACGGCGCGGACATTATTGATGTTGGCGGCGAATCGTCGAGGCCAGGCGCGTTGCCGGTTTCCGACGACGAAGAACGGCGGCGGGTGCTGCCACTGGTGGAGGCGCTGGCAACGCGCGGTGTGGCGGTGTCGGTCGATACCGTCAAACCGGCGGTGATGAAAGCGGCCATCGACGCAGGCGCAGTGATGATTAACGACATTCAGGCGTTGCAGTCGCCGGAGGCGTTGTCCGTCGTTGCGCGTAGCGAGGCGGCGGTGTGTTTGATGCACATGCAGGGTGCGCCGCGCACGATGCAAGAGGCGCCGGTTTATAGTGATGTGGTGGCTGAGGTGAAGGCGTTTTTGTTAGCGCGTGCGCACGCACTGGAAGCGGCGGGTGTTGCGCGTGAGCGAATTGTGCTTGATCCGGGGTTTGGATTTGGCAAGACGGTGGCGCATAATCTCGCTTTGATGCGGGGCTTGCCGGAACTGGCGGCACTGGGTTATCCGTTGTTGGCAGGCTGGTCGCGCAAATCGACGCTGGGACATCTGACAGGCCGTGCTGTTGATGAAAGGTTGGCGGCGAGTATTGCGGCGAACTTGGCGGCGGTAGCGCGGGGCGCGAGCATTGTTCGGGTACACGATGTTCGTGAAACGGTCGATGCGCTACGTGTCTGGTGCGCGATGGTGTAGGATTTTCCAGAAGTGGAAGAAAGGCCGGAAAGGAAAGCGATGACGAAACGACGGTATTTTGGAACGGATGGTATTCGCGGTCGTGTCGGTACGACGCCGACCACGCCGGAGTTTGCGCTGAAATTCGGCTGGGCGGCGGGGCGTGTGCTGGCACGCTCTGTTGACGCTCGCAGAGTCGATCACGCCGGTGTGCTGATCGGCAAGGATACGCGCTCCTCCGGTTACATGTTGGAAGCGGCGCTGGAAGCGGGATTGTCGGCGGCGGGCGTTGATGTCTATTTAACCGGGCCGTTGCCGACGCCGGCGGTCGCGTACCTGACGCGGGCGTTGCGGCGCTCGGCGGGCATCGTCATCAGCGCGTCGCACAATCCGTATTTCGACAACGGGATCAAATTTTTTTCCGCCGCCGGAACCAAATTACCCGATGCCATTGAAGAGGCCATTGAGGAAGAAATGGAACAGCCTTTGCGCTGCGTCGATGCCGACGCGCTCGGCAAAGCCTGGCGTGTGAATGATGCTGCGGGACGCTATATTGAGTTTTGCAAAAGCACATTTCCAAACGAACTGGATTTGAAAGGCTGGCGCATTGTCGTTGATTGCGCACACGGCGCGGCCTACCATGTTGCGCCGCCGGTGTTGCACGAGTTGGGCGCTGAAGTGATTGCCGTTGCTGCCGAACCGAACGGACTGAACATCAACGATGGCGTTGGCGCGGTGCACACGGCTTTTCTATCTGAACAGGTGCGGGCGCATCAGGCGGACTTAGGTCTGGCGCTTGACGGTGACAGTGACCGGCTGATGATGGCCGATGCCAAAGGCCGTATCTACGATGGCGATGTGCTGCTTTACATCATCGCCCGCGATTACCAGCGACGCGGCGTTGCGATGCAAGGCGTGGTCGGAACGTTGATGAGCAACTTCGGTTTTGAGCAGGCGTTATCGCGTCACGGGTTGGCGTTGGAACGCGCGGCTGTCGGCGACCGTTATGTGATGGAACAGTTGCTGCAAAAAGGTTGGCTGCTCGGCGGAGAAAATTCGGGGCATCTGATTTGTCTGGACAAACACAGCACCGGTGACGGCATTGTGGCGGCGCTGGCGGTGTTGCGGGCGTTGATTGAGCAACAGGTGTCGCTGGAAGACGCGGCGCGTGAAGTCGTGCTGTACCCGCAAAGCCTGATTAACGTGCCGTTGAAAGCGGGTTGGCGCTGGCAGGACAGCGCACGTTTGTGCGCCGAAAAAGCGGCGATGACGGAAACGCTGGGACAGCGTGGCCGTTTGTTGTTGCGGGCTTCCGGCACCGAGCCGCTCTTGAGAGTGATGGTCGAAGCGGAAGACGAAACGCTGGCGCACACCTCGGCGGCGCATCTTGCTGAGGTGGTCAGAAAAGCGATGCAGGAAGAAGCGGCTTCCTGAAGCGGTCGGAAAAAGTTGGGCGACGATGAAGAATGCAACGCTGTTTGAAGAAGCCTCGGCTTTGGAGTCGGAAGATAAAGGATTTCCGGCCTGGCTTGAGCGCGTTCGCAGCGCCTACAGCGAAACGGAAATCGCCTTGTTGGCGCAGGCTTACGACGAGATGCGGCAAGGCGTTGACGGAGGCGTTACCGAAGCGGGAGAATTGTGGACGGCGCACGCGCTGGGAATGGTGAAAATTCTTGCCGATCTCCACCTCGACGCGGTGACGTTGTTGGCGGCGTTGCTGTTGCCGTTGGCGCACCAACCGACGTGGAGCGAAGAAAAAACACAGGAAGGTATTGCTCAGCGTTACGGCAACGATGCGGTGACACTGATTCGCGGTACGCTTCGCATGCAGGAGATTCACATGACGCCGCAAGGCGTCGATGTCGCTGAGCGCAACCGGCAGGCGGAAAATCTGCGCAAGATGTTGCTGTCGATGGTCGAAGACATCCGTATCGTGTTGATCAAACTCGCCGAACGGTTGCAGACGATTCGGCGCTTGGCTTTTCATGGCGATGAAGCGTTGCGACAAAAGACGGCGCGGGAAGTGGCGGATTTGTTTGCGCCGCTCGCCAACCGTCTCGGGGTTTGGCAAGTCAAATGGGAACTTGAAGATTTGTCGTTGCGCATTCTGGAGCCTGATGAATACCGACGGATTGCGATATTGCTCGATGAGCGGCAGGTGGATCGCCAGCGCTACATCGAGAACGTGATCGCTGCGCTGAAGAATGAGTTGGCGTCGGCGAACATCAAGGCCGATATCACCGGGCGCCCCAAACATATTTACAGCATCTGGAACAAGATGCGACGCAAGCAGGCGGAGATTGACGCGCTGTACGACATTCGCGCCGTGCGTATTCTGGTTGATGACGTGAAGGATTGTTATACGGTATTGGGTCTTGTTCACCATTTGTGGACGCCGTTGCCGCGTGAATTCGATGATTACATCGCCAAGCCGAAAGCCAATAACTACCGTTCGTTGCACACCGCCGTGATCGGCCCTGAGGACAAATCTGTCGAAGTACAAATTCGTACATGGGAAATGCATCAACACTCCGAATACGGAGTCGCGGCGCACTGGCGCTACAAGGAGAAAAGTTACGGGCAGACGGCCAAGGCCGAAGCCGGTTTTGAAGAGAAGATTGCCTGGTTGCGGCAGATTCTTGAATGGAAGGATTTGGTATCCGACGAGGGCGAACTCTTGTCGGCCTTCAAGAGCAGCTTGTTTACCGACATCATCTATGTGTTGACGCCGCAGGGCAAGGTCGTTGATTTACCGAGCGGTTCAACGCCAATCGATTTCGCTTATTCGTTGCACACCAACCTGGGACATCGTTGCCGTGGCGCCAAAGTGAACGGGCAGATGGTGCCGCTCAATCATGTGTTGAAAAACGGGCAACGTGTCGAGATCGTCGCAGTCAAACAGGGGGCGCCGTCGCGCGATTGGCTGAACACGGAACTGCGTTTTGTTGCCAGTCATCGCGCCCGTTCAAAAATTCGGCAGTGGTTCAACCATCAACAGATCGAGGAAACGATTTCGCAGGGACGTGCGATTGTCGAGAAAGAATTGGCGCGTGCCGGTGCTTCGTTGATTAAACTCGAAGGACTGGCAAGTCAGGGCGGTTTTTCCAATGCCAATGAATTGTTTGTCAGCGTAGGGCGTGACGAAATCAACCAACGCCAATTGCAGCAAATGATACAAGCGATGGTCAAGCCCGGCGCAGCGTCACCGGAAACGCCGGATGTGATCGAAACAAAAGCGTCGCTGTCGGAGCGGCAACACAAAAAGGCGATGGGGAGCGGCGGCGTGTTGGTGGTCGGCGTTGATCGGTTGATGACCAGTCTGGCGCGTTGCTGCAAACCAGCGCCGCCGGACGCGATTGTCGGATTCGTGACGCGAGAGAAGGGCGTGACCGTTCATCGCTGCAACTGCGAGAACATCAAACGCATCGAAGTGACCCGACCGGAGCGCCTGGTCGAAGCGAACTGGGGCGATACGGCGGAGAGCGTGTTTGCCGTCGATATCATGGTCGATGCCAATGATCGCCCTGGCTTGTTGCGCGATCTTTCAGAAGTTTTTTCACGCGAGAAGGTGAGACTGGTGTCGGTCAACATGCAGAGCCGCCAGCACCAAACGCGCTTTCATTTTACTGCTGAAGTCAAAGGGTTGTCGCATTTGCAAACGACGTTGAAGGCGGTGCGCGAGATCACCGGTGTTGTCGGTGTGGAGCGGCGGCGTTGACAAAGTGAAGACGCGATGAAAGCGACGTTTCCCGGAAGTCCTTACGAGTTACAGCAAAGTTTTCTGTTGGCGGGCGACCAGCCCGAAGCGGTGGACAAGCTGGTTGAGGGTTTGAACGACGGCCTCTCATTCCAGACCTTGTTAGGCGTCACCGGTTCTGGGAAAACCTACACGATGGCCAACGTGATCGCCCGCACCGGTCGCCCGGCGATGGTGATGGCGCCGAACAAAACGCTGGCGGCGCAGTTGTATTCGGAATTCCGCGAGTTTTTTCCGAGCAATGCCGTTGAGTATTTCGTTTCATACTACGATTATTACCAGCCGGAGGCGTATGTTCCGGCACGCGATTTGTTCATCGAAAAAGATTCATCGATCAACGAGCATATTGAACAAATGCGGTTGTCGGCGACCAAGGCGATTTTAGAGCGCCCCGATTGCATCATCGTGGCGACGGTATCGGGCATTTATGGCATCGGCGACCCCGCCGAATACCATACGATGATTTTGCATGTGCGCCAAGGTGACAAAGTAAACCAGCGTGAAATCATCCGGCGGCTGACCGAAATGCAATACCAACGCGCCGAAATGGATTTCAAGCGCGGCACCTTTCGCGTGCGCGGCGACGTGATTGACATTTTTCCCGCCGAACACGCCGAGAGCGCCTTGCGTATCAGTTTGTTCGATGACGAAATAGAAACCCTGCAACTGTTTGATCCGTTATCGGGGCGCGTCCGTCAGAAAATCACGCGGTTTACGATTTTTCCGTCGTCGCATTACGTTACTGGCCGCGAGAAAACACTGGCGGCGGTGGAAGCCATCAAAGAAGAATTGACGCAACGCCGCGAACAATTCTTGACGGAAGGCAAGTTGGTGGAAGCGCAGCGCATCGAGCAACGCACTCGTTTCGATCTGGAAATGATGGTCGAGATCGGTTTTTGCAAAGGTATTGAAAATTATTCGCGCCATTTGACGGGTCGTGCGTCCGGCGAACCACCACCGACGTTGATGGATTACCTACCGAAGAATGCGCTGATGTTTATCGACGAGAGCCATGTAACGGTGCCGCAAACGGGCGGCATGTACAAAGGTGATCGTTCGCGCAAGGAAAATCTGGTGAATTACGGTTTTCGTTTGCCGTCGGCGCTTGACAACCGGCCATTGCGTTTCGATGAATTTGAGCGCTTGTTGCCGCAGACCATTTTTGTTTCAGCAACACCGGCTGACTACGAAGCAAAACACGCGGGGCAGGTGGTTGAGCAAGTGGTGCGCCCCACCGGACTGATTGATCCCGAAGTGGACGTGCGTCCGGCGCAGACGCAGGTTGATGATCTCCTGAGCGAAATTGCAGCGCGTGTTGCTCAAAAAGAACGTGTGCTGGTTACGACGTTGACCAAGCGGATGGCCGAAGACTTGACCGAGTATCTGGCCGAACATGGAGTTCGTGTTCGCTACCTGCATTCGGATGTCGATACGGTCGAGCGTGTCGAAATCATCCGCGATTTGCGTTTGGGCGAGTTCGATGTGCTGGTCGGCATCAACCTGTTGCGGGAAGGGCTCGACATTCCCGAAGTTTCGCTCGTGGCGATTCTCGATGCCGACAAGGAAGGGTTTTTGCGTTCAACGCGCTCACTGATTCAAACCATCGGACGCGCTGCACGCCATATTCACGGAACGGCGATTCTTTACGCCGACAAGATGACCGATTCGATGAGAGCGGCGCTCGACGAAACCGAACGGCGACGACGCAAACAGATTCGTTATAACGAAGCGCACGGGATTACACCGCGTGGCGTGACCAAGCGTGTGACCGACATAATCGACGGCGTTTATGAGTCTGAAAAAGAAAAGAAGGGATACAAAGCCGCCGAGAAGCGAGGCCGTTATCAAGGGAAGGGCGGGAGAAAAGACGGCGCCGGAATGTCGGAGGAAGCGTTGGAGAAAGAATGGCGGACGCTCGAAAAAGCCATGTTTGAAGCAGCGCGTAACCTGGAATTCGAGCGGGCAGCGGAACTGCGCGACCAGTTGCATGAGATTCAGCGGATGCTGGTGGGTGTGGCGCCGATGTAATCAAAGATCAGAGATCAGGGATTAGAGACGACTGCACTCGGCGCTTGACGGAAAACTTCGGGTATGGCTTACTTTAACCTACCGCTGCAAAACATCACAGTTTAATAGCAGAAAAACCACTTGTCGAGCGCAAAAAATTGTCTAAATAAACGGAGCCACTTCTGTGTTAGCCTTTTATAACTTTATAGGAAGGCGCTCATTTTGTCATGGAAAGCAACCTCATCACCGGCCTCATTCTCGCTGGCGGCCTTGGCCGTCGGATGAGTGGCGCTGACAAAGGATTACTTCTGCTCGGTCATCGCACGTTGACCGCGCATGTGATCGAGCGATTGCGTCCGCAAGTCGGTACGCTTCTGATTAACGCCAACCGACATCTGTCGCGTTACGCCGCCTTCGGTTATTCAGTGATCTCCGACGCTTTTGATAATTTCCCCGGCCCGCTCGCCGGTTTGCATGCGGGGCTTTCCGAGGCGCGTACTCCGTGGGTTGTCACTGCGCCCTGCGATTCGCCGATGCTGCCGCGTGATCTGGTCGCACGTTTGTACGCCGCCGCGCAGCAACACAACGCGCCGCTGGCCATTGCCAAAACCGGCGACCGTCTGCATTCTGTCTTTGCGCTGGCGAATCGTCATGTGCTGCCCGATCTCACCGCTTATTTGCAGGACGGCGAGCGCAAGGTCGCGCTGTGGTTTTCCCGCGTCGGCGGTGTTGAGGTACCCTTCGACGACCAAGCTGAAGCCTTTCACAACATTAACACGCAGAACGAATTGGAACTCCTCCAACAACGCCTGCTTTTATCTCAGGAAACTTTTTCATGAACGCTTCACCACACACGCTCAATACATTGGACACGCTTTCTCACGCCACGGATTACGATCCCGATTCAATGTCGGTCGATAAAGCGCGTGCTTTCATCCGTGAATGTTTGGAGCCGGTGTGCGCCGTTGAGCGCGTTCATTTGCGCGACGCGCTTGGCCGTGTGCTTGCTGAAAATATCGTTTCCCCCATTGCCGTTCCCGGTCACGACAATGCCGCGATGGACGGTTACGCCTTGCGTTTTTCCGATGTCGTATCAGGAAAAGAAACGCGCTTGCAGCGAATCGGCGTCTCGTTCGCCGGTCATCCGTTCGACGGCGAAATCGGCTCGGGACAATGTCTTCGCATTTTCACCGGTGCGGTGATGCCACGCGGCGCCGACACCGTCGTGATGCAGGAGCACACACGCGAAGAAATGGGCGTCGCCATTCTCGCGCCCAACGCCGTCACATCGGAAGGACAAAACCGCCGCTTTGCCGGAGAAGACATTGCTTCCGGAGCAACCGTTTTTACTCGCGGCCAGCGCATCCACGCAGCGGAATTGGGAATGCTCGCCTCGTTGGGCATGGGTGAAATCTCGGTCTATCGCAAGTTGCGCGTCGCCTTCTTTTCCACCGGCGACGAGTTGGTCAGTCTTGGCGCCCCCCTCGCAAGCGGACAGATCTACGACAGTAACCGTTACGCGCTCTATGGCATGTTGCGACAGCTCGGCGTCGAGCCGATTGATCTTGGCGTCGTCGTCGATCAACCGGAAGCGCTTGAAGCCGCGCTGACTTCTGCCGCCGATACCGCCGATGTCGTCATCACCACCGGCGGCGTGTCGGTCGGCGAAGCCGATTTCATCAAAGCCATGCTCGAACGCTTGGGCAAAGTGTTGTTTTGGAAAATTGCGATGAAGCCGGGACGCCCACTCGCCTACGGAATGCTCGGCAACGCCCATTTCTTTGGTCTGCCCGGCAATCCGGTCAGTGCGATGGCCGTGTTCTATCAATTTGTCCGCGAAGCGCTGCTGATCTTGCAAGGGCAAACACCCGCAGCGCTTCCAACGTTTCGCGCAACCTTGACAGCGCCGGTCAAAAAAACGCCAGGGCGCACCGAATTCCAGCGTGGGGTCTATACGATGGAAGACGGCCAATGTGTTGTCACGCCGGTATCGGCACAAGGTTCCAACATTCTGTCATCCATGTCGCGTGCCAATTGCTTCATCGTACTTCCGATGGATTCAGGCTCCCAGCCCCTCGGCGCGGCCGTTGACGTACAGCCTTTTCATGGGCTGATTACAAGTTGATGCCTGATATCGGGTATCATTTCACCCTTGACCTGATCAACACGAACCGGCTGGGGATTTATGATTTTTGACGTCGATAACGAAACACTTCCACGCGAAGAACTGCAAGCCTTGCAACTGCGGCGCTTGCAAAAAACCGTGGAACGTTGCTATGAAACCGTCCGCTTTTACCGAGAGGCGATGGATGAGCTGGAAATCAAGCCTCATCACATCCAATCCTTGAGCGACGTTAAATTTCTGCCGTACACCAAGAAAGAGCAACTGCGCGACAATTATCCCTTCGGGATGTTCGCTGTTCCGCTCGACCAAGTCGTCCGCCTCCATGCCTCATCGGGCACCACCGGCAAGCCAACCGTCGTTGGCTATACCCGCCGTGATATTACTACGTGGTCGCATTTGGTCGCACGCTCGTTGAGCGCAGCGGGATTGCGCCCCGGTGATCGCCTGCACAATGCCTACGGCTACGGCCTGTTCACTGGAGGGCTGGGGTTGCATTACGGCGCAGAAACGCTGGGCTTGATGACCATTCCGATGTCGGGCGGACAAACACAAAAACAAATCATGCTGCTGAACGACTTTAATGCAACCGCTTTGTGCTGCACACCGTCTTACGCGCTGAACATTGCCGACGAAGCCAAAGTGCTTGGTTTTGATCTGCGCAAACTTTCGTTACGGGTCGGCATTTTTGGTGCTGAACCGTGGAGCGAGGAAATGCGTTACGAGCTGGAATCCCGTCTCCATATCGATGCGCTCGACATCTATGGCTTGACCGAGGTGATGGGGCCTGGCGTGGGCGTCGAATGTCTGGAAGGAAAACAAGGCTTGCATCTGTGGGAAGACCATTTCCTGATTGAATGCGTTGATGTCAACACCGGAGAGCCTCTGCCCTACGGTGAGCAAGGCGAGATCGTCATTACGTCGCTGACAAAAGAAGCCTTCCCCGTTTTGCGTTTCCGTACACGCGACATTTCGGTGCTGGAGCCGGCATCGTGCAAATGTGGCCGCACCCATATACGCATGCGCCGGATTTCGGGTCGTTCCGACGACATGCTGATCATCCGCGGTGTCAACGTCTTTCCGACTCAAGTCGAAGCTATTTTGATGCGTACCGAAACACTTTCGCCGTTCTATCAAATCGAAGTGTTCAGAGAAGGTTTCCTGGATTCGATGGTCGTCAATGTTGAAGCCAGCCCGCCGCTGTATGCCAAAGGTCAGGAAGCGATGGATCGGGTTTCCATCAAAGTGCAGAAAGACCTGAAAGACTTTATCGGCATCTCTTGCCGCGTACAGGTTCATCCAACGGGAACCATCGAGCGTTCCATGGGTAAAGCCATACGTGTCATCGACCACCGTCAAAAAACGGCATAGACGCCCGCTTGGTGAGCCTCGTTCAAAACCGCTCAAAGGAAAAACATTGAATCAAAAATTATTGACCCCTCCTGTTGCTGGTTCGCGCCTGCTGATGTCCGGCAACGAAGCCGTCGCCCGTGCCGTCTGGGAAGCCGGTGTTCGTGTCGCCGCCGCTTATCCCGGCACGCCATCGACAGAAATGCTCGAAAACCTGGCGCTTTATCCTGACCTTTACGCCGAATGGTCAGTGAATGAAAAAGTATCGCTGGAAGTAGCGATTGGTGCTTCGCTCACCGGCGCACGCGGATTTTGCGCGATGAAACACGTTGGCTTGAACGTCGCGTCCGATGCGCTGATGACGCTAACGCTGACCGGTGTTGTTGGCGGCCTGGTCATCGCGGTTGCTGACGATGTTGGCTTTTCCTCTTCGCAAAACGAACAGGATTCACGTTTCTGGGGGCGCTTCGGCCACTTGCCCATTCTTGAGCCTTCCGATTCTCAAGAAGCCTATGCGATGACACTCGAAGCGTTCGCGCTTTCAGAAACCCATCACGTCCCGGTGATCCTTCGCATGACCACGCGGATTTGCCACGTCAAATGCCTCATGACCGTGGGCGAACGGCAACCGCACCGTGTTGCCGACGGCTTTACCAAAGACCCGCGCCGCTGGGTAATGGTTCCCGGCAACGCACAACACCACGTCCCAAAAATGCTGGCGCGAGACAAAGCGCTGGCCGCCGCAACCGCAAGCAGCCCGTTCAATCGTCTTGAACCCGGCAGCGACACCCACTTGGGCTTCATCACCTCCGGCGCCGCCTACATGCACGTCCGCGAAACATTCCCGAACGCGCCCATCCTCAAGCTGGGTTTTTCCCATCCGCTTCCGACCAATCTGGTGCGCGAGTTGGCCAACAAAGTTGAAAAACTGGTAGTAGTTGAAGAGACAGAACCCTTGTTGGAAACCGAAATCAAAGCGCAAGGCATCGCCGTCCACGGCAAAGACCTGCTTCCCGCTCACGGCGAACTTTCGCCAGCGGTTTTACGCAAAAGTTTGGCCTCCTTGCTCGGTCAAGCAGACACAGCAGCGACTCCGGGCGTTCATCAGCGCCCCACTCTGGACGTCTTCCCTCGCCCGCCCACCATGTGTCCCGCCTGTCCGCATATGGGCGTGTTCTACACCTTGTCGCAATTGCGTAACGTCAACATCTCTGGTGATATCGGCTGCTATACCCTGGGCGCAGGGCAACCGTGGAACTCGCTGGACACCTGCATTTCAATGGGCGCTTCAATGGGCGTTGCGCTGGGCATGGACAAAGCGCGTGGCCCGGGAGACGAAGATAAAAAAATCGTCGCCGTCATCGGCGATTCCACCTTCCTCCATATGGGCATGCAAGGTTTGCTCGACATCGCTTACAACCGTGGCAACGTCACCATCCTGCTTCTCGACAACCGCACCGTCGGCATGACCGGCGGCCAGGAGAATCCGGGAACCGGACACGACCTTTACGGCAAACCCGCGCCGCGCGTCGATTTTCCAAAACTGGTAGAAGCGTTGGGCATCGCTTCAGATCGCATTCATGTTGTCGATCCCTATCAGCTACCGGTGCTGTTCAAAACACTGCGGCAAGAAACAAAAACGCCGGGGCCGTCGGTCATCATCACCAATCAGCCTTGCGTGCTAACCGACTACTACAAAGTTTTGAAACCCTATGAAGTCGATGAACCGCTGTGCACCGGTTGCGGCAACTGCGTTGAAGTCGGTTGCCCGGCGATTTACGTCACGCGCCGCGAAAAAGCCATCAAACCTTCCGGCAAAGAAGTGGAACTTGCTTTTGCCCGCATTGACACCGTAGCGTGTACCGGTTGCAACCTCTGCGAGAAAACGTGTGCGCCCAAAGCCATCCGCCATGTGCAAACATCCCAGCCTCCCGCAAAAACCATCAATCTCGTTGCCGCTTCCGGAGAATAACCGTGCCCAATAACCATCAAGTCATCAACATTCTCATTGTCGGCGTTGGCGGTCAGGGCGTGATGACCGCCTCCGAAGTTTTGTGTGAAACGGCGATTCTGCAAGGTTTCGACGCCAAAAAAACAGAAATGGCAGGGATGTCACAGCGCGGCGGCGTCGTATCGTCCCATGTTCGCTTTGGCCCTAAAGTTTTCTCTCCGGAAATTGCTCGTGGCGAAGCCGATATTCTTGTCGCCTTTGAATCCGCTGAAGGCATGCGCTGGTGCCATTACTTACGCCCGAACGGTGTGGCCATGATCAACCGCCTTCATCTAGAGCCGCCCGTGGTTTCGCTTGGACTCTATCCTTATCCGCACCATCCTGTAGAAGAAATCCGCAAACAAGATGTGCGCGTTTACGACTTTGACGGTACCGCCATCGCCCTTGAATTGGGCGACAAACGACTGGTCAATACCGTGATGATGGGCGCTATCTCCGAAAACCTGCCATTTGCACCGGAAATACTCAAAGACCGTATCGTTGAACGGTTTCGCGCCAAAAAACCGGCACTCGCCGAACTGAACGCTCTTGCGTTTGATCGCGGACGAGCGGCGGCGTGTTGATAAATAAAGGCGAAAAATCTTAGACCCTCGTGGAATTCCAGGGAAAGATTCACGCGAAGGTACGGTGGAAGCTCCCTCCCCTTCAAGAGCCTGCCTGACCTTCCCTCGGTTTTTCGTTTCCCGTGCCCGTTTGAATCATGCAGCCTTCTCCTGCGCGAGTTGCTTGTTGATCCAATCTTCCATGAACTTCATAGGGGAAGTGTATCCAAGCGC